>DASURV010000066.1:0-3604 GCA_036375455.1 Casimicrobiaceae bacterium | reverse complement strand
GATGCGGCCGATTCGGCACTGGCCGGCAGGGCCGATGTCGACACGCTGCGCCTCGATCAGCGCACGCTCGACACGGACATCCGCCACCATCCGCAGATCGCGGTGCTCGACCAGCGGGAGGCGGTGGCCGCCGCCGACGTCGACGTTGCGAAGGCGGCGCGGAAGGTCGACTGGAGCCTCGAAGTAATGTACAGCCAGCGCGGTCCCGCCTATTCGAACATGATCTCGGTCGGCGTCTCGGTGCCGCTGCAATGGGACCGGGGGAACCGCCAGGACCGGGAGATCGCCGCGCGGCTCGCGATGCTGGAGGAAGTGCGCGCCGAGCGCGAGGACGTGCTGCGCGCGCATGCCGCGGAGGTCCGCGCGACGATCGTCGAGTGGCAGAGCAATCGGGAACGCCGCGCCCGCTACGATCGCGAGCTGCTGCCGCTCGCAATCGAGCGCACGCAGGCGGTGCTGGCCGCGTACCGCGGCTCGAAGGCGAGCATCGCCGATGTCCTCATGGCGCGCCGCGGCGAGATCGACGTGCGCATGCAGGCGCTGCAGCTCGAATGGGACACGGCGCGCCTGTGGGCGCAACTGAATTTCCTCTCTCCGGATGATGGCGCGCTGCGTTCCGCGGCACGCACCTATCGCAAGGACTCGCGATGAAAACGACTCTCCTCGTCGGCATTACGGGCGTCGCCGTGCTCGCTGCCGCGGGTTATGGCCTGCACGAGCTCGGCGTGCAGCGCGGCGTGGCGCTGGCGGGCTCGGTATCGAACGGAAGCGGCGCCGCAAAGGGATCGGCGAGCGCGCAGGGCGGCGTCGACTCCACGAACGGCAGGAAGGTGCTGTACTGGCAGGACCCGATGGTGCCGGGGCAACGCTTCGACAAGCCCGGCAAGTCGCCCTTCATGGACATGCCGCTCGTGCCCGTCTACGCGGATTCCGGCGGCGACGCCGCGAAGGTTTCGATCGACCCGCGCGTCCAGCAGAACCTCGGCGTGCGCACGGCCGAGGTGAAGCGCGGGGTCCTCGCGCCGGCGCTCGAGGCGGTCGGCAGCGTCGCGTACAACGAGCGCGATGTCGCGCTGGTCCAGGCGCGTGCGAACGGTTTTCTCGAGCGCCTGTACGTGCGCGCACCGCTCGATCCGGTGCGCAAGGGGCAGGCGCTGGCGCAACTGTACGTGCCCGACTGGGTCGCGGCGCAGGAGGAATACCTGACGGCGCGCCGCATCGCGGACTCCGGCGGCGCGAATCTGTCGGGTATCGTCGAAGGCGCGCGCCAGCGCATGCGTCTCGTCGGCATGTCCGACGCGCAGATCCGCGCCGTGGAATCGAGCGGCAGCGTGCAGGCGCGCATGACGGTCACCGCGCCGATTGGCGGAGTCGTCGGGGAGCTCGCGGCGCGCGAAGGCATGACGGTGATGGCCGGTGCGCCGCTGTTCCGATTGAACGGACTTTCGACGGTGTGGGTGAATGCCGAAGTGCCGGAAAGCGCGGCCGCGCGGGTGCGCCCCGGCAATGCGGTCACCGCACGCGCACAGGCGTTGCCCGGCGAGTCCTTCAAGGGCAGCGTGAGCGCGATCCTGCCGGAAGTGAATCCGGCGACGCGCACGCTCAAGGCGCGCATCGAGCTCGCCAATCCCGGCGGTCGGCTCGTCCCGGGCATGTTCGTCACCGTCGCCTTCGCGCAGGGGGCAGGCAGGGAAGTGCTCCTCGTGCCGACCGAGTCGGTGATCCAGACCGGCAAGCGCAGCGTCGTCGTCGTGACGGAGGGCGACGGCAGGTTCACCCCGATCGACGTCGAGATCGGACTGGACGCCGACGGCCGGACCGAGATCCGCAGCGGGTTGCAGCCCGGGCAGAAGGTCGTCGTGTCCGGGCAGTTCCTCGTCGATTCGGAAGCCAATCTCAAGGCGAGCGCCACGCGCATGAGCGAGACGGCGCCTGCGGTCGCGGCGAATGCGGCGCGGACGCACCGCGGCGAAGGCGTCGTCGAAAGCATCGACCGCGACGAAATCGTGATCTCGCACGGCCCGATCCCGAGCCTGAACTGGAGCGCGATGACGATGGGCTTCAGGCCGCCGGCCTCGGGCCTGCCCGCCGGCATCGCGGTCGGCGACACCGTCAACTTCGATATCCGCACGACGAGCGACGGCGCATTCGAGATCGTCGGCATCGCGCGCGCGCGCGGAGCTGCCGCGGCGCCGCCGGCCGGAAGCGAAAGCGCACACGCGGGCCATTCCGGAGCGCCGGCACTGCCGGCCGCGAAACCATGATCGCGCGCCTCATCCGCTGGTCGATCGTCAATCGCTTCCTGGTGCTGCTCGCCACCGCGATGGTCACCGCCTGGGGCATCTGGTCGGTGCTGCGCACGCCGCTCGACGCGATCCCGGACCTGTCCGATACGCAGGTGATCATCCGCACGATGTTCCCCGGCCAGGCGCCGCAGATCGTCGAGAACCAGATCACCTATCCGCTCACGACGACGATGCTGTCCGTCCCGGGCGCGAAGTCGGTGCGCGGCTATTCGATGTTCGGGGACTCGTTCGTCTACATCCTGTTCGAGGACGGCACCGATCCGTACTGGGCGCGCTCGCGCGTGCTCGAATACCTGAACCAGGTGCAGTCGCGCCTGCCGGCGCAGGCGAAGACCGCGCTCGGTCCCGATGCGACGGGAGTCGGCTGGGTGTACGAATACGCGCTCGTCGATCGCAGCGGCCGGTTGGACCTGTCGCAACTGCGCGCGCTGCAGGACTGGTTCCTCAAGTACGAGCTGAAGACCGTTGCCAACGTCGCGGAGGTGGCGAGCATCGGGGGCATGGTGCGCCAGTACCAGGTCGTGCTCGACCCGGATCGGCTGCGCGCGTACAACATCCCGCACGGGCGGGTGATCGACGCGGTGCAGAAGGCGAACCAGGAGAGCGGCGGTTCGGTGCTCGAGCTCGGGGAAGCGGAATACATGGTGCGGGCGTCGGGATATCTGCAGTCGCTCGACGACTTCCGCCGGATACCGTTGACGACGACCGACGCGGGCGTGCCGGTGCGCCTCGGCGACGTGGCGCGCGTCCAGGTGGGTCCCGAGATGCGCCGCGGGATCGCCGAGCTCGACGGCGAAGGCGAGGTCGCCGGCGGCGTCATCGTGATGCGCTCGGGCAAGAACGCGCTCGAGACGATCGACGCGGTGAAGGCGAAGCTCGCGACGCTGAAGCCGAGTCTCCCGCCTGGAGTCGAAATCGTCCCGACGTACGATCGCTCGAACCTGATCCGGCGCGCGGTCGACAACCTGAGGGACAAGCTCGTCGAGGAATTCATCGTCGTCGCGCTGGTCTGCTTCGTCTTCCTGCTGCATCTGCGATCGTCGATCGTCGCGATCGTCTCGTTGCCGCTCGGCATCCTCGTCGCGTTCATCGTGATGCACTACCAGGGCGTCAACGCCAACATCATGTCGCTCGGCGGCATCGCGATCGCGATCGGGGCCATGGTGGACGCAGCGATCGTGATGATCGAGAATGCTCACAAGCAGATCGAACACTGGCACGACGAGCATACTGGGGCTGAACTCACGGCTGCCGAGCACTGGTCGCTCATCGGGCAAGCGAGCGTGCAGGTGGGCCCG
>DASURV010000065.1:0-29940 GCA_036375455.1 Casimicrobiaceae bacterium | reverse complement strand
CGCGGTGCCCACCGGCGACGAGCCGGCGTGTCGATCGCGCGCGCTGCCGTAGATGAAATAGCGCTCCGTCGCGGCGATGTCCGCCGCGAAGCCGCACGCGTGAAGCCGATCGGCGAGCGCGCGCGGCTCCCAGAATACCTTGACGATGCGGAACTCGCGCCCGTCGTCGAGCCTGCGCGTCACTACACCCGCGTGCCGGTCCGGCGTCGGGTGGTTGGCGGCCGTCGATGTCGGGTCGTGCGCGGAATCGACGACATACGCAAGGCCTCCCGGGGCGAGCGCGCGCCGCACCATCGACCAGAACGCGTCGAAGCGCGCGTGCGGCACGTGCGAGAGCCAGAAGCTCATGAACACGCAGTCGTAGCGCGCCGGCGGCTCGAAGGCGAACAGGTCGGCCCGGACGTAGCGAACGTTCGACGCTGCGACGCGGCGGCGATTGATCTCGATCACCTCGGGTGACGCGTCGACCGCCGTCACGGCGCCGGCGCGCGGGGCGAGATGGCGCGTGAAGAGGCCGGTGCCGCAGGCCAGCTCGAGCACCGCGGACGCCCGCGCGCGGTCGAGCATGGCGACGACCGCCTGCTCGACCGCCGCGACATCGGCGCGCCACGCCGCATTGTTCGCAGCGCCCCGGTCGAAGCGACCGGTCCGGAACCACCACGCGTCGTATTCCGCGGCGCGGGCGCGGTAGTACGCGACCTGCTCGTCGAGCAGCGGCGCATCGTCGGGCTCCGGCGTATCCTTGCGCGCGGGCATCCGTGCATGATACCGACATGACCTTCGACGCGGTCGCCCACGGGCGGGAGAACAACCTCAACCTGCTGCGGATGGTCGCGGCGTCGATGGTGCTTTTTTCCCATTCGTATGCGTTGACGGGGCACATCGCGGACGAGCCGCTCGGCGTCCTGAGCGGCGGCTACACCGATGTCGCGACGATCGGCGTCGTCGTGTTCTTCGGGATCAGCGGATTCCTGATCGCGCAAAGCCTCGCCCGCGCCGCCTCGCTGTATCGGTACGCCGTCGGGCGCGCATTGCGGATCGTGCCCGGCCTGCTGCTCGCCAAGCTGTTCTGCGTCGTCGTCATCGGCTGGCTCGCCACGACGCTCGCGAGCGGCGCGTATTGGCGGCACGCCGACACGTGGCGCTTCCTGGTCGCGACCCCCTTCTTCGGCGTGCGCGACCGCCTGCCCGGCGTGTTCGCGACGCTTCCCTACCCGCTCGCCGTGAACGGATCGCTGTGGACGATTCCGGTCGAGGTCTGGTGCTATTGCATTGCGGCGCTGATCGCGGCCGGCACGATCATGCGCCGCGGATGGCTCTATGCCGCGCTATCGCTCGCCGCGCTCGCCGGCTATGCGACGTTTCCGCAGATCGCAAAGGAGTGGATGCCTTCCGATGGCTACGGCACGATCCCTGGTCTGATCCTGAGCTTCTTCGCCGGTGCCTGGCTCCACGCCGCTCGGCGGGTCATCCCGGTGTCATTGCCGGTGGCGGCCGTCGCGGCTCTGCTGACGATCCTCGCCGGCCGCGTCCCCACCATCGCCGGCTTCTGGTACTACGTGTGCATTCCGTACGTCGCGCTCGTGCTCGCGTACCATCCGCGCCTGCTCTGGCGCGCGTACCTGCGTGTGGGCGACTATTCGTACGGCACCTATCTGCTCGCGTTCCCGGTGCAGCAGTTCCTGATCTGGCAGCTCGGCCTGGCGCAGCCGCTCGCGCTGTTCGCTCTCGCCCTGCTCGTCACGGTGCCGCTCGCGATGCTCTCCTGGCACAACGTCGAGGGACCCGCGCTCGCGCTGAAGGACCGTGTCGCCGCGTACCGTCCACGCGTGCGGGGCGCGGCCGGGAAGTCGGGCTAGCGCTTGCGCAGCACGACGAGGTCGTGATGCAGGATGTAGCCGGGCAGGATGTGCAGGACGTCGAACCAGCGTCCCCACGTGCGCCGCACGTAGTCGGCCGCGTGGTACACGTTCACGTACTCGCCCGCGTGCTCGACGTGGCCGTCGAGCTGCGTGTTCGTGCCGCTCACGAGAATCCCGGCGCGGCGGACGTCGTCGCGCACGCGGCGGTATTCCGCCGGCGGCAGGCGCGAGAAGTCGATCGCCGTCTCGCCGTGCGTCGTCAGCAGCAGGATCGCGCCGCGCTGCGCCACGCGCGCGAGCTCCTCGAGCCAGGCGACCTGCATCGGCTCGCGCAGATGCGTGAACACCGAGATCCCGTAGACCAGGTCGAACGTGCCGCCCGGAAACGGCAGCGGCGGCGCGAGCCGCGAGGCGACGAACGTCCCCGGGAGGTTCGCGGCGCACCAGGCGACGTTGTCGTGATCGATATCGCATCCGGTCAGCGCCTGCGCCCGTTCCCCCGGGAAGTGCCGCGCGACACGCCCGCAGCCCACGCCCCAGTCGAGGACGCGCGCGCATTCGTGCACGCGCCTCCCGGCCACCGCGACGAGCGCCCGATCCATCCGGTGATAGTCGGTCGCGCCGGAGATCAGGAATCCGGCCGGGTCGCGATCGCCGATCACGCGAAAGCGCCGCTCGGCGTCCGGCACGCTCCGATGCAGCGCCGGATCGGGCGCGAACCACGAATCGCGGCCGCGCTCGACGGACGGGGTGTGCGCAATGACGCGCCGGATCTCCAGCACGCCGCCCGGGTACGGCTCGGGCAGGTCGTCGATCTCGCACTCGAACCCGCATGACACTGCGTTCCTGCGCTGCCAGAACACCGCTGCCACGTCGGGACGGGGAAACGGATAGCGGATGCGATCGAAGCGCCTGCCGTTGACGTTGAACCAGCCCTCGGGGGGCTCGCGCTCGTCGACCGGCATCGACCAGCCGACGGCGGCGAGCCGCGCTCCCTCGATCGTGACCTTGTCGACGTACCACGGCTCGGCGACGAGCCGGGAAACGATCAGATCGTCGCGGTCGGGCATTGGTTGCATGAGCATTCGGGCATTGCCGCCGTCACCGGCTACGATGCCGCGATTCTACGGCAGGCGATAATCGCGACGACGATGCAGGAGCGCACGACCGAGGCGACGGCCCCGCCATGGGGAGAAACGATCGGCTGGGTCGACGAGCCGCGCGAGGACGCCATTGCCGGCCCGCTCGTGCGCGTGGCCGGCTGGGCGCTCGCGACGCGGCGCATCCGCGCCGTCGAGCTGCGGCTGGAAGGACACGTGCTGCGTGCGCGCTACGGCCAGCCGCGGCACGACGTCGCCGCCGTGCGCCCCGGCTATCCGGACAATCCCGACAGCGGATTCGAGTTCGTCGGCGATGTTTCGCAGTTTCCGGCAGCTCCGGGCGCGGATCGGCGCACGGTCGCGATCGTCGCGATCGCCGGCGACGGCAGCGAGCGGCTGCTCGGCCGGCGCTCGCTCGTCGATGAGGCTGCGCACGCGCGATGGCGCTTCCTCTCGGGACGGCCGGCGCGGCCGTTCCACCTGATCCCGGCGCTGTCCGGCGTGACGGGCGGATCCGCGACCGGCCTCGCGACGTGGTACTCGGCGTACGTCTCGGCAACGACGCGGATCGCGATGCGCGTGCCGATCCTCTACCTGCGCACGACGACCGGGCGCGCGGACGACTATCGCTTCGACCCGGCCTTCGACGTCGGCCGCCGCCTCGGGGCGCGCGCGGTTGCCGACGACGCGCTCGCGCACGTGCTCGAGCACGCCAGGCGGGAGCGCCTGCCGGTGCTGATCACGCTGAACGGCGGCATCTGGGCCGATGCCGGCGGCACCTGTCCCGACTGGGACGTCAACGACCGTCTCGAGGAGGACGTCGCGAACTGCCAATGGAACGAGCGCGACGCCGTGATGCCGGATGATTACCTGAAGCATCTGCCCGGGTCGCAGGAATCGCCCGAGCTCGCGCGCGCGCTGACGCTCAACGTCTACGCGCACGCCGTGCGCGCGTACAAGAAGCGCAACCTGCAGCAGGCCGCGCGGCATCTCGTCTCGTTCATGGCCGCGCATCCGGACCTGTTCGTCGGGATCAACCTCGATCCCGACGTCTACATCAATCCGTTCTTCGCCGAAGCGCAGTGGTACGACTACAACCCGGGCACGCTCGCGCAGTTCCGCCATTGGCTCGCGGGCACCGGCCCTTATGCGGGCGAGTGCGGGAACGACGTGCCGGACCTGTCGCGCTGCCGCCGCGCCACGCCGAGGTCGCTCGCCGACGTCTGCGCGATCGCGCGACGGCGGTTTCGTCGCTGGGAGGACGTCGATCCGCCGCGGGTGTTCCGCCGCGGCGGCGGCAACGCGTACTGGCACGATCCTTGGGTGCAGGAATGGGAGATGTTTCGCCGTCATCTCGTCGCGCTGCACCACGACGAGCTGGCGCAGTGGCTCGTCGCAGCGGGAATCCCGCCCGATCGGATCTGGACGTCGCAGGGATTGATGGCGCCGGCGGACGACGCGATGCCGCTGGCGCTGTCGATCGCGAGCCCGGTGAAGAATCACGACTCGGCGGGCGTCTCGATCGAGGGCAGCAAGCCCCGCGACGGGCATCTCGGCGCGATCGTCTACGGAGCATCGGCGACGAACGAGATCCCGATGGAAAACGGCCGCTCGCTCTATGCGACGCTCGCCGCGCTCGATCCCGGTTTCGGGCTCGTCGAGTTCAATACGGCGGATCTGCGCCATCCGCAGCGCCAGCCGGGCTACGCGGAGGCCTACCGCGCACTGCGCGACCTGTGGAACGCCGGCGCCCGCTTCGTGTCGCCGATGGCGTGGAACGGCTCGAACGGGCTGCACGCGCAAAGCCCGGAGTACGTCAGCTACACCGCGTGGCGCAACACGCCGCTCGAGGCGGCGGCGCTCGACTTCCTGCTGGCGCGAGCGGGACTGCCGCTCGGCAGCAAGCTGTGGACGTTCGGCTCGCGCGTGCACGCCGACGACGATGGCTGGGCCGTCGCGGGCGGATCGGCGCGCCCGCTCCCGGGTGCGCTCGAGATCACGGCGGAGCGCGGCGGCCGCGTCGCGCTCGTTTCGCCGCCCGAGATCGCGCTCGCGGGCGACGCGATCGACGGCATCGTCGTCGGACTGCCCGATGCGGTCGCGGTCGACGCGATCGAAGTGGCGGGACGGGAAACCGTCGATGCGTCCTGGCGGCCGCTCGCGCGGCGCGACGGTGGCGAGATCGAAGTCACCGCGGCCGGACGCCTCGTGCGCGTCGCGCCTGCCGCGGGCCCGACACCGATCGACCAGCTACGCCTTACCGTCGTGCTGGCGCGCGCGGCGCCGTTCACGCTGGCGCGCGTCGCGATCCTGCGGCGCTGAAGCCGCGTGCCCGCCTCGCCTTCCGGGCCTCAGCTCTCGCTGCTCTTGTACTCGACGTAGGTCCGGTCGCGGAGCTGCCGCACGAACTCGTCGAACTGCTCGTCGCTCTTGCGCTGGCGTATCGCCTGACGCGCCTGCTCCCGGCGCCGCTCCTGCGTGACGTCCTGCTTGCGCCGCTCGAGCACCTGGACCAGGTGCCAGCCGAACGGCGTGCGAATCGGCTGCGAGATTTCGTTCACCTCGAGCTTGCCGAGCGCACGCTCGAAATCGGGCACCGTGTCGCCGGGAGAGATCCAGCCGAGGTCGCCGCCCTTCGCGCTCGACGCGTCCTCGGAATTCGCGCGCGCGAGCTCCTCGAAGCTCGCGCCGCCGACGAGCCGCTCCCGCAGCCGGTCGATCCGCGCCCGCGCGTCGGACTCCGACGTCGTCTCGTTCACCTTGATCAGGATATGGCGCGCGTGCGTCTGCTCGACGACCGTCGGCTGGTTGCGGTTGCGCTGCTGGGCGAGCTTCACGACGTGGAAGCCGCCGGCGCTGCGCAGCACCGCCGAGACGTCGCCGGGCTTCATCGTGCGCACGATGTCGGCGAACACCGAGGGCAGCCGCGCGCGCGAGCGCCAGCCGAGGTTGCCGCCCGACGGGGCGTCGGGAGCGTCGGAGAACGATGCCGCCACCTGCGCGAAATCCTTGCCCGCCTTCACTTCCGCGAGCGCCGCCTCCGCGCGCTGGCGGCGCGCGTCGACGACGTCGGGCGTGGCCTGCTCGGGGACGGTCACGTAGATGTGCGACAGCAGGTACTCGTCCTCGCCGCCGGCCTGGGAGGCGAACGTCGCGAGATAGTTGTCGACCTCGGCGTCGGATACGGAGACCTTGCTGTCGACCTCGCGGTCGCGCACGCGCTGGATGATGATCTGGCGGCGGATGTCCTCGCGATAGTTCGCGTACGGAATCCCTTCGCGCTCGAGCACCTTGCGGAATTCGTCGGGCGGGAGCTTGTTCTCCTCGGCAACGCGCAGGATCGTCCGCTCCACCGTCGTGTCGTCGACGCGGATGCCGGTCTCCTTCGCGTACTGGAGCACGGCGCGCTCCGCGATCAGCCGCTCGAGCACCTGCTTGTCGAGAATGTCGTTCGACGGCGGCGTCACGTTCGACGCCTTCATCTGCTGCAGCACGATGCGCCGCTGCTCGTTCATGTCCCATTGCGTGATCGCCTGGTCGTTGACGACGACGAGCACGCGATCGAGCGGAACGACCTTCGGCGCGGCGCGCGCCGGCGCCTGCGCGGCGGGCGCCTGCGCGAGCGCGTGGCCGGCGGCGAGCACCAGCACGGCAGTCATTGCAAGACGGCGGACGGCCACCATGGATGCCTTTCAGAATTCCGGGAGCGGTTCGAGGCGACGGTCGCGCTCGCGCAACGACGGGGCGTTCGTGGGCACGTAGCCCGGCACGCTGCGGCGCAGGAGCTCGAGCGGGCTGGTGCCGACGCGCCCGAGCCCGTTCAGCTCGAGCTGCACGAACACCGACGTCGTCGCCTGCTGTGTCGTCGTCGTCAGCCGCTGGCCGACGATGCGCAGCACCCAGCAGTCCGCATTGTACTCGATGCCGGCGACCGCCTCCAGCGTCTTGCGGTCGGGAAGCGAGTAGTTCCAGCGCCCGATCAGCGTCCAGCGCTCGCTGACCGGCCACTGCGCCGACAGGTCGACCTGCTTGATCTGCTCGAGCGCACCGCTCGGATCGACCAGCGTGCGCGTGTAGCGCCACGTCGCGTTCACCACGCGCCCCGGCGCCGGCGTGTAGCGCACGCCCGCGTTGAAGCGCTCGACCTCCGGCGCGTCGAAGTTGTACTGCAAGAGGCTCGCGAGCGTCCAGGCGTCGGAGAGCCTGCCTTCGGCCGACAGCAGCAGGTCCGACTTGCCGGCCGAGCGCAGCGGCTCGTTGAGGCTCACGCGCTGGTCCTCGAAATAGAAGCGCTGGCCCACCGCCAGGCGCAGCCGCTCGGCGCCGGTGTCGCGATCGAGGTAGCGCGACGTGAGCGCGAGCGTGAGCTGGTTCGCGTCGCCGATGCGGTCGTTGCCGATGTAGCGGTTCTCGGCGAAGAGCTGCGAGAAGTTGAAGTCGTCGATCGCGGTGTCGAACACCGGCGCGTCGTTCTGCGCCTTGAACGGGATGTAGACGTAGAACGCGCGCGGCTCGAGCGTCTGCGTGAGCGGCGTGCCGAGCACGTCGACGTCGCGCTCGAACACGAGGCCGCCGTCGAGGCTCGCGATCGGGATCGCGTAGCCCGGATGCCGATCGGCGAGCGACGGCGTGGTCTGGTCGAGCGCATACTGGCGCAGGTGCAATCCGCCGCGCGCGGTGAAGAACCACGCCGAGCCCTGCCGGGTCCATGCGGCGGCCGGGTAGAGCACGACGCGCTCGCCGGTCGGCACGAGCGCCGGCTGCGAGAAGCGCGCGTACTCGGCGCTGCCGCCCCACGTCAGGCCGAGCCAGTCGGTGTCGCGCAACGACCCCAGGATCTGCGGCAGGCGGTTGTACGGCGGGAGCACCGGCGCGTTCGGATCCTGCAGCGTCTGGTAGCTTTGGGCGCGCGCGAGCAGCGACCACGGTCCCGACGTCGCGACCAGCCCGCCCTCGCGCGGCAGCGTCTTCTGCGACGTGATCGCGATCCGGTCCGCGAAGTCGGCGAAGTACGTGTCGTCGGAGACCTTGTTGACGTTCCAGTATGCGCCGAGCCACGGCGCGAACTGCTCGGTATGCTGCCACGCGAGCGCGTAGCGGCGCTCGCCGGTCGCGCGATCGTTCGGGAGCACCTCGGTGTTCATCTCGCCGGACGCCTGCGCGGCCGGTGCGTCGCCGAGGAGGTAGCGAAATTGCGCGCCGAGCTGCAGGCCGCGCTTGGTCATCAGGCGGGGGGTGATCGTCGCGTCGTAGTTGGGCGCGAGATTGAGGTAATAGGGCGCCGTCGCCTCGAAGCCGCGCACGCCGGTCGATCCGAGCGTCGGCGTCAGGAATCCGGATTTGCGCTCGTTCGACAGCGGGAATTGCAGCCACGGCGCGTACATCACCGGCATGTCGAGAAAATGCACCGACACGCGGCGGGCGGTGCCGACCTTGCGCAGGTTGTCGACCTCGAGCTCGTCGCCGCGCAGATACCAGTCGGGATGCGCCGCGACGCAGGTCGTGTAGCTCGCGTCGCTCGCCTCGTACGTGTCGGGGCCGGTGAAGCGGATCTCCGACGCGTCGCCGTGCGCGTTGGCCTCCTCGACGAAGAAGCGCGGGCTGCGGAAGAAGCCGACCTGCGTGTCGCGCTTGTATTGCAGTTGCGGGCCGGTGATCCAGTCGTACCCGCGCCGCAGCACGACGTCGCCGTCGCCGAAGATCGTCTGCTGCTCGATGTCGTACGAAAGACGATCGGCGAGCACGGTCTCGAACCGCGTCCGCAGCTCCACGTGCCCCTCGGCGGTGAGGCGCCGGTTGTCGCCTTCGAGGTGGTCGGCGCGCAGGAACAGCGCGCCCCGCGTCTCGCGCTCGCCGGCGATCGGCGCAAGCTGCAGTCCCGCCGCCGGCGCGCCGGGCGGTCGCGGTGCGGCCGGCTTCGGCGGCAGCACGTCGATGTCGCGCGACAACTTGAGCGCAAGCGACTCCGCGGCGGCGCACGGCGCGCACAGCACGCCGGTCAGGGCGGCCCATGCGGCGATCGGGCCGGCTCGAAGCTTCATCCGTGAAAGGGAGATTGCTGCGGAGGTTTGCTAGAATCCGCGCATTCTAGCCCGGATATTTCACACGGACCGGGTGCCTTCGACGGGATTGCTATCCGGGCGAGCCTGCATTCGCGCGACCGGCGCGCACCGATGATGTCCTCCATCGCCACCGCCGACGCGCGCGCCGATGCGCTCCAGCAATGGCTCGCGTCGGCATTGCGGGTTCCCGTCGCCTCGATCGCGCCCGCGTCGGCCGACGCGAGCTTCCGCCGCTACTTCCGCGTGACGCTCGCGCGGTCGTGGCCGGCGGCCGGCGATGCCGCGACGCTGATCGCGATGGACGCGCCGCCGCCGCAGGAAGACTGCCGCCCGTACGTGCACGTCGCGCGGCTGCTCGGGCAGGCGGGCGTGCACGTGCCGCGCGTGCTGGCCGCCGACATCGCGCGCGGCTACCTGCTGCTGACCGATCTCGGCACGCGCACGTACGCTTCGGCGCTCGACGCGGCGAGCGCCCCGCATCTGTACGCCGATGCGCTCGACGCGCTGGTGCGGCTGCAGCGCGCCTCGCGCGAGGACGAGCTGCCGCCCTACGACGACGCGCTGCTGCGCCGCGAGCTCGCGCTGTTCCCGGACTGGTACGTCGCGCGGCATCTCGCGCGCGCGCTCTCGCCCGGGGAGCGCGCGCCGCTCGAGTCGACCTTCGAGCTGCTGCTCGCCAACAACCTCGCGCAGCCGCGCGTGTTCGTCCATCGCGATTACCACTCGCGCAACCTGATGGTGGCGACCCCCAATCCCGGCGTCCTCGATTTCCAGGATGCGGTCCACGGGCCGATCACCTACGATCTCGTCTCGCTGCTGCGCGACGCGTACGTCGAATGGGACGAGGAGCGCCAGCTCGACTGGGCGATCCGCTACTGGGAGCGCGCGCGCAACGTCCATCTGCCGGTGGCGGCGGATTTCGCCGCGTTCTGGCGCGACTTCGAGTGGATGGGCGTGCAGCGGCAGCTCAAGGTCCTCGGCATCTTCGCGCGCCTCAGGCACCGCGACGGCAAGGCGGGCTATGTCGACGACATGCCGCGGGTCATGCGGTATCTGCGCCGCGCCTGCGGCCGCTACCGCGAGCTCGACGCGCTCAGCGCGTTGCTCGACGCGCTCGACGATCGCACCCCGGCCGCGGCGGCCGCGTCCTGAGCGCCGCGATGACCCGGCTCGCGACCGCGATGATTCTCGCCGCCGGGCGCGGCGAGCGGATGCGCCCGTTGTCCGACCACACGCCGAAGCCGCTGCTCCTGGCGGGCGGCAAGCCGCTGATCGTCTGGCAGATCGAGGCGCTCGCGCGCGCCGGCTTCCGCGACATCGTCGTCAATGCCGCGCACGGCGCCGCGCAGCTCGTCGGCGCGCTCGGCAACGGCGCCGCGTTCGGCGTGCGCATCGCGTGGTCCCGCGAGGCCGAGCCGCTCGAGACCGCCGGCGGCATCGCGACCGCCTCGCCGCTGCTCGCGCCCGGGCCCGCGCTGATCGTCTCCGGCGACATCTGGACGCGCTTCGAATACGCGGCGCTGCGCGCTCGCATCGACGCGATCGCCGAAGGCAGCGCGCCGCGCGTGCACCTGGTCATGGTGCCCAATCCGCCGTATCACCCGACGGGGGATTTCTGCCTCGACGCCGATCGCGTCGGCCTGGAAGGCCCCGCGCGCCTGACCTTCGGCAATATCGGCGTCTACGACACCGCGCTGTTCCGCGGGCTTCCGCGCGGCGTGAAGATCAGGATGCTGCCCCTCTACCACGAGTGGATCGGGCGCCGGCTCGTATCGGGAGAGCGCTACGAGGGACCCTGGGCCAACGTCGGCACGCCCGCCGACCTCGCCGCGCTCGACGCCGCGCTCGCTGCGAGCGCCGACCTCGTCTGCACCACCGCGCCGCGAACGTCATGAGTCCGCTCGACGACAATCCGCTGCTCGATTTCCGCGCCCTCCCGGCCTTCGACCGCATCCGCGCCGAGCACGTGGCGCCCGCGATCGACGCGCTGCTCGCGGCGGCGCGCGAGGCGGTGGAGCAGGTCGACGCCGACCCGCGTCCGGCGACCTGGGCGAACGTCGTGGCGCCGACCGAGACCGCGTTCGATCACCTCGATCGTGCCTGGGGCGCCGTCAAGCACCTGAACGCGGTCGTGAGCGCGCCCGCGATCCGCGACGCATACAATGCGGCGCTGCCGAAGGTCACGGCGTTCTACGCCGACATCGCGCAGGACCCGCGCTGGTTCGCGCGCTTCCGCGCGCTGGCGCAGGGGCCGGGCTTCGAAGCGCTCGACGCGGCGCAGCGCAAGGTGGTCGCGAACGCGCTGCGCGATTTCCGGCTCGGCGGCGCGGAACTGCCCGAGGCGGACAAGGCGCGCCTCAAGGCCGTGCAGGAGGAGCTCGCGACGCTGTCGGCGAGGTTCGACGACAACGTGCTCGACAGCGAGAACGCGTGGGCGCACTACGTCGAGGACGCGCAGGCGCTTTCCGGCGTGCCGGCCGACGTCGTCGGCGCGGCGCGCGCTGACGCCGCGGCGGAGGGCCGCACCGGCTACAAGCTCACACTGCGCTACCCGTGCTTCATGCCCGTGATGCAATACGCGGACGACCGCGCGCTGCGCGCGCTCGTGCATCGCGCGTCGGCGACGCTCGCCTCCGACCTCGGCGCGGACCCGCGATGGGACAACACACCGGTGATCGCGCGCATCCTCGAGCTGCGGCAGGAGGAGGCGCGGCTGCTCGGCTACGCGAGCTACGCCGATCTCTCGCTGGTGCCGAAGATGGCCCGCACGCCGGCCGAAGTGCTCGCATTCCTGCGCGATCTCGCGCGGCGGGCACGCCCGTTCGCGCAGCGCGAGCACGCCGAGCTCACGGCGTTCGCGCGCGACGCGCTCGGCATCGACGATTGCGCCGCCTGGGACCTGGCCTATGCCGCGGAGAAGCTCAAGGCGCGGCGCTTCGCGTTCTCCGAGCAGGAGGTCAAGCTGTATTTCCCGGAGGATCGCGTGCTCGCGGGGCTGTTCGGCGTCGTCGAGACGATCTACGGCGTCAGCGTGCGCCCGGCGAGCGCGCCGGCGTGGCATCCGTCGGTGCGCTTCTTCGAGATCCGCGACGCGGACGGCGCGCTCGTCGGACAGTTCTATCTCGACCTGTATGCGCGCGAGAACAAGCAGAGCGGCGCCTGGATGGACGACGCGATCAATCGCCGCTACGCGCACGACCGGCTGCAGCATCCGGTCGCGTATCTCACCTGCAATTTCTCCGGTCCCGTCGATGGGCGGCAGGCGCACTTCACGCACCGCGAGGTGACGACCCTCTTCCACGAGTTCGGCCACGGGCTGCACCAGCTCCTGACGCGCGTCGACGTCGCCGGCGTGTCGGGATTGCAGGGCGTGGAATGGGACGCCGTCGAGCTGCCGAGCCAGTTCATGGAGAACTACTGCTGGGAATGGGACGTGCTGTCGCGCATGAGCGCCCATGCCGAGACCGGCGCACCGCTGCCGCGCGAGCTGTTCGAGCGGATGCTCGCCGCGCGCAACTTCGGCAACGGCATCGCGATGGTGCGGCAGCTCGAATTCGCCCTGTTCGACATGCTGGTGCACAGCGAATACGCGCCCGGCGGCGGCCGCTACGACAGCCCGCAGGCCGTGCTCGACGCCGTTCGTCGGGAAGTCGCCGTGGTGTTGCGCCCGGCATACGACCGGTTCATGCACGCGTTCGGCCATGTCTTCGCGGGCGGCTATGCCGCCGGGTATTACAGCTACAAGTGGGCGGAAGTGCTGTCCGCCGACGCCTTCAGCCTGTTCGAGGAACGGGGCGTGCTGTCGCCCGAGGTCGGCGCGCGTTTCCGCGACGAGGTGCTCGCCCGCGGCGGAAGCCGCCCGGCGATCGAGTCGTTCGTCGCCTTCCGCGGCCGCCCGCCGCAACTCGACGCCCTTCTGCGCCATAATGGAATGGTCGCATCCTGAGCGCATTCGCCTGCCATGAAGGTCCGGAGCTCGATGGTCGCGTTGTCGATTGCAGCCGCCCTTGTCGGCGCCGCGCATGCGCAGGCGCTCTATCGCTACGTCGACGCGAACGGCCGCGTCGTCTATTCGGATCAGCCGCCGCCCGCGTCCGCCAGGGACGTACAGCCGAAGCAGATGCCCGAGAACGTGATCGAGACCGATCCGGTGCCGTTCGCCGCGCGACAGGCGGCGGATCGCTTTCCGGTGACGCTGTACACGTGGGATTGCGACGTTTGCCGCGAAGCGCAGGCACTGCTCGCGAAGCGCGGCGTTCCCTTCGAGACGGTGATCGTGACCGAGGAGAAGGGCGCGGCCCGCGTCAAGGCGCTCACCGGCAAGCAATCGGGTCCGGTGCTGCAGGTCGGGGAAAAGCAGGTGCTGGTCGGCTACAACGAGGAGCGCTGGCAGGCGCTGCTCGACGATGCCGGCTATCCGCGCACGGCACCGGCCGCGCGCCCGCAAGCCACGCGCGCGGCGGCATCGCCGCCCGGCGCCGGCGCCGCAACGCCGGAGGCCGCATCCGACACGGCAGCGCCATCGCCCGCAGCCGGGCACGACTATCCGCAATAGCGCGAGACCGCGCGCGGCGCGAATCGCAAGCCTGATCAGCGCGCCGGCCTGACCCGGCGCCGCCACGGCGGCGCGGGCACGGCGCGACTACGGCGTGCGCTGGTAGACTCGCGCGCACGCATGGTCTTCGCATCCGCGCTGTTCCTGCTGCTGTTCCTGCCGGCGACGCTCGCCGCGTACTTTCTGCTGCCGCGCCGGTGTCGCAACGCGGTGCTGCTGCTGGCGAGCGTCGTGTTCTACGCCTGGGGGGAAGCGCGCTACCTGCCGCTCGTGCTCGGCTCCGTCGCGTTCAACGGGTGGATCGCGATGCGCATCGCGGCCGCGGCCGAGACGGCGCCACGCAGGCGCTGGCTCGCCGTCGCGGTGACGGGCAACCTGGGTGCGCTGGCGATCTTCAAGTACGCGAGCTTCGCCCTCGCCAACATCGGCGCCATCGCGCCGATCTTCGGGGCGGCGCCGCTCGCGCTCGCCGCGATACCGCTGCCGCTCGGGATCTCGTTCTTCACCTTCCACGCGATCTCGTATGTCGTCGACGTCTACAAGCGCACGGCGAGCGCGCAGCGCAGCATCCCCGCGTTCGCGCTCTACATCCTGCTCTTTCCGCAGCTCATTGCCGGCCCGATCATCCGCTACCGCGACATCGCCGCGCAGCTCGTCGCGCGCGACGCGAGCACGAGCGAGTTCGCCTACGGCGTGCGCCGCTTCGTGCTGGGCCTCGGCAAGAAGCTGCTGATCGCCAACACGCTGGGTCAGAGCGCCGATGCGATCTTCGCCGTGCCCGGCGCCGAGCTCAACGCCCCGCTCGCGTGGCTCGGCCTCGCCTGCTACACGCTGCAGATCTATTTCGACTTCTCCGGCTATTCCGACATGGCGATCGGGCTGATGCGGATGTTCGGCTTCCGCATCCTCGAGAATTTCAACTACCCGTACGTCGCGCGCAGCGTCCGCGAATTCTGGCGGCGCTGGCACATCTCGCTGTCGAACTGGTTCCGCGACTACCTGTACGTGCCGCTCGGCGGCAACCGGCGCGGCGCGCGCCGCGCCTACGCGAACCTGATCGTCGTGTTCCTGTTGTGCGGACTGTGGCATGGCGCGAGCTGGACGTTCGTGCTGTGGGGCGCGTGGCACGGCGTGTTCCTGATCCTCGAGCGCGCGGGTCTCGAGCGGCCGCTTGCGCGCAACCGCTGGCTCGGGCACGCCTACGCGCTGGCGGTCGTGATGGGCGCCTGGGTGCTGTTCCGCTGCGACACGCTCGCGCACGCGCTCGCCTACTACCGCGCGCTGCTCGGGCTCTCCGGCGCGGACCCGACGCTGCATCCGCTCGCGCAGCACCTGAACGGGCTGCTGCTCGTCACGCTGGCGGCCGGCGTCGCGTTCGCGACGCCGCTCGCTCCCCGGCTCGCCGCGTGGCGCGAGCGCGCGGTGCGGTGGCCACGCGCCGAATGGCTGGCGCTCACCGCCGACGGCGCCTGGGTCGCCGCCATCTTCGTCGCATCGGCGGCGATGCTCGCCGCCGGCACGTACAACCCGTTCATCTATTTCCGCTTCTGATGGCGCGGGCCGCGGATCCGCTGGCGCTGCCGCGCGTCCCTGCGCCGGCGCTGCCGCGCCATCGCCGCCGCGACGCCCTCGCCACGGTGCTGTTCGTCGGCGCGATCGCGGCGATGGGCGTCGCGGCGTTCCGCCCGCGCGCGGAAACGACGCTCGACGCCGAGAATCGCAGGCTCGCGCCGTGGCCGCAGCCACGGCTTGCGCGCACGTTTGCCGCCGAATTCGAGCGCGCCTTTGCCGACCGCTTCGGCGGCCGCGACGCGTTGCTGCGGCTGCATAACCGGATGCTCGTCCGCGCCTTCGGCGTGTCCCCGTCGCCGAACGTGCTGCTCGGGCGCGACGGATGGCTCTACTTCCTCGGCGAGGACGCGACGGCGTTCGATCGCTACTTTCGCGGCACGCTGCCGGTGACCGATGCGGAGATCCGCGCCGTGGTCGCGGAGCTCGTGCGCCGCGAGCGCTTCCTCGCCGCGCACGGCATCGCGTACGTGGTGACGCTCGCGCCGGATAAATACACGATCTATCCGGAGCATCTGCCGGCGTGGGCGCGCCACGCAAGCGGCCCGACGCCGCTCGACCGCCTCGCCGCCGCGCTCGGCGCCGAAGGGACGCTGCGCTACGTGGATCTGCGCGCGCCGCTGCGCGCGGCGAAGGCGAGCGAGCGCGTCTACTACGCGAGCGACTCGCACTGGAACTCGCTCGGCGCCGCGGTCGCGTACCGCGAGATCATGCGCGCGGTCGCCGCCGCGCTCGCGCCGCGCGCGGTCTCCGCCACGCCCGTCGTGCAGCCGCCGTACGTACCGGGCGTCGACATCTATCACGGCGACCTCGCCCGCATGACCGGTGACCCGGCACGCTTCGGCGAGCCGGACCATGCGCCGCAATGGAAGATCCTCGCGGCGTCGCAGTCGCGCTGCGCCCGGCGCATCGACGCCGGCAGCGACGCCGGCCTCGAGTGGTACGCGTGCGATCGTCCCGGGCTGCCGCGCGCGGTCGTCTATCGCGATTCGATGGGGATTCCGCTGGTCCCGCTGCTGTCGGAGAACTTCAGCCGCGTCGCGTACGTATCGAGCCGGCGGCTCGACCCGGCATTCGTGCTGCGCGAGCACCCGGATGTCGTCGTCGAGGAACTGGTCGAGCGCTCGATGCTCGCGCCGGCGGCGCTGCCGATGCCCGACCCGGTGCGCTAGGTCCCCGATGTTGCCGTCAGCAGAGTCGAGATGCGCTTCATGTCGTTCTCCGTTCGCGAGCGCCTCTTGGATTGCCCGCAAGCGCTGCGCCTCTACTTCCCGACTATCCGGTCCCGCTTCGCATTAGCGAGAGCTGACAATCTGCTGGCAACCGCGGATCGCTACGCAGACGTGGCGCATGAGCGGGGTCAGCGCCGAGCCTTGGCCTGTGCGTAGCAAGAAAGTTTGCCAACAGGTGCGCAGTTCGCAGCCTTCCAAGTGGGGCGCCAACAAAATCGCTTCGTCGACTCAGGAATAGCGGCCGCGCACGCCACGTTCACTCACTAGGCCGGCACGACGCCGCGCGTGGCTGCGGCGCCGAGGGGTCCCCGCGGACGCGATCGATCGCCCGAACCGTCCATTCGCCTCATACGGAGGATGGCATGACTCGTCTTCATTTGCCCTTCAACGCTTCGTCGACAACGCGCGTCGCGTTCGCGCTCGTCGCAGGCATTTCGCTGTTCGCAGCGGCAGCAAACGGCGCGTTCGCGCAGCTCGCCCCCAATCAAACGCAGGGATTCGGCAACGGCAGGATCGTCACCTTCACCTATCTGCAGAATTTCGACTGCGTCGACGAGCCTTCGATGGATCTCGACTTCAACGGCATCAAGGCCGCATCCGATCCACGGGAGATGCAGACACCGATCTGTCAGGTGATCACCGAGCCGTCGAGCGATCCCAGCGGCGGCGACCTCAAGCACACCGCCCAGCTTTACGTGCTCGTCCCGATGTTCGGCAGCGACACGAATCCGGCCGATGCGATGGCATGTCCCGACGGCGGACGCTCCGGCGAGCTATGCGGGACGACACTCGGCAACACGCTGATCTCGCTGTTCGGGTTCATTCCGGAAGCCTGGAAGACCAACCCGGCAGTGACGACGCAATGCCCGGATCCGAACAATCCGGTGCCCGGCACGTGCACGATGCACGCGTCGAGCGTCGACCTGTCGGTGCTGCTGGCGACGCTGGGGAAGATCGCGAATCCGCCGCAGGGCAACGCGTTCCTGCCGACACCGAACCACAGTCACATCGTCGACAACTCGCGCATCAATACCGGCCCGATCTGGTGGCAGGTGCGGCCGGTCCTGGTGATGGACCCGCGCGACTGGCCGGCCGCGGACGGCAGCAGCGGCCTCACCTCCGCGAGCGCAATGGATGCCGCCGAGACCGCGGGACGCGCCGTCGAGGTGGGTTCCAACTTCTTCCTGTTCTTCAGCTCTCGCATGGATGCGCCGATGCACCATTGAGCGAACGGCGCTCGCGACGCCCGTTGCAGAGGGCGTCCGGGGCGCGGCATCACGAGGAGGCGGCAGTGAAATCGCATCTCGAGCGCACGACGCACGCACACGACTCAACGGAGCGCTCCACCTGGAAGGCACGCGGCCAGGCGGTTGCCGCAACGGCCGCCTTGGCGCTGATTGCGGCCATGTGCATCGCGCTCGCGGACGGCACGAACGCGCGCGCCGACAGCAGCGTGATGGGCAGCGGACGGCCTCAGGCGCAGGCACTCGATCGAGTGGTGCAGGCAAACGTCGCCGCGCTGACCGAGAAGGGACGCCAGACGTTCCGCTTCGACACGTTCGGCGACGAGGCCTTCTGGGGTGATCAACTGCAGTTGCACCGGGCGATCGAGGGATCGAACCTGGGCGGCGTTGGACCCGGCGTAAGCCCCAACACGGCCCTCGCCCTCGGCCTGAAGGTCGATGTCGACGCTCTTCCCGGCAAAATCGTCGGCGCCTTGCGCTCGGGTCACGCGAGCCTCGACGATCCCGCGACGACGCTCGCGCTGCTCAAGGCGAATGCCGTCGTCGGCATCACCGGCTTCTTCAACGGCCAGGGGACGCTCAAGTCGATCGGCATCCAGTGCGCGCTTTGCCATTCCACCGTCGACAACTCGCTCGCGTTCGGCATCGGCCACCGGCTCGACGGCTGGGCGAACCACGACCTCGATGTCGGCAAGATCGTCGCTTCGGCGCCGAATCTCGAGCCCTTCGTGACGCTCCTGTCGGTCGTGCAGCCCGGCATCACCGCGAACGACGTCAGAAGCGTGCTGCAGAGCTGGGGGCCGGGCAAGTTCGACGCCGAGCTCAATCTCGACGGCAAGGCGTTCAACCCGGCACAGGTCACCGATGGCATCACCACGGGAACCATGGTCCCGGGTGCAACGCTCATCCCCAACGCCTTCGGGCTCGCGGGATTCAACCTGCATACATGGACCGGCGCATGGGGCACGGTCAGTTACTGGAACGCGTTCGTCGCCACCCTCGAGATGCACGGGATCGGCCGGTTCTTCGATCCGCGGCTCAACGACGCCGCGCAGTTCCCGATAGCGGCGGCGTTCGGTTTCGGCAACCTCAATGCCGGCCTGAATCCCGATGACGACCGCGTGACCGAGAAACTGCCCGCGCTGCATTTCTACGAGCTGGCGTTGCCCGTGCCGACTCCGAAGGCCGGTGTGGATTTCGACGCAGCCGCTGCCAGCCGCGGCGACGAGCTCTTCAGCGGCAAGGCGGGCTGCAACAACTGTCACGTCGACCCCCTATGGACCGAGCCCGGCTGGAACCTGCATCCGGCGGCCGACGTTTGCATCGACGACTTCGAGGCGAACCGCGCGCCCGATCACAGTTACAAGACGATGAACCTCAACGGGCTGTTCGTGCGCGAGCAGGGACTGTTCATGCGCGCCGCAAACAAGGGCCGGTATTACCACGACGGCCGTTTCAAGACGCTGCTCGACGTCGTCGACCACTACGACACGTGCAAATCGCTCGGACTGACCGATCAGGAAAAGCACGATCTGGTCGAGTATCTGAAGTCGTTGCCCGAAAGCTAGCCGATGTCCGAGACTTTAGGCTCGTGGGCAGAGCAGCGGCTTGGCCACCCGGCGCTGCCGCTGGCTCACGGGGCAGCGGCATTATTACGGCCCTAGCGAACCCGGCGATCATAGCGCGCGGGGCCCTTGCGCAATTCGTCCTCGAGTCCGAGCTCCTGGATCTTGCGCGTCAGCGTGTTGCGGCCCCAGCCGAGCCAGGCGGCCGCCTCCATCCGGTGTCCGCCGGTGTGCGCGAGCGCGCGGCGTATCAGCGCGCGCTCGAATTCGCGCTGGAGCCGATCGCCGATGCCGTGCTCGCCGCGGCCGAGCGCGCGCGCGAGCTCGCGATCGAGCGCTTCCTGCCAGTCGCGTGTCTCCATGCCGGCAGCGGCGCCGGGGAGTGCGCGCACCTCCGGCGGCAGATCGGCGGCCTCGATCCGCTGGCCGGGCGCCATCACGGTGAGCCAGTGACAGACGTTCTCGAGCTGGCGCACGTTGCCGGGAAAGGCGAAGCGCGTGAGCGCCTGCATCGCCTCCTCCGACAGCAGCTTCGGCTCGACTGCGAGCTCGCGCGCGCTCCTGCCGAGGAAATGGCGGGCGAGCGGCGCTATGTCCTCGCCGCGCTCGCGCAGCGGCGGCAGCCGCAACCGCACGACGTTCAGCCGGTGCAGCAGGTCGTCGCGAAAAAGCCCGCGACGCACGCGCTCCTCCAGGTCCTGGTGCGTGGCGGCGATGATGCGCACCGTCGCGCGCTGCACCGCGTGTCCGCCCACGCGGTAATACTCGCCGTCGGCGAGCACGCGCAGCAGGCGCACCTGCAGCTCGGGCGGCATGTCGCCGATCTCGTCGAGAAACAGCGTCCCGCCTTCCGCCTGCTCGAAGCGGCCGCGGCGCGCCGCCTGGGCGCCGGTAAAGGCGCCGCGCTCGTGCCCGAACAGCTCCGACTCGAGCAGGTCCTTCGGAATGGCAGCGGTATTGATCGCGACGAACGGGCCCGCTGCGCGCGGGCTGTGGCGGTGCAGTGCACGGGCCACGAGCTCCTTTCCGGTGCCCGATTCACCCGTGATCAGCACGGTCGCCGTCGATTGCGACAGACGGCCGATCGCCCGGAAGACTTCCTGCATCGCCGGCGCCTGGCCGAGGATCTCGGGCGCATCGGCCGCGACCGGCGTGGCCGCCGGCGCATGCCGCGTCTCCACCGCTGCGCGGCGAATCAGCGCGAGCGCGTGATCGACGTCGAAGGGCTTCGGCAGGTACTCGAACGCGCCGCCCTGGAACGCCGCGACGGCGCTGTCGAGGTCCGAGTAGGCGGTCATGATGATGATCGGAATCTGCGGGTGCCGCTCCTTCACTTCGGTCAGAAGCTGCAGTCCCGATTCGCCCGGCATCCGGATGTCGGAGACCAGCACCTGCGGCTCGGTGAGCGCGAGCGCCTGCCGCACTTCGTAGGCGGAGGCGAACGTCTGGTGCGGGATCCCTTCGCGGGCGAGCGCCTTCTCGAGCACCCAGCGAATCGAGCGATCGTCGTCGACGACCCACACGGCGTCGTTGCGCTCACCCGCCGGCGCGGCGGCCCTCGATTCCATCGTCGCGTTCATTCCCGACGCCCGCCGCCGCTCCGCTCGACGCCGAGCGGCAGCAATACGGTGAAGACCGTCCGGCCCGGCACGCTTTCGCATCCGATCGTCCCGCCGTGCTGCGTGATCAGCGTCTGCGCGATCGTCAGGCCGAGCCCGCTGCCGCCTTCGCGCCCGGATACGAGCGGAAAGAAGATCCGGTCGCGAATGGAAGCGGGAACGCCGGGGCCGTTGTCCTCGACCGCGACGGCGATCGCGAGGCGATGGCGGCGCCGCGCAAGCGTCACGCCGCGCGCGACGCGCGTCGTGAGCCGGATCTCGGGCGCGGCGGCCGCTCCCCCCGCCAGCGCCTGCGCCGCGTTGCGCACGATGTTCAGCGCCGCCTGCATGAGCTGCTCGTAGTCGGCATCGAGCTCCGGCAGGCTGCTGTCGAAGTCGCAGACGATCGGCATCGCCGGGAACTCCGCCTGCACGACCCCTTTCACGCGCACGAGCACTTCGTGGACGTTGATCCGCCGATACGCCGGCGCCCGGTGCGGTCCGAGCAGACGGTTGACGAGCGAGCGCAGCCGATCGGCTTCGGTGATGATCACCTGCGTGTACTCGGCGAGCGTCGGCCGGTCGAGCTCGCGCTCGAGCAGCTGCGCCGCGCCGCGAATGCCGCCGAGCGGGTTCTTGATCTCGTGCGCGAGACTGCGGATCAGCTCGCGGTTCGCCTGCTGCTGCTCGAGCAGGCGCTCCTCGCGCGCGATCTTGAGCTGCTGGTCGATGTGGCGGAATTCGAGCAGCAGCGCGGCGCCTCCGGCGTCGATCGGGGACACCGTGCAGGCGAGATGCAGCGGCCGCCTGCCGCCGGGCGCGAGCTCCAGCTCCTGCTCCGTATACGAGGCGCCGGTGGCGATCGCCCTGTCGATCGCCGCCTCGAGCGCGGCGCAATCGCCGAAGAGGTCCGCGAGCGCGCGGCCCGCGAGCTTGCGGCGCGACAGCTCGAACAGGTTTTCCGCGGCCGGATTCGCGTAGAGCACGCGGCGCGCATCGTCGAGCAGCAGCACCGCCGTCGCGAGCAGCTCGAGCCCTCGCTCGCCGGGTGGCGTGTCGGCAGTGCGCGACGGCGCGAGCCGGCGCAGCTTCACGGACGCGCGCACGCCCGACCCATCCCGCCCGCAGGACGTCGCGTGCGTCGGAGCTCAGCGGATCGCGGCGATCTCCTTGCGCAGCGCCTCGACGTTGCGCTCGTGCACCTGCACCGTCTGGCGCAGCCGCGCGATCCGCTGCCGGTACTTCTCGGCGTCGTTCTTCTCGTCGGCGAGCGGCGCCGGCGCGCCGTTGCCGTAGGCTGCGCGCGCCTCGCCGAGCAGCTTTTCCTCGCTCGCGAGCTCGTCGTCGAGCACCTTGCGGCGCATGTCGTCGCGGCTTCTCTGCGTCGCGGCCTCGACGCGCGGAAAGTTCGCGGGCGTTGCCGACGATCGGGTGCCGCCGCCCCCCGTCGCGCGGCGCGCCGGCGTGTCGTCGGCGATCTCGCAGGAGAGCTTGCGCCAGCCCCTGTCGGGCGAGACGTTCGTGTAGTGGATCGTGCCCTCCGCGTCGATGTACTTGCAGATCGTCGCGTGCGCGGCCGGCATGGCGAGGCCGGCGAGGACGACCGCGCCGACCGCCTTCGCGATGCCGCGCCGCAGGGTGGCGAGCGGTGGGTCACGTCGTGTCATCCAGCGGAGTTTAACCAACGCGCCGGCGAATCCAAAGCACGGGCCGAGCTGCGGTCCGGGCGCGGATTCGCCGGTCGCATCGGAGCGCCCGATCAGAGGCTGTAGTACATCTCGTATTCGATCGGATGCGTGGTCATCCGGAAGCGCGTGACCTCCTCCATCTTGAGCTCGGTGTAGGCGTCGAGCATGTCGTCGGTGAACACGCCGCCGCGCGTGAGGAACTCGCGGTCGCGATCGAGATTGTCGAGCGCCTCGTCGAGCGACGCGCACGGATGCGGCACCTTCGCGGCCTCCTCCGGCTCGAGGTCGTACAGGTTCTTGTCCATCGGGTCGCCCGGGTGGATCCTGCTCTGCACGCCGTCGAGGCCCGCCATCAGCATCGCGGAAAAGGCGAGGTACGGGTTGCACGTCGGGTCCGGGAAGCGCACCTCGACGCGCCGTCCCTTGGGATTGCTGACGTACGGGATGCGGCAGGCGGCGGAGCGATTGCGCGCCGAGTATGCGAGGTTGATCGGCGCCTCGAACCCGGGCACGAGGCGCTTGTACGAGTTCGTGCCCGGATTCGTGATCGCATTCAGCGCCTTCGCGTGCTTGATGATGCCGCCGATGTAGTACAGCGCGAACTCGGAGAGCCCCGCGTAGCCGTCGCCGGCGAACAGGTTCTTGCCGTCCTTCCACACCGACTGGTGCACGTGCATGCCCGAGCCGTTGTCGCCGACGATCGGCTTCGGCATGAACGTCGCGGTCTTGCCATAGGCGTGCGCGGTGTTGTGGACGACGTACTTCAGGATCTGCAGCCAGTCCGCACGCTGCACCAGCGGCGCGAACTTCGTGCCGATCTCGTTCTGGCCCGCCGCGGCGACCTCGTGATGATGCACCTCGACTTCGACGCCCATCTGCTCGAGCGCGATGCACATCGCCGAGCGGATGTCCTGCAGCGAGTCGACCGGCGGCACCGGGAAATAGCCGCCCTTCACCGCCGGACGGTGTCCCATGTTGCCGCCCTCGAACTTCTCCGCCGAAGACCACGGCGCCTCCGATGAGAAGATCTTGCAGTAGCTTCCCGACATGTCGATCGACCACTCGACCGCGTCGAAGATGAAGAACTCGGGCTCCGGCCCGAAGTAGGAAACGTCGCCGAGCCCCGTCGACTTGAGGTACGCCTCGGCGCGCTTCGCGAGCGACCGGGGATCGCGCTCGTACCCCTTGCCGTCGGCCGGCTCGATGACATCGCAGGTGAGCAGCAGCGTCGTCTCGTCCATGAACGGGTCGATCTGCGCGGTCGACGGATCCGGCAGCAGCAGCATGTCCGACGCCTGGATGCCCTTCCAGCCCGCGATCGACGAGCCGTCGAAGGCGTGACCCGCCTCGAACTTGTCGGCGCCGAACGCCTTGACGGGAACGGACACGTGCTGCTCCTTGCCGCGGGTGTCGGTGAAGCGGAGATCGACGAACTTGACCTCCTTGTCCTTGATCATTTTCAGCACATCGGCTGCGGTAGTCATGCGGGGATCTCCTGGGAGGGGTGACGGCAGAGGAGTGCGAGCGCGACCTGCTGCCCGGCGAACGTGAGTTTAGCCAGTTCCGTGCCATGGCGGCACGTGTCGAAGTCGCTGTTTTAAAGGGGATAAGATCGGCTGGCGCCGAAACGGTGCAACGATCGGCACCAATTCGGGGCGATGACTATAGCCGGTGCGCCGAGTTGGTGCAATCGAGCTACGGATAGAACAGATAAAGACGATAGCCCGCCTGCGCGGTCGCGCTCGCGTCGATGAACATCCGGACCAGCTTCTCGCCATTGCCGGGGAGGCCCGAGGAGGCGTCGGCCGTGCCCCCGATGTAGTCGTTCGGCGCGAAGGCGCGGCGCACGACGATCTGGTCGGACGAATCGGTCAGCGTCAGCTCGAGATGGGGATAGGCAATCGCGTACGAGGCCCGATTGCGGATCGTCGCACTCAACTGCAGAAGGCCGCGGTGCGCCGGGTCCGCCTGGAGGTCGGAGGCATCGATCGAAAGGGCGGCAGCATCCCGCAGCGGACCCACGGCGCAGCCGAGCGGCCGACACGCGCCTTCGAGAAGCGGGCGCGTGAACGGCAGGTGCGCGGCGAGCGAGTCGCGGTATTCGAGCACGGCCTGCAATGCGATCGCGAGGACGAGCAGCAGAATCGCCGTCACGTAGGCGCTGCGATGCTCGCGCGCGGGCCGGCGCGCCGCCCAGCCTGGGCGCCCGGCGGCATCGTTCGGCGACGGTTCGCTCGGCGCCGACATGGCGGCGATCGGCGGCGATTCGGCCGCTGCCGTCGTCGTCCGCGCTTCCTCCGCTGGTGCTTCCTCGACTGGTCCTTGCTCGGCCGGCGCTTGCTCGGCCGGCGCTTCCTCGGCCCGCGCTTGCTCGGCCGGTGCTTGCTCGGCCGGTGCTTGCTCGGCCGGTCCTTGCTCGGCCGGCGCTTGCTCGGCCGGTGCTTGCTCGGCCGGTGCTTGCTCGGCCGGTGCTTGCTCGGCCGGTGCTTGCTCGGCCGGTGCTTCCTCGACTGGTGCTTCCTCGGCCGGTGCTTCCTCGACTGGTGCGTCTTCCGCCGGTGCCGCTTCCGCCTGCGCCTCCTCGGCATGCGCGTGCGTGCGCGAAGCCTCTGTCGCGGTGTCTTCGCTCGTCGCTGCACCGGGTGCTCCCCCGATGCCGACGCCGCGCACCGGCTCGTCGATCGCGACCAGATGATCGTTCGCATCGAACACGGCGCGGCATTGACCGCAGCGCACCTGACCTTCGCGCAGCGCGAGCTGCTCCGCCGTGATCCGGAAGACGGTCATGCAGCCCGGGCAGCGGGTGTACCTGCGGTCGGCCATCGAGCGCCCGATCAGGATCGCGCCGCCTTGGCGCCCGACAGCAGCACCCAGCCGTCCTGCGAGCGCCACCTCGCGAGCTCGAACCAGGGCGCATACGCCGCGATCACCTCCGGCGCCTGTGCCTCGAGAATTCCCGAGAGCGCGATCGACCCGCCCGAGAGCGTGCGCTCGGCCAGCGCCGGGGCGAGCAGGCGCAGCGGGCTCGCGAGGATGTTCGCGACGACGTGCGTGAACCGCTGCGCTCCGAGCGCGTCGGCGAGGCCGAACGCCGCATCGACGCCGTTCGCGCGCGCGTTGTCCCTGCTCGCGCGAACGGCCTGCGGATCGATGTCGGCGCCGGCGACCCGGCCGGCTCCGAGTTTCGCCGCCGCGATCGCGAGGATGCCGGAGCCGCAGCCATAATCGAGCACCGATGCCGAGGACGCCACGTTCGCCGCGAGCCAGAGCAGGCAAAGCCGCGTCGTCGGATGCGCGCCGGTGCCGAATGCCAGCCCGGGATCGAGCACGAGGTTCAGCGCATCGGCGCGCGGCGGCCTGCACCAGCTCGGCACGATCCAGAAGTCGTCGGTGATCCGGATCGGCCGGAACTGGGCCCGCGACGCAAGCACCCAGTCCCGCTCGGCGACCGTGAATCGCTCGAACGCGGGCGGCGTGCGCGCCAGCGCCTGCGCCGCCGCCCGCACGACCGCGGCGGGATCGACCGTTGCGTCGCAGAGCGCCGTCAGCCTCGAAACGGGCCACCACCGCGGATCGGCACCCGCGGGCTCGGCGAAGACCGCGGTTTCCTCCGCGGTCCCGGCTCGCGGGTCGGCCGCCTCGACCGACAATGCGCCGGCCGCGAGCAGCGCGTCCGACCAGCAGTCGGCGTCCGCCGCTTCGACATCGAAACGCAACGCGACGTACGTCATGGGGTCGAGCACGACTTTCCTACCCCACCTACGCCGCCTGCTTGCGCTTGGCGAGGCGCTCCTCGAGGTAATGGATCGACGTGCCGCCGCGCAGGAACTTGTCGTCGAGCAGCAGTTCCTGATGCAGCGGGATGTTCGTCTTGATGCCGCCGACGACCATCTCCGACAATGCCACGCGCATGCGGGCAATCGCCTGCTCGCGCGTCTCGCCGTACGCGATCACCTTGCCGATCATCGAGTCGTAGTTCGGCGGCACGAAGTAATTCTGGTACGCGTGGGAGTCGACGCGGACGCCGGGCCCGCCGGGCGGGTGCCATGCGGTGATGCGGCCCGGCGACGGCACGAATGTCCAGGGATCCTCGGCATTGATCCGGCATTCGATCGCATGGCCGCGGCGAACGATGTCGCGCTGGCGAAAGCGCAGCTTCTGGCCGGCCGCGATGCGGATCTGCTCCTGCACGATGTCGATCCCGGTGATCATCTCGGTCACCGGGTGCTCGACCTGCACCCGCGTGTTCATCTCGATGAAGTAGAACTCCTCGTCCTGGTAGAGGAATTCGAAGGTTCCGGCGCCGCGGTAGCCGATCCTGCGGCAGGCCTCCACCGCCCGCTCCCCGATCCGCGCGAGCGAGCGCACGTTGACGCCCGGCGCCGGCGCCTCCTCGATGATCTTCTGGTGGCGCCGCTGCATCGAGCAGTCGCGCTCGAACAGGCAGACCGCGTTCTTGAACTCGTCGGCGAGGACCTGGATCTCGACATGGCGCGGATTGCCGAGGAAGCTCTCCATGTAGACGGTCGCGTTGCCGAACGCCGATTGCGCCTCGGTGCGCGTCAGGGCGACCGCGGGCAGCAGCGCGGCCTCGGTATGCACGACCCGCATGCCGCGGCCGCCGCCGCCGCCGGCCGCCTTGACGATCACCGGATAGCCGATCGTGCGTGCGATCCTGACGATTTCCTTCGGATCTTCAGGGAGCACGCCTTCGGAACCCGGCACGCAGGGAACGCCGGCCTTCGTCATCGCGCCTTTGGCGCTCACCTTGTCGCCCATCAACCGGATCGTTTCGGGCTTCGGGCCGATGAAGACGAACCCGGAACGCTCGACTTTCTCGGCGAAGTCGGCGTTCTCGGACAGGAAGCCATAACCGGGATGGATCGCCTGCGAGTCGGTGACCTCGGCCGCGGCGATGATGGCCGGGATGTTGAGGTAGCTCTGCGCCGACGGCGGCGGGCCGATGCAAACCGATTCGTCGGCGAGGGCCACGTACTTCGCGTCGCGATCCGCCTCGGAGTGGACGACGACGGTCTTGATGCCCAGTTCCCGGCACGCACGCTGGATGCGCAACGCGATTTCGCCGCGGTTCGCAATCAGGATCTTGTCGAAGAGCTTGTCCGGACTTCGCGCTGCCATGCCTGCCCGATCGGCTACTCGAGGATGAAGAGCGGCTGCCCGAATTCGACCGGCTGGCCGTTCTCGACCAGGATCGCCTTGACGGTTCCGGCGGCGTCGGCCTCGATCTCGTTCATCAGCTTCATCGCCTCGACGATGCAGAGCGTGTCGCCTTGCGCGACGGTGTCGCCGATCTCGACGAACGGCGCGGCGCCCGGCGACGCCGAGCGGTAGAACGTGCCGACCATCGGGCTTTTCACCGCGTGACCTTCCGCGACCGGCGCCGCTGCCTCGGGTACGGCAGGCAGCGCCGCAACGGCCGCCGCGGGTGCGGCTGCCGTCGTCACCGCCTGCGGGGCGGCGTGGATCACCGTCTGCTGGCTCTGGGGCGATGCACGCGTGATCCGCACGCGCTCCTCGCCCTCCTGAATCTCCAACTCGGCGATGCCGGACGTCTCGACGAGATCGATCAGCGTCTTCAGCTTGCGCAGGTCCATGGCGGAGCGCCCGGGCGGGCGCGCGCGGATGAAGGCGCGAAGTTTGCCGCAGATACCCGCGGGTTGTCCAGAAGATGGCAGCGAATTCGCGTCGATTGCCGGTAGATCGGCTCCGTCGCCCGCGCCCGGATCGCGTCAGCCGGCCTGCAGCAGATGCGCGAGCAGCGTGTCGAGTCGCGCGGCCCTCAGCGGACCGAGCTGCGTGTGCGCGACGCGGCCTTCCCGATCGAGGACGATCGTGAACGGCAGCGCGGACAGCTCGTTGCCCAGCGTCTTCGACAGCTCGATCGCGCCATAACCGCCGATCAGCGTCGGATAGTTCAATCCGATTTCCTTCGCGAACGCCTGCGCCTTGCCGGGATCGTCGACGGCGACGCCGACGAACTGGACGCCCTTCGCGCCGTCGCGCGCCTGCGCGGCGACGAACTCGGGCATCTCCTCGCGGCACGGCGCACACCAGGTCGCCCAGAAGTTCACGACCAGGATCTTGCCGCGCCATTGCGCCATCGCCTGCTCATGGCCCTCGGCATCGGGCAGCACCATCGCGAGCACCGCCGATCCGTCGCGCCGGGGCGCGTCGCCCCGGTGGAACAGCGCAAAACCGGCAACGAGGGCGACGGCGGCCGCACCGACCGCCGCCGCGATCAGCGCGCGCCGGCTCGGGCGCGCGGGGACCTGGCCAAGCGATTCCGTCGCGGGCGACCGAGCGCTCATGGGAACAATCCCCTGCGGCCGGGCTCCGCGAAGGCGCCCGGCTTGCCCGCTTCCTTCGGCACGACGAGCTGGAGCTGCTGCGGATTGGGCGGGTAGCAGACGCCGACGTCGGCACAGCCCTGCGAGTCCGCGTGGACAGTCAGCGTCTGTCCGGGCGCGGGCTTGGCGAGCGGGATGCGAACGACGACCACGCCGCGGTAGGTCTCGACGTCGCCGAAGAACTCGTCGTGCTTGGGCTTGCCCGGCGGCAGTTCGGTCGCACCGGCCGCGACCGGCTCGATCGTGAAGCGCATCTTGTCGCGATACAGGTAGTAGCCGTCGGCGACGTCGAAGCGCGCCTCGACGGTCGATGGATCCAGCGCCCGCGCCGAGAGGCGGAACGCCTGTTCCGGCGGCAGCAGCTTCGGCTGCGACGGCGGCAGGCCCTGAGCCGGCACCTGCACCGCAGCGAGCGCGAGCAGGAGCGCGACCCAACACTCAGCGCGACGTAGTCTCGGCCGCCAGCCAGTCCAGATAGCGCGCATCGCCGTGCGTGACGGGAATCGCGATGATCTCGGGCGTGTCATAGGGATGGATTTTCCGGATCGCGGCCTCCACGTTGGAATACAGGGACGGACGCGTCTTGATGGCGACGGGAATCTCCCGGCCCGTTTCGATTCGGCCGCGCCAGTGATAAATTGACTCGATCGGTCCGCCGATGCCGACGCAAGCCGCGAGCCGATCGTCGAGCAGGGCGTGCGCCAGGGCGGTCGCGACGCCCTGGTCGGGGACGTTGGTGAGGACGAGGATCGCAGCGTCGCGCAAGGAGTCGTCATGCGTTTCGTAATGCTGGCCATTGTACTGATATTCCCGCTCGTGGACCTTTTCGTGACGGCAAGGTTCGCGCGCTGGAGCGGCGTGCCGCTTTGGATGTGGCTGACCGGCTCGGCGATCGCAGGTCTGTGGGTGCTCGCTAACGAGCGCGGGCAGTTCCGCGCGCGGGCGCTCGCATCGTTTCGCGGCGACTCGCTGATGCGCGGACTGCTCGACAGCGGCCGGCGCGTGCTCGCGGGCGTGCTGCTCGTCGTGCCGGGCATCCTGACCGATATCCTGGCCCTGCTGCTCCTGATGCTGCCGATCAATCGGCGCGGCGAGTT
>DASURV010000064.1:0-3709 GCA_036375455.1 Casimicrobiaceae bacterium | reverse complement strand
CGGCACCAACCAGCCGCAGGAGGACGCGTCGTGGATCTTCCAGCTTCGAATGGCGGAGCTCGAACGGGCGAAGTCCGGACGCACGAGCGAGCCGCGGCCGTGGCATCGGCTCGCCGCCCGCATGTTCGATTACGCGATCTGGGGGCTCGTGCTGGCGCTGCTGCTCGCGCAACTGCGCTCGCTCGGCATCGTGCCCGAGCGGTGGGAGCACTGGCTCGCGCATCCGCTGCTCGCGCCGATCATCATCACGCTGTCCTGGGCGCCGCTCGAGGCGCTGCTGGTCACCGCCGTCGGGACAACGCCCGGCAAGTGGCTCTTCGGCATCTACCTCCAGTTCTCGATCTCCGACGCCTATGCGCGGCGCGACACGCGCGCGCAACTCGCGCGCGGGATGAAGCGCGCGCTCAACGTGTGGTTCCGGGGCCTCGGCTGCGGCTTCCCGCTCGTCGCTCCGGTCCTCGTCGCGCTCGCTTACGAGAGGCTCGCCGCGAACCAGGAAACCGACTGGGACTTCGCCGAGGACTGCCTGGTGACGCATGGTCCCGCCGGCGTCGTCAACACGGTGACCGGCGTCTGCGGCCTCGCGTCGATGGTGTGGCTCTATGGCGTCGCGTGGCAGCAGCCGATGTCCGATCTGGTCGCCTGGGCGCGCACGTCGATCACCTCGGCGGTGCCGTCGCCGGAGCGCCTGAAGGGCACGCTCGCAGGTGCGCGCGGGCAGTTCGGACGGCTGATGCCCGCGCTTCCGGCGATGCCCGCGGTGCCGTCGCCGCGCGAGGCGCTTGCCGCGCTCGCGCCGGCGACGAGCCGGGCGGGGCCTAGCCCGGCCGGCGTGCCGCCCGTCGAGGACGCTGCCGGTCGCGCCGCGAACGACGCGGAATTCGCCGCGATGATGGCCGCGCGCCGGGCGCGAGTGGACGCGCTGAAAGTCGAGGGGCCGCGGATGCTGCGCGTCGGCAACGCGCGACGCGCCAAGGAATTGTGCCGCGCATGGACGGAGCTCGATCTCGCCGATGCCGACGCGTGGCGCTGCCTCGGGCGCGCGCAGCAGGCGCTCGGCGAGCACCGTGACGCGCTCAACTCATTTCGCAGGGCACGGCAGCACGACCCGTCGGACCGCTCGCTCGACGCGGCCATCGAAAGCGCGGAGCGCGGCATCATCAGCGACTTCCAGAACCGTTACCGGCGCTGACGGTTCGCGGGTCGGGCCGTCCGTCCGCGCATCCGACCTGGCCGGCCGCTCTTCAGCCGACGCCGATCAGCCGCGACGCTTCGCCGGGCGCGAGCGTCGAGGTGGCGAGCGCGCGAAACAGCAGCGCCGGAAAGAGGACGAAGTAGACGAAGCGCTCGAGCCCGCGCCAGAACGGCGCATCGAAAACGGGGACGCGCTTCAGCACCGCGCCGAGCGCGATCAGCAGGAAATCCGGCAGCAGCAGCAGCGCCGATGCGATCATGCCGTCCGCGCGGCTAGCCGCGCCGGATCCGGTCGACGAGCGCCGTCGTCGAGTGGCCGCGGCGCAACGGCACGGCGACGAAGCGGCCACCGCGCCCGATGACTTCCGCGGCGCCGACGGTCGTCGCGACCGAGTAGTCGCCGCCCTTCACGAGCACGTCCGGCGCGCAGGCGACGATCAAATCGCGGGGCGTGTCGTCGTCGAACGGGACGACGAGGTCGACGCAGGCCAGCGCCGCGAGCACGGCCATCCGGTCGTCGAGCGGGTTGAGCGGACGATCGCGGCCCTTGCCGAGCCGCTTCACCGACGCGTCGGAATTGACGGCGACGACGAGCGACGCGCCCAGCCCGCGGGCCTGCTCGAGGTACGTGACGTGCCCGCGATGCAGGATGTCGAAGACGCCGTTGGTGAACACCAGCGGGCGCGCGAGCGCCCGGATGCGCCCGAGCGCGTGCGCGGCGTCGGCGATCTTCGCCGGATAGCGAGGCTCGGGAAGCGGCGGCGCCGGCGACTGCTTCGCCCTCGCCACGGCGTCAGTTGATGTATTCGAACAGCTTGACGACGCGCATCACGCCCGACGTCGTCGCCGCGATCTGCCCGGCCGCGTCGCCTTCGTCGCGGCGCACGAGCCCCATCAGGTATACGACCTGGCGCTCGGTGACGACCTTCACGTGGTTGGCGGCGAACTTGTTCGCCTCGACGAAGCGCGACTTGACCAGCGACGTGATGTACGAGTCGTTGGTGCGGGTGCCGAGGCTGCTGACCGGCCCGATCGCAACCTCGTTGTCCACCCGCCGCACCTTCGGCGTCGCGCGCGTGATCTCGACGATCGACGCGAGCGCATCCTGCGTCGGCACTTCGCCGGTCAGGAGCACGATGCCGTTGTAGCTTGTCGCGCTCACGTGCACCTGGTCCCCGTAGCCGGCCCCGATGTTGTTGGCGACCTTGAGCTCGATCGCCTCGTCGTCGACCTGCGCTCCCGTCGAGCGGCGGTCGGCAACGACGAGCGCGGTGCCGCCGACGGCACCGGCCACCAGCAAGGGCGCGCAGCCCGCGAGCAGCAGCGACCCGCCCGTCACGATCGCGAACGCGGCGCAAAGCAGGCGTCTACTCATGTGGCTTCGTCTCCGAGGAGCGTGGCGTCGATGACGTCACAAAGGCAGTGGATCGTGAGCAGGTGCACTTCCTGGATGCGCATCGTGCGCGAATGCGGGACGCACAGGTGGACGTCCTCGGGCACCAGAAGTTCACCCAGGCGCCCGCCGCCGTTGCCGGTCAGCGCGATGACGCGCATCTCCCGCTCGTGCGCGGCCACCGCCGCCGCGACGACGTTGGGCGAATTGCCCGACGTCGAGATCGCGAGCAGCACGTCGCCCTTCGCGCCGAGCGCGCGCACCTGCTTGGCGAACACCTGCTCGAACGCATAGTCGTTCGCAACCGCCGTCAGCAGCGACGTGTCGGTCGCGAGCGAGATCGCCGGCAGCTCGGGGCGCTCGCGCTCGAAGCGCCCGACGAGCTCCGCGGCGAAATGCTGCGCGTCCGCCGCCGACCCGCCGTTGCCGCAGGCGAGGATCTTCCCGTCGGCGAACAGGCAATCGGTCATCAGCGCCGCGGCGCGCGCGATCGGCGGCGCCATCGTCTGCGCCGCTTGCTGCTTCAGTGACGCGCTGTCGGCGAAATGTCCGCGGATGCGATCGGTGTGGTCGATCATGGCGACGCGATTCTAGCAGTCCACGGCGAGCACATCGCGGCGCCATTCGATCGTGCGCGGATCGAGCGCCCGCATCAGGATCGCGTCGAAGCGGCACGGGGGTTCGCGCCCGAGTCCGGCGAGATAGCCGTTCGCCGCGGCGAGAAGACGTGCGCGCTTCGCGGCCGTGATGCTCTCCACGGCGCCACCGTAACCCGCCGAGCGGCGCATCCGCACCTCGACGAACACGAGCGTGCCGCCGTCGCGCGCGACGAGGTCGATCTCGCCGAAGCGCGTGCGGAAGTTGCGAGCGACGATCGCAAGGCCCTGCCGCGCCAGGTAGGCTGCGGCCAGCGCCTCGGCGCGGGCGCCTTCGGTCTTCAGTCGATCCCTCAGGGCCCGGCGTCGAGCGGCACGAGCACGCCGTTGCGATAGACGCCGAGGCGACCCTCGCGCCGGAACTCGTGGTCGCGGGCGAGCGTGATGTGGCCGGTCGCGCCATCGATCTCGAATCGCGCCGGCGGCCCGTTGTCGAACGAGGCTGCGATCCGGTAGGCGTCGAGGC
>DASURV010000063.1:0-5008 GCA_036375455.1 Casimicrobiaceae bacterium | reverse complement strand
CATGGGCATTGGCGCCGCACAGCCCGCATCCTACGCAACCTTCCAGCACCGTGGCCACCGGGTCCACCCGCAGCGGATCCGACGACGGCTTGATCGACAGTGTCGGGCATCCGGAAAGGCGGATGCACGAGTGGTCGCCCGAGCACGTGTCTTCGTCGACGCCGTACTTGACGCGGACGACGCGCTCGCCCCCCGCCAGCGCGCGCGCCCGCCACGGCTTCACGCGCCGTTGCCGCTCGAGCTGGCATTCGCCTTCGGCGATCACGACCTTGAGCCCCGGAAAATCGGTGGTGAACGCCTCGTCGAGCGTGGCGCGCATCCCGGTAACGTCGTAGCTGTCGACGATGCGCAGCCATTTCACGCCGATGCCGCGCAACGTGTTCTCGATCACCTGGTTGTCGTGTACGCGCGACTCGCCCTTGTCGGCGGCGCTCGATTTATCGTCCGCCGCCGGTGTGGAGATGATGTCCTGCGTCCCGGTGGCCGACGTGTAGCCGTTCTTGAGGATCACCAGCACCGCGTCGTCGCCGTTGAACAGCGCCGACTGCACGCCGGTCAGCAGGCCGTTGTGCCAGAATCCGCCGTCGCCCATCACGGCGAGCACGCGGCGCTTCATCAGCGGCGACACGCCGGCGCGCGACGCGAGGCTCATGCCGTAGCCTAGGATCGAGTGGCCGATCGCGAACGGCTCGAATGTCGCGAACGAGTGGCAGCCGATGTCGGCGGCGACGTGCACGTTGCCGATGCGCCGCTGCGCGAGCTTCACCGCCGCGAACGTCGGGCGCTCGGGGCAGCCGATGCAGAACTGCGGCGGCCGCGCCGGCAGCGGCGCGAGAGCCTCCTTCACCGCCGCGCGGTTGCGCGCAAGCTCGGCGAGCCAGCGGCGACCCGCCGCGAGGTCGACGTCGGGCGCACGCCGCGCGACGAAGTCGGCCAATCCCTGCGCCAGCACGTCGACCGTGTATTCGCCCGCCATCGGCAGCAGGTCCTTGCCGTGCACGGCAGTCTGGACGTCGAGCCGGCGCAGCGTCGCCAGCAGATCCTGCTCGATGTACGCGGGGAAACCCTCCTCGATCACCAGCACGGCCCGCTTGCCGAGACAGAAGTCGCGCAACTGCTCGGGCACCAGCGGGTACGTGACGTTGAGTGCGAGGATCGGCAGTTCGCCGTCGCCGAACGCGTCGCAAAGACCGAGGTGCGAGAGCGCGCCGACGGTCGAGTTGTAGAGGCCGCCCTGGACGATCAGCCCGAGGTCCTCGCGCCGCCCGGCGAACGATTCGTTCAGGCCGCGCTCGGCGATCGCGCGCCGCGCCGCGGGGATGCGCTGCTCGGCCTTGATCTTCTCGTGCCCGAACGTGACCGGCGGATGGGCGAGGCGCGAGTAATCGAACCCGGCCGGCGCATCGATCGCGTGGCGCGCCGAAATCGCCGGCGCGACGTTGTCCTTGCAGACGAACGAGCCGCGCACGTGGCACGCGCGAATCCGTAGCTGCAGCAACGCGGGCATGCTCGACGCCTCGGAGAGCGCGAACGCCTCCTCGACGATGCGCACCATGTGCGCGGGTTCCGGGCGCGGGTCGAGCATCAGCAGCGACGACTTGAGCGCATACGCGTACGTGCGCTCCTGGATCACGCTGGCGCCTTCGCCGTAGTCTTCGCCGACGATGATCAGCGCGCCGCCCCGCACGCCCGGCGAGGCGAGGTTCGACAGCGCGTCGGCCGCGACATTGGTGCCGACGATCGACTTCCACGTGACGGCGCCGCGCACCGGGTAGTGGATCGACGCGCCGAGCATCGCCGCCGCGGAGGCCTCGTTCGAGCACGCCTCGACGTGCACGCCGAGCTCGGCGAGGTAGTCGCGCGCCTGCACCAGCACGTCGAGCAGGTGCGACACCGGCGCGCCCTGATAGCCGCCGACGTAGGAAACGCCCGCCTGCAGCAGCGCCTTGGTGATCGCGAGGATTCCCTCGCCATGGAACGTCTGGCCGGCGCCCAGGCGAAGGTTCCGCACTTCCTTGTCGAACGAGACTTCCAAGCCGCCTCCCCGCGCGAAACGCGCCTCCGCGGCGCAACTCTAGTCAACCGGCGTACTATCTGTCCATGCCATATTCGCTAGATCGGTCATAGACGCAATGAATATCAGCGAGCTCGACCTCAACCTGCTGCAGACGTTCCACGCCGTGCACGCTACGGGCAACGTCACGCGGGCCGCGGAGCGGCTTGGCGTATCGCAGCCCACCGTGAGCCACGCGCTGCGGCGGCTGCGGCTCACGCTGCGCGATCCGCTGTTCGTGCGCTCGCAGCACGGGATGAGCGTGACGCCGAAGGGCCAGCGCCTCGCGGCAGCGGTCGGCCAGGCGCTCGGCACGCTCGACCTGGCGCTGCGCGAGGAGGACGCCTACGACCCGGCGCGCTCGAGCCGGACGTTTCGCCTGCACATGAGCGACATCGGCGAGACGATCTTCCTGCCGCCGCTGATGGCGCGCATCGCGAAGGTCGCGCCGGGCGTGCGCCTCGAGGCGTTCCAGCTCGACGACGTCGACATCCTCCCGGCGATGGAGAGCGGCCGCATCGATCTCGCGCTCGGCTACATCCCCGCGCTCACCGACGTCGAGCGCCGCTTCCTCCTGCACGAGCAATACGTCGTCGTGATGCGCGCCGATCACCCGCTGGCACGGCAGCGTCCGACCCGTGCGGCGCTGGCACAGCTCTCCTACGTGCTCGTGCGCTCGCACCCGGCGACGGCGCGCGCGATCGACGCGCTCGGCCTGCGCGAGCGGGTGCGGCTCACGCTGCCGCATTTCATGGTCCTGCCACGGATCCTCGCCGACACGCAGCTCGCGGTCATCATGCCGCAGCGCTTGTCGGAAGCGTTCCGGCTGCTCGGACGGTATGCGCAGTGGCGCACGCGCGGGCTGCCCCGCTTCGACGTGAGCGTGCATTGGTACCGGCGCTACGAGCACGACGCCGGCAACCGGTGGCTGCGCGAGCTGATCGTCGAGCTGTTCGGGGAGGCAGAGTGACTCGCTCGGTTGCCGCGCCGCCGCAAGCGAGGTTGACCGCGCCCACCGCGAACCCCGCCTCCTCGAACGCGTCGACCAGCATCCGTCCGGTGAGACCGGCATTCGGGCTCGGCTTGAACACGACGGTGTTCCCGCCGAGCAGGGCGCCCGTGATCATCTCGTCGCGAGCGCAATCGGATAGTTGAACGGCGCGATCACCGCAAAGACGCCATGCGGGCGCAGCACGACCCTCGTCCGCTACTAGAGCACGAGCTGTAGGTCACCCGCGGCAAGACGGACGCGGCGCGTGTGGTCGCCCGACCCATCGGCGGATACACAGGTCGTTCGGGACCAGACCCTAGCAGCAGCGCGGCCCGCTGCGGCGATACTTCCGGTCGATCGCCCGCGCGAAGAACTCCCCTCGGGACAGTACCGGCTCGTCCGGATGCCGGGCCGCACGATGGGCGAGGTAGCGCTCGTAGTCGGGAATGCCGCAGACCTGCATCCAGGCCTGGCGCGCCTGGCGCGCCCACGTGCGCAATCGCCTGCCCCGTGCGGCGCTCATGCCGCGGCTCCCTGCGCGGGGGCGAGCGGGGGCACTTCATGCGCCGTCGGATGCGCCTGCCGCAACGCGTGCCGGCAGGTCCGGATCGTGTACCAGCACATCGCCAGGACGAGCACGACGAAGACCCCGCAGACGACCGCGTCGAGGTAGTTGTTGAACGCGACGCGCTGCATCTCGCCGATCGACTTGGCGGGCGCGAGCACCGTGCCCTGCGCCGCGGCGCTGCTGAACTTGCGGGCCAGGGCGATGAAGCCGATGCTCGGATCGGGGTGGAAGATCTTCTCGATACCCGCCGTCAACGTCGTGATCAGCAGCCATGCCGTGGGCACGACGGTGACCCAGACGTAACGCTCCCGCTTCATCTTCACGAGCATGCTGGTGCACAGCAACAGCGCGATCCCTGCGAGCATCTGATTGCCCACGCCGAAGAGCTGCCATAGCGTGTTGATGCCGCCGAGCGGATCGATCACGCCCTGATAGAGGAAGTACCCCCAGGCGCCCACGCAAAGCACCGTGGCGAGCACGTTGGCAGGCAGGAATTCCGTGTTCCCGAGCGGACGGTACACGTGGCCGAGCATGTCCTGGATCATGAAGCGCCCGACGCGCGTCCCGGCATCGACCGCGGTCAGGATGAACAGCGCCTCGAACAGGATCGCGAAGTGATACCAGAATGCCTCCATCGCCTTGCCGCCCAGCGTCTTCGCGAGGATCTGTGCCATGCCGACGGCAAGCGTGGGCGCGCCGCCTGCCCGGGACAGGATGCTGTTCTCGCCGATGTCGACGGCCGTCTGATTGATCATGTCCGGCGTGATCGCGAATCCCCAGCCGGAGATGACCTGCGCCGCATGGGCGGGCGTCGTGCCGATGACGGCCGCAGGAGCGTTCATCGCGAAGTAGATGCCCGGATCGAGCACGCAAGCGGCGGCCAGCGCCATCATGGCCACGAACGATTCGGCGAGCATGCCGCCGAAGCCGATGAAGCGCATGTGCGACTCGCGCTCGATCATCTTCGGGGTGGTGCCGGACGAAATCAGCGCGTGGAAGCCCGAGACGGCGCCGCATGCGATCGTGATGAAGAGGAACGGAAAGAGCGATCCCGAGAAGACCGGTCCCGTGCCGTCGATGAAGCGCGTGGTCTGCGGCATCGCGAGCGGGGGCGCGACGACGTAGATGCCGATGGCCAGTGCGGCGACGGTGCCGATCTTGAGGAATGTGCTGAGGTAATCGCGCGGCGCGAGCATCAGCCATACGGGAAGGCTCGCCGCGATGCCGCCGTAGAGAATCAGGGCCCAGGCGAGCTGCGGTCCGGTCAGCGTGAAGAGCGGCCCCAGCGTCGCGTCGGCCGCCACGTTGCGCCCGAAGATGATGGAGGCGAGAAGAAGGGCGACGCCAAACAGCGATGCCTCGCCGACTCGCCCGGGGCGGATGATCCGCATGTAGA
>DASURV010000062.1:0-3732 GCA_036375455.1 Casimicrobiaceae bacterium | reverse complement strand
CTGCGCCCGTACACACCGAAGATGTCGGCCACCATCTGCCGCTGCGTCTGCCAGATCAGGTACAGGTCCGGCAGCACGGTGAGAAAGCCCAGCGGCCCAGGCGGCAGCGCAAGCGAGCCCGACAGCATGGCGGCGCGCTTTGCGGCGCGGCGCGCGATCGCCTTCGCGGCGCTGTCGGGAAGCTCGGCGCGCGCAGTGCCTGCGGCGGGAATGTCCGCCAGCACGCGCTCCAGCGCTTCGATGATCGGGCCGTGGCGATCGTCGTCGCCGGTGGCCGCCCGCCGCGGAACGAGAGGATTCTTCATCGGCTCCATATGGGGACGCCTTGCGGCCCAGTCTACAATCCCGAGGACATTGGCATAGGACTTCGGATGCAGATCGGTATCCCGCGCGAGACCAAGGACGGCGAGCGGCGCGTCGCGCTGGTGCCCGACGGCGCCCGGATGCTCGTCGCCGCCGGACACGCGGTCGTCGTCGAAGCGGGCGCCGGCGCGGCGAGCGGCTTTGCCGACGACGCCTATCGCGACGCGGGCGCGGCCGTCGCCGCCGACGCCGCGATGATCTGGCGCTGCCCGCTGATCGTCAAGGTGAAGGAAGTGCAGCGCGCCGAGTACGCCCGGCTTTCGCCCGGCACGACGGTCTTCGGGTTCGCGCAATTGAACCGCGACCGCGCGCTGCTCGCCGCGGTGCTGGCGGCCCGCGTACGGGTCATTGCATTCGAGACGGTTCGCGACGTGCACGGCGCGCTGCCGCTGCTCGCGCCGATGTCGCGCATCGCCGGGCGCCTCGCGCCGCTCGTCGGCGCGCAGGCGCTCATGACGAATGCGGGCGGCAACGGCACGCTCGTCACAGGCGTCGATGCCGTTCCGGGTGCACGCGTGGTCGTGGTCGGCGCCGGCAACGTCGGTGGCGAGGCCGCGCGCGTCGCCGCGCGCCTTGGATGCGAAGTGACCGTGTTCTCGCGCGGCGCGGCGCGGCTTGCAGCGCTTGCCGCGGGCGACGAGCGCATCGTCATCATGGCGCTCGCTGGCGACCGGACGTGCTTGCACGACGCGATCGCCCGCGCCGATCTCGTCATCTGCGGCGTGCTCGAGCCCGGCCGGCTGTCGCCGAAGCTGATTCCGCGCGATGTCGTGCGCGCGATGCGCGGCGGCAGCGCCATCGTCGATGTCGGCATCGACCAGGGCGGTATCGCCGAGACGTCGCGAATGACGAGCCTGTCGCAGCCGACGTACGTGGAGGAGGGCGTCGTGCATTACGCGGTCCCCAACATGCCGGCGCTCGTGGCGCGGACCGCTTCGCTCGCGCTGGCGGCGGCGGCGCTGCCGTACGTGCGCCGGCTTGCCGACGCCGGCATCGCACACGCGGTCGAGCGCGACGCGGCGCTCGCGGCGGGCGTCATGACTTGGGACGGCGCGATCGCGCATGCGGGCCTTGCCACGGACGCGGGCGGCCCGGTGACGGCCGCCCCCTGGCGCGCGGACCGCGCCGAGCGCGTCGCCTGAAACGCTCGCATGCGCGTCATCGGTTTCGCCGGCTGGTCCGGCAGCGGCAAGACCACGCTGATCGAGGCGATTGTCCCGCTGCTCGTGGCGCGCGGCCTGACGGTGTCGCTCGTCAAGCACGCGCATCATGCGTTCGATGTCGACACGCCCGGCAAGGATTCCCATCGTCATCGCACGGCGGGTTGCACCGAGGTGCTCGTCAGCTCGAGCGCGCGCTTTGCGCTGATCCACGAGTTGCGCGGCGCGCCGGAATTGACGCTTGCGCAGGCGCTCGACCGCCTCTCCCCCTGTGATCTCGCGCTGGTTGAAGGCTACAAGCGCGCCCCGATTCCCAAGGTCGAGGTGTGGCGGGAAGGCATCGGCAAGCCGCTGCTGCACCCGACCGACCGGGCGATCGTCGGCGTCGCGGCCGACCCCCCGGCGCGGCTGGCTACGCGCCTGCCGGTCTTCGCCTTGAACGACCCGGCGCCAATCGCCACATTCGTTTTCGAGCACGCAGCCGCCTGGCCGGTGTCCGATTGACGGCGGGGGCTTCCGAGGGTAGCGTGAACCTTGGCAACCGATCCGGGACCAAGTCCGGCGCGACCCCGACCGGGGTCGCAGGTTGGCTGCCCGCAGGCCGCAAAAGTCCAGCTTCATGATTCGCCGAACCGCACTTGCCGCCGCTGTTGCCGCCTTCGTGGTGTCCCCGCTCGGATTCGCGCAGGACCGCGCCGTCCAGCCGACGGCGCAAGCCGCGGGCTTCTACGGCGGTGTTGCGCTGCGCAATGCGGGGGTCGAGGCCGCGGGCGTCGACCTGGGCCGGCTGTCTTCGACGTGGGGCCGCTTCTCCTCGCCGATCAGCGACGACACCGCCAATCGGGCACTCGTGTTCGGCGGCTACCGGTGGACCAACGACGTTGCCGTCGAAGCGTCCTTCTCGACCGCCGACCGCTACACGCTGCGGCCACTCGCTTCGACTGCGCCGCGCGGCGTCGGGCTGTCGCTCGCGTCGGCGCCGGCACTCGCGTCGCGGACCTGGAACGCGGATGTCTACACGAGCTGGTCGTTCCGGAAGAGCTTCTCGCTGTACGGCCGGCTGGGCTATGCGCAAAGCGACGCGCTGCCCGCGTATGCGCTGGCCGCCTTGCCGCCCAGCGAAACCCGGACGTTGCGCGACGGCGTCAATTACGGGCTGGGCGTCCGCTACGACGTGACGCCGGCTCTGGGCCTGCGCCTCGAATATGCCCGCTTCAGCCGCTTCGCCGGCGAAGCGGTCGCGGGGCCGCTGCCCGAGTCCGACCAGGTGCAGCTCGGAATGCAATTCCGCTTCTAGGTCCGCGCCTTCAGCGCCCTCTACGGCGCATTCCGAACCCGGCGCACGCTGCGAGCGTCGTACAATCAGATTCCGGCGCCTCGCACTTTCGTACGGCAGCGCCCGCTCTTCCCTTCGCCATGCAAACAGCCTCCGTCGCAACCCTCGTTTCCGTTCGCCTCGTCTACCTCGCGCGGCTGCGCGAGGCGTTTGACCGCGAGCGCGAGACGATCGAGATCGCGGCGGAACGCGCGCTCACCGTCGATGCGATCCTCGATGTGCTGCGCGGACGTGGCGGCGTGTGGGCGAGCGAGCTCGCGCCAGGACGCGCGGTACGCTTCGCCGTGAACCAGCAGCTCGCTGGCCGGACGCATCCGGTCGCCGACGGCGACGAAGTCGCGGTTTTCCCGCCGGTTACAGGTGGTTAGCGAGACCCGATGAGCATGGCAGCGAGCTCAGCCGGGCACCCGCACGAGCCGGGACGTGACGAACGCGATCACGTTCGCGTGCAAACAGGCGATTTCGACGCCGGCCAGGAGATCACGCGCCTCCGCGCAGGCCGCGCCGACATCGGCGCCATCGCGTCGTTCATCGGCACGGTGCGCGACGTCAACGACGCCGCCACGGTGACGGGTCTCACGCTCGAGCACTATCCGGGCATGACCGAGCAGGCGCTCGCGGACATCGTCGGCGAGGCTCGCCGGCGGTTCACGATCCTCGATGCGCTGGTCGTGCATCGCGTCGGCGCACTTCGCCCCGGCGACCAGATCGTGCTGGTCGTGATCACGAGCACGCATCGCGGCATGGCGTTCGACGCGTGCGAATACGTGATGGACATGCTGAAGACCCGTGCGCCGTTCTGGAAGAAGGAGCGCACGCCGCAGGGCGATCGCTGGGTGGAAGCTCGCGTGAGCGACGACGCAGCGGCCGGCC
>DASURV010000061.1:0-4041 GCA_036375455.1 Casimicrobiaceae bacterium | reverse complement strand
CTCTGCAGGAACAGGTAGATGACGAGGAACACGAGGATCATCGCCTCGCCGAGCGTGTACATCACCTCGCGGATCGACACTTCGACGAACCGCGTCGTGTCGTACGGAATCGAGTACGACAGCCCTTCGGGGAAGCGCGTCGCCAGTTCCGCGACCTCGTTCTTCACGGTCTTCGCGACGGCGAGCGCGTTCGCGCCGGGGGCGAGGAACACGCCGATCAGCGTCGCCGACTTGCCGTTGATGCGGCCGATGAAGTCGTAGTCCTTCGAGCCGAGCTCGACGCGGGCGACGTCGGCGAGGCGCACGGTCGAGCCGTCCGGGTTCGCGCGGACGATGATCTGCTCGAACTCGCGCGGCTCGGAGAGCCGGCCGCGCGTCGTGATCGTGTAGACGAGGTCCTGGTTCTGCGAGCTTGGCGCCTGGCCGACCTTGCCGGCCGCGAACTGCGCGTTCTGATCGTTCACGGCGCGAATCACGTCGGACGGCGTCAGCTTGAGCTGCGCCATCCGGTCCGGCTTGAGCCAGATGCGCATCGCGTAGTCGTGCGCGCCGAAGATCTGCACGTTCGTCGTGCCCGGCAGGCGCTTCAACTGGTCGAGCACGTTCAGCGTGACGTAGTTCGACGTGTACAGGTCGTCGAAGCGGCCGTCCGAATAGAACGCGATCACCTGCAGGAACGCCGAGCTGCCGCGCTCGACCGTCACGCCCTGGCGGCGAACCTCCTCGGGCAGCCGCGGCAGCACCTCGTTGACGCGGTTGTTGACGTTGACCGACGCGATGTCGATGTTCGTGCCGATCTCGAACGTCACCTGGATCTGCACGATGCCGTTCGACCCCGACGACGAGCTCATGTAGATCATGCCGGGCACGCCGTTGATCGAGTTTTCGAGCGGGGACGCGACGGTCTGCGCGACCGTCTCGGCGGAGGCGCCCGGATAGATCGCCTGCACGGTGACGACCGGCGGCGCAATCTCCGGATACTGCGCGATCGGCAGCGCGCGCATCGCGGCGAGACCGGCGAGCACCAGGAACAGCGAGATCACCGCTGCGAAGATCGGGCGGTCGATGAAAAAGCGCGAAAGCATGGGGATTCCCCGTTATTGTTTCGGCGCAGCCGCAGACTTGGTGGGATCGCTCGTCGACTTGGCGGGCTCGGCGGCAGCCGCCGCGGACTTGGCGGGCTCGATGGCTGCGGACTTGGCCGGCTCGGACCCGGCGCCGGCCGCAGCCACCTTCACCGGCGCGCCAGGCATCACCCTGGCGATGCCGTTGACGATGACCGGGTCGCCGGGCTTCAGTCCTGACTCGATGACCCATTGGTTGGACTTGTTGGCGTCGACCCAGTCGCCTACGACGACGGGCCGCGGCGTCGCCACGTCCTTGCCTTCCTTGTCTTTCCCGACGACGTAGACGAACTTCCCCTGCGGGCCGTCCATCACCGCGACCTGCGGCACCGCGATGACGTTCTGCCGCTCGGCGCCGTGCAGGATCACGCGCACGAACTGGCCGGGCTTGAGCGCGCCGTCCGCGTTGGGAATTTCCGCGCGCATCTCGTAGGTGCCGGTCGACGGATTCACCCGCGTGTCGGCGAAATTGATCTTGCCCTTGCGCGGCAGCGTCGAGCCGTCGGAGAGGCGGATCGTCACGTCGTAGCCGTTGTCCTTCGGCAGCTCGAGCTGGTTCGCCGCCGCCGCCCGGTTGAGCCGCAGCTGCTCGTTTTCCGAGATGTTGAACACGATCCAGATCGGATTCGTCTGCGAGATCGTCGTCAGCAGCGTTTCATTCGCCGTGGCGAGGCTGCCCTCCGATTTCAGCGCCCGGCTCGTCAATCCGGAAATCGGCGCCACGACCTTCGTATAGCCGAGGTTCAGGGAAAGCTCGGCCAGCTTCGCCTGCGCGGCTTTGACGGCCGCCGCGGCGAGGTCGGCTTGCGATGCGGCGTCGTCGGCCTCCTTCTGCCCGATCGCCTTGCGCTCGGCGAGGGGCTTGAGACGCGCGAGCTCGCGGTCGGCCTGCGCTTTTTGCGCTTGCGCGCGCGCGACGTCCGCGTTCGCGGCCGCGACCTGCGCCTGGTACTGGCGCGGATCGATGATGAACAGCGACTGGCCCGCTTTGACGGCTGCGCCTTCTTCGAACAGGCGCTTCTCGACAATGCCGGTCACGCGGGCACGGACCTCGACGTCCTTCGAACCCGCCGTCTGCCCGACATATTCGAACGCCACCGGGAACGTGCGCGTCGCCGCGGCCTGGACGGTCACTTCCGCCGGCGGAAAGCCGTGGAATCCGGCGCCCTTCTCCTGCGACGGGCTGCAGGCGGCCACCAGCGCGGCGAGCGCCACCGGAAACAGGCGGGGCGGAATGCGATACGCGACGGACATTCGGGAACTCCCAGGAGATAAGCGGCGCGAAGATGCTGCGGTGCGCCTTGTGCGAGCGTGGAATAATACATACAATCACGACTGTTTGTAAAGAGGCGCGTTCGGCGCAGGCGGGCGGGGGTCGGCGGCAGGCATGGCACGAAGAACGAAGGAAGAGGCGGCAATCACCCGCGAGCAGTTGCTCGACGCGGCCGAGACGGTGTTCCGGCAGCGCGGGGTGGCGCGCAGCTCGCTCGCGGAGGTCGCGGCGGCGGCCGGCGTCACCCGAGGCGCCGTGTACTGGCATTTCCGCGACAAGGCGGACCTCTGTGCGGCTATGTGCGAGCGCGCGCTGATGCCGCTCGAGACGTCGCTGCGCGATGCCGGCGCCGCCGAGCACGACGATCCGCTGCAAGTGCTGCGCGAGCTTGCGCTGGCGGCGTTGACCCGGCTTGCGACCGATCCACGGTCGCAGGCGGTGTTCGAGGTCATGCTGCACGAAAGCGCGGAAAGCGTGGAAATGGCGGCGATCGCCGAGCGCAAGCAGCGCGAGCGGCGGCAATGCCTCGTGCATGTCGAGCGCGTCGTGCAGCAGGCGGTTGCCTGCGGCCAACTGCCCGAGGATACGGATGCGCCGCTCGCCGCACGGGCGATGCACGCCTATATCGGCGGCATCATGCAGGACTGGGTGCTCGATCCGGCGGCGTACGACCTCGCGACATGCGCGGCCGGACTCGTCGATGCAATCGTTGCCGGCCTGCGCACGGCGCCGCCCCGCGTGCCGGCTGCACGCTCGCGCGCATCCGGGGAGAAGGCGCTGGAGGCCGAGCGCGACGTAGTCGGGAAGGGGTAGCCGCGCAGACGCCTTCGGTCCAATGGCCGATTGTGCGGCGCCGCCGAGCATGCGATGGTCAGAGCGTCCGCAGGGAATCGTCGGTTCCGTCGGCCTATACTCAAGAGGTCGAGGTCACCCCCGATGCCTGTCGTGCTGGACACCTATCGCCTCGTCACCTCGCTCAAGAGCACGGGCAAGAACGCGAACTTCACTGCGGAGGAGATCGCGAGCGCGATCGACGTCTCGCAGCAGGGGTCCGACGTGCTGACGAAGTCTGCGTTCGACGTGGCGATCGCCGAGGTCGATGCCCGGTTCGCACGCATCGAAGCAGTGCTCGGGACCTCCGACGCAAGATTCGACACTTTGCGCGCCGACATCAAGGCCGAAGTGAAGTCGAGCCAGGTCCAGAACCTGCTATGGCTGTCGGGCATCGTCCTCGCGAGCAATGGCATGGTGATCGCGTTGCTCGCGCGCCTCGCGGGAGCGATCTGACGCGCAACGGCTGACCCGGGCGGTCACTGCTCCGGGAAGCGTCGGCGGCGCTCGCGCGGTATCGCATCTCCGGCGGAGCTCGCGCGGGTGTCGGCGCTTTCGGCGCGTTGCATAATGTGATCGTCTGATCGAGAGGAGATCGCGATGCACATCGAGCGCGTCGGCGTCATCGGCGCCGGAACCATGGGCAACGGCATCGCGCAGGCGTGCGCTGCGGCCGGCGTCGACGTCGTCATGGTCGATGTCGCGCAGGCGGCCGTCGACCGCGGCCTCGCCGCGATCGATACGAGCCTCGAGCGGCTGCAGAAGAAGGAAAAGATCACGGGCGACGCCCGCAAGGCCGCGCTCGCCCGCATC
>DASURV010000060.1:0-2698 GCA_036375455.1 Casimicrobiaceae bacterium | reverse complement strand
GATGCGGGCGAGCGCGGCCTTGCGGGCGTCGCCCGTGATCTTTTCCTTCTTCTGCAGCCGCTCGAGGCTCGTATCGATCGCGGCGAGGCCGCGGTCGACGGCCGCCTGCGCGACATCGACCATGACGACGTCGACGCCGGCGGCCGCGCATGCCTGCGCGATGCCGTTACCCATGGTTCCGGCGCCGATGACGCCGACGCGCTGGATGTGCATCGCGATCTCCTCTGGATCAGACGATCGCATTATGCAACGCGCCGAAAGCGCTGACACCCGCGCGAGCGCCGCGTCAGCACGTCGCGGCTACCCCTTCCCCACGACGTCGCGCTCGGCCTGCAGCGCCTTCTCCCCGGATGCGCGCGAGCGTGCAGCCGGCACGCGGGGCGGCGCCGTGCGCAATCCGGCAACGATCGCATCGACGAGCCCGGCCGCGCATGCCGCGAGGTCGTACGCCGCCGGATCGAGCACCCAGTCCTGCATGATGCCGCCGATGTAGGCGTGCATCGCCCGTGCGGCGAGCGACGCGTCCGTATCCTCGGGCAGTTGGCCGCAGGCAACCGCCTGCTGCACGACGCGCTCGACTTGCACGAGGCATTGCCGCCGCTCGCGCTGCTTGCGCTCGGCGATCGCCGCCATTTCCACGCTTTCCGCGCTTTCGTGCAGCATGACCTCGAACACCGCCTGCGACCGCGGATCGGTCGCAAGCCGGGTCAACGCCGCCAGCGCAAGCTCGCGCAGCACTTTCAGCGGATCGTCGTGCTCGACGGCGCCGGCATCGCGCAGCGACGTCTCGAGCGGCAGCAGCGCGCGCTCGCACATCGCCGCGCAGAGGTCCGCCTTGTCGCGGAAATGCCAGTACACGGCGCCTCGGGTGACCCCGGCCGCCGCCGCGACCTCCGCGAGCGAGCTGCGCGCCACGCCGCGCTGCCGGAATACCGTCTCGGCCGCGTCGAGCAGCTGCTCGCGGGTGATCGCCGCGTCTTCCTTCGTTCTTCGTGCCATTGACTGTCGCCGACCCCGCACGCCCGCGCTGAACGCGCCCCTTTACAAACAGACGTGATTGTATGTATTCTTCCACGCTCGCACAAGGCGCACGGCAGCACCTTCGCGCCGCTCATCTCCTGGGAGTTCCCGAATGTCCGTCGCGTACCGCATTCCGCCCCGCCTGTTTCCGCTGGCGCTCGCCGCCCTGGTGGCGGCCTGCAGCCCGTCGCAGGAAAAGGGCGCCGGATTCCACGGCTTTCCTCCGGCGGAAGTGACCGTCCAGGCCGCGGCGACGCGCACGTTCCCGGTGGCATTCGAATACGTCGGGCAGACGGCGGGGTCGAAGGACGTCGAGGTCCGTGCGCGCGTGACCGGCATCGTCGAGAAGCGCCTGTTCGACGAAGGCGCGGCCGTCAAAGCCGGCCAGCCGCTGTTCATCATCGATCCGCGCCAGTACCAGGCGCAGGTCGCGGCGGCGAACGCTGACGTCGCGCGCGCGCAAGCGCAAAAGGCGCAGGCCGATCGCGAGCTCGCACGTCTCAAGCCCCTCGCCGAGCGCAAGGCGATCGGGCAGAAGGAGGCCGACGACGCCGCATCGCAAGCCGACCTCGCTGCGGCGGCCGTCAAATCCGCGCAGGCGAAGCTCGCGGAGCTCGCGCTGAATCTCGGCTATACGAAGGTGGTGGCGCCGATTTCCGGCTTGACGAGCCGGGCGCTGAAATCCGAGGGCAGCCTCGCCACGGCGAACGAGACGCTGCTGACGACGATCTCGCAGACGAATCCGATCTGGATCGTGTTCAACATCTCGGAAAACGAGCAGCTGCGCCTCAACCGGGCGGCGGCGGCGAACCAGCTCGCGTTGCCGAAGGACAACGGCTACGACGTGACGATCCGCCTCTCCGACGGCTCGACGCTGCCGCGCAAGGGCAAGATCAATTTCGCCGACACGCGGGTGAATCCGTCGACCGGCACGTACGAGATGCGCGCGGAAGTTGGCAATGCGGACGGCGCGCTCAAGCCGGGCCAGTTCGTGCGCGTGATCCTGCACGGCGCCGAGCGCCAGAACGTCATCGCGGTGCCGCAGGTCGCCGTGATGGACGGCCCGCAGGGGAAGTTCGTTTATGTCGTCGGGAAAGACAAGGACGGCAAGGACGTGGCGACGCCGCGGCCCGTCGTCGTAGGCGACTGGGTCGACGCCAACAAGTCCAACCAATGGGTCATCGAGTCGGGACTGAAGCCCGGCGACCCGGTGATCGTCAACGGCATCGCCAAGGTGATGCCCGGCGCGCCGGTGAAGGTGGCTGCGGCCGGCGCCGGCTCCGAGCCGACCAAGTCCGCAGCGGCTGAACCGGCGAAGGGCGCAGCCGAGCCCGCGAAGCCGGCCGCCGAATCGGCGAAGTCCGCCGCCGGAGCCGTCAAGTCCGCGCCCGAGCCCGCCAAGGCCGCGGCTGCGCCGAAACAATAACGGGGAATCCCCATGCTTTCGCGCTTTTTCATCGACCGCCCGATCTTCGCGGCGGTCATCTCGCTGTTCCTGGTGCTCGCCGGTCTTGCCGCGATGCGCGCGCTGCCGGTGGCGCAGTATCCGGAGATCGCGCCGCCTGTCGTCACCGTGCAGGCGATCTATCCCGGCGCGTCCGCCGCGACGCTCGAGCAGACGGTGGCCTCGCCGATCGAGAACGCGATCAACGGCGTGCCCGGCATGATCTACATGAGC
>DASURV010000059.1:0-9019 GCA_036375455.1 Casimicrobiaceae bacterium | reverse complement strand
GATCGCGAACGGGTCCTGCCGGAACAGGCCGGTCCATTCGCCGAACTTCTAGCGCGCGCCGCTGACGTCGTTGTAGCCGACGCCGAGCTCGACGTTGTTCGTCTCGTATCGGGTCATGTCGGCGTCGCCGTAGAGCGGCACCTGGAACAGCGGCTCGGCGTACGCGGCCGGCACGAGCAGGGCAGCCGCGATCGCCGCGGCGAGCGAATGCGTCCGGAACGTCGGATCACGGTCAGCGTTCATCGTCGTCGCTCCCGTATTGCGCCTGGCGCGTCAGCGCGTGAAGCGGGCGCCGGCGGGGTGGTTGCTGCCGTGCACCTTCACATGACAGTTGAGACACTGGTTGCCGAGCATCTTGTCGGCGCCAGGGTTCGGCGGCAGGTTGTTGCCGCTATACAAGGTGCTCGGGTGGAACGGCGTCTGGTGGCATTGCTGGCACAGGAAAGGCGGACGCGTCGTGAGCATCGGCGACGTGTTCGTGCCGTGCGGGTCGTGGCAGTTCGAGCAGTCCTCGCGTGCCGGCGGGTGCTCCCAGAGGAACGGGCCGCGCTTGTCGGCGTGGCACGTGTAGCAGGTGTCGTTGACGGACGTCTTGATCAGGTTGAACTCGCCCACCGCTCCGTGCGGCTGGTGGCACGACGTGCACGGCATGCCGCCCGAGCGGATCGGATGTGTCGAGGCGCGCAGGCTCGCGGCGCGCTTGTCCTTGTGGCAGTCGAAGCACACGCCGGGCTGCGTCTGGGCGACCCGCACCGGGTCGACGGCCTTGTGCAGCTTGTGGCAGTCGTTGCAGGCGATATCGTTGCGATCGTGCGCCGAGCCGGCCCAGTGCATCCGCTCGCCGCCCTGGTGACAGGCTATGCAGGGTGCGATCCGCTCCGCCGCCGGCGTGGTTTTCTTGAACGTCGTCGTCGTGGGGAGCTTGGTGTTGCGGATGTGCTCGAGCGACTCGCCGTGGCAGGACTGGCACGCCTTGCCGGTTCCCCACGGCGTGCGGCCATGGCCGGTGACCGCATGCTTGGTCGAAAGCATGCCGCCGACCTCGTCCTCGTGGCACTTGAGGCACACCGCACCGGGAGCACCCGAGGCGGGCGCAGCGGCGCTCGCAGCGGCGGCGCCGGTGGGTGGGGGCTTCGCGTCGGGCGCCGGAGCCTGCGCCATCGCGGCGGTCGCGAGCCATGCCAATGCCGCGAACGCAAGCCGACCGGCCGCAACAATCCACTTCGATCGCATGAGCGCCTCCCTGGCGTCGTGCGAGACCCATTCGGCCACGGGACGTCGCTCGCGCGTTTCCTTGCACGCCGGTCCGCCGCGCGCAGCACGCGCCAATCGAACCGTGGCCTTAGTATCCCCTGCCGCGCGAAGCCGTCAATTTGATCTTGGTCAAACTCGTCGCACGAAGCGCAACGGTTGTGGCGGACTTACGACACTCTGCCGTCCATGTCGAGCGCTGCGACCGAGTCGGCAATCAACGTGATCGAGCCGTCGCGCCGGTTGTGCCCGGTGTCGCTGTACTGGAAATGGTAGATGCGCCGCAGCCTCATGCGGCCGTCGTCATCGCGCACCGGGCGCATCGAGTGCAGCGAGACGGTGTCGTCGAGAAACAGCAATCCCCGCTCGACGCAGGCGGCGCGCATCGCCGTGTTGGCCGCCTCGCGCGCTTTCAGCGTGTCCCAGACGAGCCAGGCGACGAAGACGAACAGGGCCAGCAGGACAATTTCGGTCGGGCCCATCGGCGTATGTGTGCGCAACGCCGGAGGCCCATGCAACGCCGGTCCCGCCGCACGCCGCATTCCGCGCGAGCGTGGCGCTATCCGATCGCGACGGCGTGCATCGCAGCCGGCGTCAGTTGTTGACGACCCACGGATCGATCGGCGGCACCGGCGGGGAGCCGCTCAACCGGACGCCGTATTCGTACTCGCCGGGCGCCTTGCCGTTCCGGCACCCGTAGCGTTTCCCGTTCGCCTCGACGTTACAGCGAAAGGCTTGCCTTCCAGCCGGCGTCTTGAAGGCTATCCCGGCCTCACGGTCGAAGACGTACGACTGGCCGGGCGTGTTGGCGATCTCCCAGACGACGTCGTGGCCCTTCGCGAATACGCGCTGATACTCGACCGACGCGCTGCAGGCCGGCGCGCAGGTCACCGTCACCTCGACTCGGCATTGCTCGGCACTGTGACAGACGAGATCGCGCGGCTCCGGTCCGCGCGGGGAGGGCGCGCATCCGTACAGAACGGTCGCGAGCGCGAGAACGGCCGCCAGCGTCAGCGGACTCCGGCCGAAGCGGTATGCGCGGTTCGCACCCTGCCCAATGTCCACGACCGACTGCCAGCGTCCATCGACCATCGCGTGTCTCCTGGTCTCGGCGGGGAAGCCCGCGGCGCCGTGACTATACCGGGTCCCGCTGCAGCGGTCGCAAGGCGATGTTATCGTTTCGGCGTCTGCCGGCCGGAGTCCACCGATGCCGAATGCCCAGGCGCTTCCCGCCATCGCGCACGCGATCCAGCTCGCGATTGCGCCGGTGTTCCTTCTCACGGGGATCGCCGCGTTGCTCGGCGTGATGGCGAACCGGCTGTCACGCGTGATCGACCGCGGCCGCGCCCTCGAGCAGGCGTGGCGCGATTTCGGCGAAGAGGCGCGGATCGTGGCGCGCGCCGAGCTGACGTGCCTCGAGCGGCGGCGCAAGCTCGCGAGCTGGTCGATCAACTGCTGCACGGCCGCGGCGCTGCTCGTGTGCCTGGTGATCGTCGTCCTCTTTCTCGACGAGTTCTTCGCGGCGAACCTGCGCTGGGTGGAAGGGGCGCTGTTCGTGCTCGCGATGCTGGCGGTAATCGGTGGCCTGTCCTCGTTCCTGCGCGAGGTCTACCTGGCGACGCACACGATCAGCCTCGACCCGGAAAGATTCGAGGCGCCGGTGCCGCGATGATCACCTCCGGAATACGAACGCCGTCTTGATCGTGCGCGGCGCGCCGGGGCGTCGAATCGACACTTCGATCGAGTATGGCTTCGCTCCCGGGAGCCGCAGATAGTTGCCGTAGCTGACGGTATTGCCGAGCACCATCAGCTCGAGTGCCTTGACCTCGCTGCCGCGCATCGGGTCGCTGATCCTGACCTCGACCTCGGCGTCGGTGATCGGCGATTGGCTCTGGCTGTCGAACAGCGATACGTTGACGTGATAGTAGTCGCTGCCGCGGGGTATGGATCCGTGCATCGCGGCTTCCGCGTCGGATTGCGGATGCCGAGCCCGCAGCGTCTCCGCCGCGGTCGCGCCGAAATAGACCTCGGTTCCTTCGACGCTGCGATGGTTCGCATCCGCTACCGCCGCCGGGCGCGTGGACGGGGCCGCAGCCGGGACCGGATTCAGCATGTAACCGATCGCCGCGCGGATTTCCGGATCGGTCAGGTTCGCCATTCCGCCACGAGGCGGCATCCCTCCGTGGCCGTTGATGGCGGAACGAACCAGGACGTCGAATCCCTGCTTGAGACGGGGAATCCAGGCGGCGCGGTCTCCTATCCTCGGCGCGCCCTCGAGCCCGGCTTCATGACACTTGTAGCACTGCGTCCGTACGACTTCCTCGCCGCTGCGGTCGCCTCCTTGCGCGCCCGCGCTTTGCCAGGGAAGTGGAGCGGCCAGCGCAATCACCGCGACCGCCAGCCGTTTCGCCGGCGTCGAGATCGGCCGCCTTGCGGCGCTCCTGGTCGCGCTCATGAACCACTCCGCACGCCGAGGCGCGTGGTTCTGACATCCGCTTGCGCTCAGCCTGCGACTTCGATCATCGTCCGTTTCGTGCCGCGGGAACTGACGCAGATCAATCTGTCTCGCATTTTCGGCCGACGGCTCGGGAGCGGGCGGCTCAGCGGCTGCCGGATCCCGCTGCGTCCGAGGTGACGCCGATCAGTCGCGAGACGCGGATCGGCGCATCGGAACGCTGCAGCTCCGCGACGCGCTGCTGCAGGCGGCTGTCCGCCATCGTCATCCGCGAGCGCAGCCGCACGTACTCGGCCCACGACGCGATCACGTAGCGCTCGACGAAGCGTCCCTCCTCGCCCAGGTCGCGAAACACGCGCCAGCTCGTGGCGCCGTTGCGCCGGCGCGTCGGCCCGACCTTCTGGATCGCCTTCAGGAACGCCGCGCGGTGCTCGGGGTCGATCCGGTACTCGAGCTGGATCAGCACCGGCCCATCGTCCGGCAGCGGTTCGCTCGCGAGGTCGAGGTCGGGCGGGCGGGCACCGGGGACGATGTCGGCCTCCTGTCCCATCCTGACGCGAACGCGCCGATAGGCCCACTGCAGGAGGATGACCGCCGCGGCCGACGCGCCCAGCGCCCATCGCGTGCCGATCCCCGAGGCGAGCGCTCCCCACAGGGCGCTGCCGAGCGCGAGGCAGCCCTGCGTCGCGACCTGGTTCATCGACACCGCACGGGCGCGCACCCAGCCGGGCGCGCTGCTCTGCGTGCCCGTCGACAGGCTCGCGAACACGCATACCCATGCAATGCCGGCGCAGCCCGATCCGAGCAGTGCGAGCGGCGTCGATCCGGTCACCGCGACGATGACGATCGCGAGCGCCCACAGCAATCCCGCCGACGTCACCACCCTGTTCATCGATTGCCGGTGCAGCAGGCCGGGTATCGACATCGCGCCGACGATCGCGCCGATGCCGAAGCTCGCCGACAGCAGGCCGAACCCGCCGGCACCCAGACCGAGCAGGTCGCGCGCGATCACCGGCAGCAGCGCCCAGAACGCGCTCGCGCAAACGCTGAACGCGAGGTTGCGCACGATCAGCGCGCGCATCGGCGCCGAATGGCGCACGTAGCGCAGCCCGCTCATGGCGCCCGCAAGCAGGCGTTCGGGAACGCCGGGCAGCGCGACCTCGCGCGGCATCGTGCGGCGCATCGCGACGAACATCGGCACGAAGAAGAAGGCGCTCATGACGAGCGCGCTGCCCGAGCTCAATCCCGCGGCGATTGCGCCGGCCAGTGCCGGTCCGATCGCGCGGGCGACGTTGAACGCGACCGAGCCGAGTGCGACGGCGCGCGCGAGCTTGTCGCGTGCCACCAGCTCGTTGATGCTCGCCTGCTGCGCCGGCAGGTAGAACGTGAATCCCGCGCCGACCAGGAACGTGAGGATCAGGAGCGACGCGGGCCCTATGACGCCGGCGAGTGCCGCGAGGCCGAGGATCAGGCTCGCGGCGAACAGGACCACCTGCGTGGCGAGGATGACGCGCCGCCGCTCGACGATGTCCGCCAGCGTGCCGGCGACGAGCCCGAACAAGAGCGTCGGTGCGGTGCTCGCGCTTTGCACGAGCGCGACCATCAGGGCGGAGGTCGTCAGCGTCGCCATCAGCCACGCCGAGATCGTCGCCTGCATCGTGTAACCGAGCGCGGCGCCGATCGAACCGAAATAGAAGTTGCGGAACACCGCGCTGCGCAGCGGCGAGGGCCCGAGGGCTCCGGCAACGAACGAGGGCAAGCGCGCGGCCACGGGGAAGTTTAGCGTGGCGGGCCGCGGATCCGGTCTGCCTGCGCGCGAACGCCCGCGCTCGCGGGAGGCGTAAACTCGTCATCATCGCGACGAATTCACGCCGCGCGAAGGAGTTGCACGATGACCGACGAATCCGAACTCGCCGCGACGGTCGCGAAGATCGTCGAGGCCGGCAAGGGCATTCTCGCCGCCGACGAGAGCCTGCCCACGATCAGCAAGCGCTTCAAGACGGTGGGCATCGAGTCCACCGAGGAGACGCGGCGCGCGTACCGGTCGCTGCTCTTCACCGCACCCGGTGCCGATGCCTGCCTGAGCGGCGTGATCCTGTTCGAGGAGACGCTCGGGCAGAAGGCCGAGGACGGCACGCCGTTGCCGCAGGTGCTCGCGAGGCGCGGCATACTCCCCGGCATCAAGGTCGACAAGGGCACGACGGGCCTTCCCGGTGCACCGGGCGACCTGATCACGCAGGGCCTCGACGGCCTCGCCGATCGGCTCAAGGCGTACAAGGAGCAGGGCGCGCGCTTCACCAAGTGGCGCGAGGTGTATGGCATCACCGACGCCAATCCGACGCCGCTCGGCATCGCGGCCAACGCGGAAGTGCTCGCGCGCTACGCGGGGATCTGTCAGGAAGCGGGACTGGTGCCGATCGTCGAGCCCGAGGTGCTGATCGACGGCGACCATACGCTCGAGCGCTGCTTCGAGGTGTCCGAGGCCGTCCTGCACGCGGTATTCGACGCGTTGCACCGGCACCGCGTGATCACCGAATGCATGATCCTGAAGCCGAGCATGGTCCTCCCCGGCAAGGCGCATGCGACGAAGGCGAGCCCGGACGAGGTTGCCGCGGCGACGCTGAAGGTGCTGCGGCGCACGGTTCCGGCGAGCGTGCCGACGATCAACTTCCTCTCCGGCGGCCAGGGACCCGAGGAGGCGACCGCGAACCTCAACGCGATCAACGCCAGGGATCCGCGTGCGCCGTGGGTGCTTTCGTTCTCGTTCGCGCGCGCGCTGCAGGATCCGGTGATGCACGGGTGGGCGGGCAACGCGAAGAACGTCGCGTCCGCGCAGCAGGCGTTCCAGCACCGGCTGAAGATGAACAGCCTCGCGCGCCAGGGGAAATGGGCGCCCGCGATGGAGAGCGCCCGGTAGCCGAAACCTGCGCGACGATATCGGGTCGGCGGCCGGCGCGTCGGAGTCGCTAGGACATCGGGTTGGCGGGCGGCGCCGGCTCGCCGGGCAGCGGGATGAATTCCTGGTTGTCGCGGTCGGGCAGCTTCATCCGTCCCGCGCGCCAGTCGGCCTTCGCCTGCTCGATGCGCTCCTTCGAGGACGAGACGAAATTCCACTCGATGAAGCGCTCGCCGATCGGCTCCCCGCCGAGCAGCATGATCGTCGCCTGCGTCGCGGCGGTGACGAGCACGGGTTTCCCCGGCGCGAACACGAGCATCTGCCCGGCATCGAAGCTCCGGCCCTCGACCTGCACCGATCCGCCGGCGACGAACGCGGCCCGCTCGGGGTATTGCGCGGGCAATTGCGCCTGCGCACCGGGCCGAAGACGCCAGTGCACGTAGAACAGCGGCGAATACGTCGCGACGCCGGCGCGCGCGCCGAAGGCCTCTCCGGCGACGAGCCGCGCCCACAGGCCGTCATGCTCGTAGGTGGGCAGGTCGTTGCCCGCGTAATGTGCGAACGACGGCTCGACCTCCTCGCTTTCGACGGGCAGCGCGACCCACGCCTGGATGCCGTGCATCGGGCCGCCTTCGGCGCGGGCCCGCTCGAAGCGCTCGGAATGCGTGATGCCGCGGCCCGCAGTCATCCAGTTCACTTCGCCGGGCCGGATCGGCTGCTCGGAGCCGAGGCTGTCGCGATGCATGATCTCGCCTTCGAACAGATACGAGAGCGTCGACAATCCGATGTGCGGGTGCGGCCGCACGTCGACGGTGCGCGAAATTCCGCGCTCGAGGCGAACGGGACCGAAATGATCGAAGAACACGAACGGTCCCACGCTCCGCCGCTTCGCGAACGGCAGGACGCGACCGACTTCGAAACCGCCGAGATCCCGGCGACGCTGTTCGATGACGAGATCGATCATTTCGGCCTCCTCGCGTGGCGTCTCGAAGTATGCCGCATCGCGCGTGCAGCGACGACATGAGCTCGACCGAAGCCGCGTCTCCCCCGAGCCGCCTCGCTCGCAAGCTCGGCATGGGCGATGCCGTCGTGATGGGGCTCGGCTCGATGATCGGTGCGGGGATCTTCGCCGCGCTCGCCCCGGCCGCACGCGCGGCGGGGTCCGACCTCACGATCGGCCTCGTGGTCGCCGCGCTCGTCGCGTACTGCAACGCGACGTCGTCCGCGGCCCTCGCGGCGCTGTATCCCGAATCGGGCGGTACGTACGTCTATGGGCGCAGGCGCCTCAACGCCTTCTGGGGCTTTCTCGCCGGTTGGGGCTTCGTCGTCGGCAAGCTCGCGAGCTGCGCCGCGATGGCGCTCACGTTCGCCTACTATGCGGCACCCGCCTTCGCGCGGCCGCTCGCCGTGGCGGCGGTGGTCGCGATGACGGCCGTCAACTATTTCGGCGTGGCGAAGACGGCCCTCGCCACGCGCGCGATCGTCGCCGTTGTGCTCGCATGCCTCGCCGTCGTCGTGTTCGCGGCGGCATTCGGCGGCGAGGCGGACTTCGCGCGGGCGCGACCGGCGCTCGCCGCCGGCGCGCCCGGGATCCTGGAGGCGGCCGGGTTCCTGTTCTTCGCGTTCGCGGGCTATGCGCGCATCGCGACGCTCGGCGAGGAGGTGGCGGACCCGGTGCGCACGATTCCCCGCGCCATTCCCCTTGCGCTGCTGATCACGCTGGCCGTCTACGCGGCGGTCGCGGTGAGCGCGCTGCTCGCCGTCGATGCGACCACGCTCGCGCAGGCGAGCGCACCGCTCGTGGCGGCGGTCGAAAGCGGCCGGTGGGCCGCGCTGGCGCCGGTCGTTCGCATCGGCGCGACGGTTGCCTCGCTCGGCGTGCTGCTCTCGCTGCTCGCCGGCGTGAGCCGAACGGCCTTTGCGATGGCGGGAAACGGCGACCTGCCGCGGTTGCTCGCCTCCGTGCATCCGCGTCACCGGGTTCCCGATCATGCGGAGCTCGCGGCCGGCGCCATCGTCGTCGCGGTCGTGCTCGTCGCCGACGTGCGCGGGGCGATCGGCTTCAGCTCGTTCGCGGTGCTCGTCTACTACGCGATCGCCAACGCATCCGCGCTCACGCTGCGCCCGAACGAGCGGCGCTGGCCGAAGGTGCTCGCCGCCGGCGGGCTCGCCGGCTGCGTGCTGCTGGCGGCGAGCCTGCCGCTCACCTCCATTGCGCAAGGCGGCGCGCTCCTCGCCGCCGGTGCGGCGCTTTACGCGCTGCGCCGCAATCGGCGGTGCGAGAAGGCGGGCGGCGGGGAACGCTGAGGACCGGGACGCGTCGAACACGGGACGAAACGCAGCGTCCATGAGCGAGCCTAGATCGAGTGTCGATGTGCCCGACTGCTGGCCCGCGCTTCCTCTCGCGGCATGGCAGG
>DASURV010000058.1:0-15149 GCA_036375455.1 Casimicrobiaceae bacterium | reverse complement strand
GACCGGCTCGGGCGCGACGTGCTCTCGCGCATCCTGTACGGGGCGCGCATCTCGCTCACGATCGGGCTGCTCGGCATCGCGCTCTCGTTCGCGCTCGGCCTCGTCATCGGCGGGCTCGCCGGCTACTACGGCGGGTGGGTCGACCTCACCGTGCAGCGCCTGATCGAGATCATCCGCTCGTTTCCCGAGCTGCCGCTGTGGATGGCGCTCTCCGCGGTGCTGCCGGTGACCTGGAGCCCGGTACTGATCTATTTCGGCATCACCGGCATCCTGGCGCTGCTCGATTGGACGGGACTTGCGCGCGCCGTGCGCTCGAAGCTGCTCGCGCTGCGCGAGGAGGACTACACGACGGCGGCGCGCCTGATGGGTGCGAAGCCGGGCCGGATCATCGGCCGCCATCTGCTGCCCGGCTTCATGAGCCACCTGATCGCGTCGGCGACGCTGTCGATACCGGGGATGATCCTCGGCGAAACGGCGCTCTCGTTCCTCGGCATCGGGCTGCGGCCCCCGATCACGAGCTGGGGCGTGCTGCTCAACGAGGCGCAGAACATCAACGTCGTCGCGCTCTATCCGTGGCTGATGCTGCCGGTCGTGCCGGTGATCGTCGTGATCCTCGCGTTCAACTTCTTCGGCGACGGCCTGCGCGACGCCGCCGACCCGTATCGCTGAGACGCCTCAGGCGACGAGCTGGGCGAGCGTCCTGCCTTCGCGCTCGAGCTCCGCGGGCGGTCCCTCCTCGACGAGCTGTCCGTCGGCGAACACCAGCACGCGATCGAATTCGCGCGCGAGCTCCGGCCGCGAGAGCGACCACAGCACCGTGCGGCCCTTCGCCCATTCGAGCACCGCGCGCAGCACGCGCAGCTCCGTGGCAGGATCGAGACCGGAGGTCGGCTCGTTGAAGACGAGGAGATCCGGATTCTTCATCAGGCCGCGCGCGATCGCGAGCCGCTGCCGCTCGGAATAGGACAGGCGCGACCCGCCGTTGCCGACGTCGAACTCGAGCCCGAGCCGCACGAGGTCGGGGTTCATCCCGTGCTCGGCGGCGATCTCGCGCACCATCGCGTTGATGCGCGCCTGGGCGTTCGCCTGCTCGAACGCGACGCGCCCGAACAGGATGTTGTCCTGGACCGAAAGCGCCGGACTGAAGCGATCGGCCTGGAAGAACTCGCAGACGTCGTCGCGCCCCTTGAAGCGGCGGCTGAACTCGGCGCGCGCCGCGACGATCCGGTCCGGCATCGACTCGTCGATGGCGCCCGTGCGGTGGCGCGCCTTGACGAGCCGCAGCGTAAGCGCAAGCAGGCGAGCCCTGTCGGATTCGGCGATCACGGCGAGGCCGCGCTGACCGATCTTCGACACGAGCGCCTGGAACTCGGGCAGGTCCTCGGGGCTGATGAAGCTGTACTGCTCGAACAGGTCGCTGTCCGGCGCCACGTCCGCGAACAGCTCGACCATCAGCGCGGCGACCTTCGCGCCCGCGGCATACAGGTCGTCCAGAAGCCCCACGTCGCGCAGCAGCGCCACCACCTCGGGATTGGCCGCCAGCGCCGAGGGGTGGAAGTCCGGCCGGCGCGGCATGCCGAACAGGATGTTCTCCGCGATGCTCATGTTCGCGAAATACGCGTCGCGATCGAAGAGCTCCACGCAGGCCTCGAGCCGCTCGCGCTTGACGCGGTCGCGAATGCCGCTTCGCGCCGCGAGCGTTTTTGCGGCCAGGTCGCCGTGACGATCCGGGTCGGCCGTGCTCGCGAGCCCGTAGCCGACGACCTCCCGCCCCATGTCGACGATGTCGAGGATCCTGATCGCCGCGGCGGCCAGCTCCGCGGCATCGGCCACGCCGGCCGCCTCGTAATCGATCCAGTCCGCACGCACGTCGTAGGCACTGTTGCCCGCCGCCAGCGCATCGCGCACGCGGCTCTCGTGCAGCGCCTGCTCCGCGGCGTCGTAGGCCGCCGGGGCGAGGGGCACGTGCTTGAGCCCGTAATAGAGGTTGTGCGCGAGCGTACCCGAGAAGACGTGGGCATTCTGCGCCGCGTACGCGATCCGCCGTCCCGGCACCGCCTGATGCACGTCGGCGAAGTTGACGTCGGCCACGTTGAGCCGGCCGCCGGTCGGCAGGTTCAGCCGCGCGAGCAGCTGCGCGAGATCGTCCTTGCCGCTGTTGCCGTTGCCCACCAGCGCGACGTGCTCGCCGGGCGCAACCCGCAACGACAGGCGCTCGATCCGGTTGGTGACGCCGTTCTCGCTGTACGTGAGCCCCGAGGCGGCGATCGCGCCGGCGAGCGACGGGATCGCCTGCGGCGGCTCCTCGAGGAGCTTGCGCTCGACGAGGCCGGGCGGCTCGAACTGGGAAACGATCTGCTCGTGCTTGATCCGCACGTCCTCCTTCGTCGCATACCAGTTCAGCAGCTCCTTCCACGGGCTCAGGATGTCCTTGTACGCGGCGAGCACCGCCACGAGCGCACCGAGCGACAGGCTGCCCCGGATCACCAGGTAGCCGCCCACCGAGTAGAAGAAGAACGGCGTGATCTGCGCGAGGAAATTGTTGAGGAACTTGACGAAGAACTTGCGCTTGTAGATGTCGAAGCGGATCGCGTAGATCTTGCCGAGGCGATGGCTGATGTCGGCGCGCTCGAGCTCCAGCGTGTCGTTGCCGCGGATCTCCGCGAACCCCGCGACCGACTCGCCGATGCGGTCCGAGAGCTGGCGCGCCGTCTGCACGCGCTCCTTCGCGAGCAGGTTGATCCTGCGCTGCAGGCGCGGGATCACGTACATCTGCGGCGGCCACAGCGCGATCGCGGCGAGACCGAGCCACACGTCCTGCATGAAGATGAACGTGATGTACGTGCAGAGCAGCCCGCCCTGGAAGATCGGCAGCACGATGGAGTCGCCGATGAAGCCGCCGACCGGCTCGGTCTCGGCCACGATCATCGGGATGATCTCGCCGGCCGACATCGTCTTGAACTGCGGCAGGGGGAAGCGCAGGACCTGCTGGTAGAGGTCGTAGCGCATCCGCCGCAGCGTGCGCTCGCCGACGGTGCCCGAGTAGACGTTGATCCAGTACTTGAGCCCGCCGTTGATCGTGATCAGCGAGAGCAGCAGCAGCGACAGCGCCATCAGGTACGAGACCTGCGTGACGTGAAAGCCGAGGAACGTCTCGGGCAGGTGCTTGCCCTGGATCGCGTTGTTGACGATCCGCTTCGGCAGCTCGAGATTGATGTAGACGAGCGGAAAGCTCACCGCCGTCAGCGCGAGCAGGAACACCTGATCGCGCCAGGTGTGCCGCAGGATGTAGCGAAAGAGTGACCGGTCCATGCTGGGCGGCGCCCAAGGAAGGAATTGGAACACCCCGCGCCCGCCGCGTTCGTGCCGTCGAGCGGCATTCGCGCGCCGATGGTAGCATTTGTCGCTTACGATAAGCCGCTCGCGCCAGGTTGCCGCCGACAGCAGGACATCCGACCGGAGCGCCGACGGGCGCCACCCACGCCGCCGGCTCGATCGCGATCGTCCTCAAGGGCTATCCGCGGCTGTCGGAAACGTTCATCGCCCAGGAACTGCTCGCGCTCGAGCAGCGCGGGCTGTCGCTCGCGCTGTTCTCGCTGCGGCGTCCCACCGACGGCGCGACGCACCCGGTGCACGCGGAGATCCGCGCCGGCGTCACGTACCTCCCCGAGTACCTGCACCACGGGGTTACGCGCGTGTGGCGCGCGTGGCGGCGCGTGCGGGGACTCCCCGGCTACCGCGCGGCGCTCGCGGCCTGGCGGCGGGACCTGCGGCGCGACCCCACGCGAAACCGCGTGCGCCGCTTCGGGCAGGCGCTCGTGATGGCGGCAGAGCTCCCCGCCGGCGTCGTGCACGTGCACGCGCACTTCCTGCACACGCCCGCGTCGGTCGCGCGCTATGCGGCGATGGTGCGCGGGCTGCGCTGGAGCTGCTCGGCGCACGCGAAGGACATCTGGACGATTCCCGACTGGGAGAAGCGGGAGAAGCTCGACGCCTGCGCCTTCGCGGCGACCTGCACGGCCTTCAACGCCGAGCACCTCCGCCGCCTCGCGAGGCCGGGTGCGAGGATCGATCTCGTCTATCACGGCATCGATCGCACGCGCTTCCCCGCACCCCCTGCCGCGGACCGGCCGGCCGATGGCACCGATCCGCACGCTCCGGTCACGATCCTGACCGTGGGACGTGCCGTCGACAAGAAGGGTTTCGACGACCTGCTGCACGCCCTCGCCGCGCTGCCGCCGCACCAGCACTGGCGGATGGTGCACATCGGCGGTGGGCCACTGGCGCGCGAGCTCGAAGCGATCGCGCGCACGCTCGGCATCGACGATCGCATCCGCTGGCTGGGACCCCAGGCCCAGGCCGCGGTGCTCGAGGCCTACCGCAACGCCGACATCTTCGCCCTGCCCTGCCGCGTAAGCCGCGACGGTGACCGCGACGGCCTCCCGAACGTCCTGCTCGAGGCGCAGAGCCAGCGGCTCGCCTGCGTCTCCACCCGGGTCGCCGGCATTCCCGAGCTGATCGTCGATGGCGTCACCGGCCTGCTCGTCGAGCCGCGTGCGCCGACCGAGCTGGCGACCGTGCTCTCGCGCCTCATCGGCGAACCGCCGCTGCGACGAAGGCTCGGCGAGGCGGGATTCGCGCGCGCGACGAGCGCGTTCTCGCTGCAGCAGGGCGCCGACCTGCTCGCGCGACGGTTCGCGGTGTGCATGTCGCCGCCATGAGAATCGCGTTCTACGCGCCGCTCAAGCCGCCCGATCATCCGGTGCCCTCGGGCGATCGGCAGCTTGCGCGCGCGTTGCTGGAGGCGCTCGCCGGCGGCGGGCACGACGTGGCGGTCGCGTCGCGCTTTCGCAGCTTCGACGCGCGCGGCGATCACGCACGGCAGCAGCGGCTCGCCGCGCTGGGTGCGAGGATCGCCGAGCGCCTGACGACGCGGCTTGCACGCGCGCCCGCACCGGAGCTGTGGTTCACCTACCACCTGCATCACAAGGCGCCGGACCTGCTGGGACCGGCGGTGAGCGGCGCACTGCGCATTCCGTATGTGGTCGCCGAGGCGTCGGTCGCGCCGCGGCAGCGCGGGGGTCCGTGGGCTGCGGGCCATGCGCGAGCGCTCGCGGCGGTCCGGGCCGCCGACACGATCGTGTTCCTGAATCCGCTCGACGCGCCGCAGGTGCGCAGCGTGCGCGCCCCCGACGCGCCTTGCGAATGGCTCGCGCCGTTCATCGACGTCGCCGCGTTCGCGGGCGACGCGCGCCATGCGCCGGCGCGCGGCGCGGGTGCCGGCGAGACGCGGCTCGCGACGGTGGCGATGATGCGCGACGGCGCGAAGCTCGCCTCCTATCGCACGCTCGCCGCCGCGCTGCAGCGACTGCGCGACCTGCCGTGGAAGCTCACGATCATCGGCGACGGGCCGGCGCGCGCGGAGGTCGTGGCGGCCTTCGCGGCGCTCGCCGGTCGCGTGCGCTTCCTCGGCGCGCGGCCGGCGACGGAGGTTGCGGCATTGCTGCGCGAAAGCGACGTGTTCGTGTGGCCCGCCGTCGACGAGGCGATCGGCATCGTCTTCATCGAGGCGCAGGCATGCGGCGTGCCGGTCGTCGGTGCCGATGCTCCCGGAGTTGCGGCGGTCGTGGACGCCGGCCGGACCGGACTGCTGGTCGCGCCCGCAGATGCCGCGGCCTTTGCGGACGCGCTCCGACGCCTGCTGCTCGATCCGCGGATGCGCGAGAGGATGCGCAACGCGGCGCGCGCGTACGTGCGCGAGCGGCACGACCTGCCCGCGGCGGTATCCCGGCTCGACGCGATCCTGCGGGCGGCCGTCGCGCGCCGTCGCGCCATCGGGCACGCGCCCGCGGTCGATGCGCCGTGCTGATCGTCTCGTTCCTGCGCCACGCCAGCACCGCGTGGAACGAGCAAGGGCTGATGCAGGGCCGGCGCGACGTGCCGCTCAGCGCGAGCGGTCGCGCCGAGGCCGCTGGATGGCGGCTGCCGCTCGAGGACGACGAGCCGGCGGCATGGCTCGCGAGCCCGCTCGCGCGCGCGGCCGAAACCGCCTCGATCATGAGCGGGAGCGCGCCGCGGCTCGTGCCCGAGCTGATCGAAATGGACTGGGGCACGTGGGAAGGCCAAAGCCTGCCCGAGTTGCGCGCGCGCCTGGGCTGCGCGTTCACCCGCAACGAGCGGCGCGGGCTCGACTTCCGGCCGCCCGGCGGCGAGAGCCCGCGCGACGTGATGACCCGTGTCGCGCGGTGGCTGGACGGCATCGGCGGGCACGATCCCGGGCCGCTCGTCGCCGTGACGCACAACGGCGTGCTGCGGGCCATGCTCGCGCTCGCCACGGGCTGGGACATGACGTGCAAGGCGCCGGTGAAGCTGCGCACCGCGGCGCTGCATCGATTCGCGCTCGCGCGGGGACCGCGCCTCGCGCTCCTCGCGTGCAACGTGCCCCTCGTGTCCGAGCCTAGCGCGCGATGCCCGTCCCGGCCGCCGCCCGCGCCTTCTGCAGCTCTTCGGTGAGCGCGGCGAGCGCCCGCGAGTCGCTCGCGATGCGTCCGGCGAGCTCCCGCATCACGTGCAGGGCGCGGTCGGGCTTTCCCGAGGCGAGCCGCAGGAACACTTCGGGGGAGACCTTGAGCACGCGGACCGGAACCTTCGCGCGCACCGTTGCCGTTCGCGGCGCATCGGTGAGGACGCCGATTTCGCCGGTCACCGTGTTGCGGCCGAGCACGGCGATCACGAACTCGCCGGCACTGGTCGTGCCGATCACCTCCACCTCGCCGTCGAGAATCACGTATGCGCAATCGGCCGGATCGCCCCGGCGCATCAGCACCTCCCCGGGGGCGAAGCTCAACTGCTGGCTCGTGAAGGCCAGCAGCTTCAACTCGGATGTACCGAGCCCGCTGAACAGCGGCACGTTGCGAAGCAACTCCGCTTCCTGGGTGCAATCATCCACTCGCTTCTCTCCGCCCTGGCAAACGGCCGCGCCCGCCGCACCGACCCGCGCCGCACCTGCGACAGAATACGGCATGGCTCCGGACGAGGAAAGGGACGCGCGCGCAACGCGCGCGAGGCCGGCGTGACGACGTTCGACGACGCGTTCTACCGCGACATCCTGGAGGGGCTCGCCGTCTACTGCGACAGCGCGTTCCAGCGCGACATCCTCGCGACGATCAGCCGGCATCAGGAGCCGCGAATTGCAGTGGCGCTCAACAAGAACCAGATGGCGAGCAAGGTGTGGCTCGCCGAGTCGCTGCTCGCGGCCGCCGGTCCGCGTCTCGGCCGCGTGCTGATCCTCGGCGGCTGGGTGGGGGCGCTCGCGGCGGTGCTGCTGCACGATCGTCGCTTCGTCGTCGAACGCGTCGACAGCATCGACATCGATCCGCGCTGCGCCCCCATCGCGGAGTCGCTGAACGCGACCCACGTGCACAGCGGTAGGTTCGGCGCGCGGACGGCGGACATGGTCGATCTCGACTACGTGCGGGAATTCGGCGGCGAAGGCGCCGATCTCGTGATCAACACGAGCTGCGAGCACCTCGCCGATTTCGACCGCTGGTACGCGCGCATTCCCGCCGGACAGCTCCTCGTGATGCAGTCGAACGACTATTTCGCCTGCGCCGAGCACGTCAATTGCGTTCCCGATCTCGCCGCGTTCCGCCGGCAGGCGACGCTCGCCGAGGTGCTGTTCGCGGGAGAGCGCAGGATGCGGCGTTACGTCCGCTTCATGCTGATCGGCAGGAAATGAGCGTTCGAAGCCGCGCGCGTCGATCACGCCCCGGCGTCGCCCGGCGCAACGGCCGCGAACACGCTGCGCGCAGGAAGCCAGGCGCTGGCGCCGCGCGCGCACGTGCGCGCCATCAGCTCGTCCAGGAAGGCGAATGCGTCGCCGCCGAACGCCAGATGATGGGTGAGAACGCCGGTCGGCTCGCCCGCGTCGGCCTCTCCGATCCGCCGCGCACGAAGATGCGCGGCGAGCCGCTCGATGGCCGCGTCGGCGCCGATGAACGAGCGGTCGCGCCGCCACGCGATCAGGTCGACGTGCGCGTTCACCTGCAGCAGGCCGTCCACCGGCCGCGCCGTCGCGCGCGGGCCGAAGCACGACAGGCCGGCGAATCCCGCCCCCGGCAGGTCTTCCAGCACGTCGGCGGCGATCCGATTCCACGGCGGTACCAGCACCGGCGTGAAGCGCGTGCCGAAGCGGCGCGCCAGGGTTTCGCGGCCGCGCACGAGCTCCACGACGCGCTCGCCGCGCGGTCGATGATTGCCGAGCTCCGCGCTGCGCTCGCCGGCGGGCGCGCGATCGAGATGGGCGAAGCCGTGCTGCACGATCGCGGCCTCGTCGCAGCGGGCGATCGCCGCCGCAAGGCTCGCATCCGACGTCGCCGGAATTGCGGCCACGACGACGGGCACGCGATGCCGCGTCGCGATCTCGAGGAGCCGGCGCAGCGCGTCGCAGTCGCGGCTTGCGTCGTCGTCCCGCCACCATAGCGTCGCCTGCCGCCCCTGCGCGCCCCAGAGATCGAGCTCGCGCTCGAGGCGTTGCCAGCCGTCCGCAGGCTGCGAGCTCATGCCGCCGACTTCGCTCGCGGCGCGCCGTCCGCGGCGAGCATGCCGGCGACGAGCGCGGCGGTCTGCGCGGCGCCGTCGCTTGCGAAATCCCAGCGGCCCCACTGCGTTCGCGCCCCCGCTTCGTCGACGGCGCGCGCGAGCGCTTCGGGCGCGAGGCCGCGGTCGTCGACGACGACGGCGAGACCGAAGTGGCGCAGGCGCTCGCCGCGAGCGCGCTGCTCGGTCTCCCCGTTGCCGGTGAATGGAACGACGACGGGCCGCGCGCCGCTCGTGACGACGTCGAGCGTCGTGTTGTAGCCGGCCTGCGAGATGGAGATCAGCGCATGACGCAGCAGCGCCGCGAAGTCGACGCGCGATCGCTCGACGACGACCGTCGGCCCCGCGTGCCGGCGCAGCCGTTGCACGCCCGCCTCCGGGATGTTGGGACCGGCCAGCACCCGCCACGTCAGATGCGCGAAGCGCGTCAGGCCGCGAGCGGCGAGCGCCGTCGCGAGCAGCTCGATGCCGACCCCGCCGCCGCCCGCCGACACGACCACCTCGTCGCGCCGCGCGCCCTCGGCCGCGGGCGGTTGCCCGTCGTTGCCGAGCACGAAGCCGGTGTAATGAACGGCGGGCACGAGCTCGCCGGCGAACGAGAACGTGTCCTCGAAGCGCGCGAAGCGCCGGTCGCCGTGCACGAAGATCGCGTCGAACCAGCGCGCCGCCCAGGCGAGCATCTCGCGCTCGCGCCCGGGCTTCTGCTGCAATTGCAGGATGTCGCGGATCGAGGCGATCACGCGCGGGCGGGGACTCGCCGCAGCGACGCGCGCGAGCAGCGGCAGCAGCTCGAAGCGCAGCGATCGCCGCCCGAACGGAAACGTCTCGAAGAGGACCGCCGCCGGCGCCGCCGCCTCGAACGCCGCGAGCAGCAGCTCGGTGCGGCGCTGCCGATACGCGTCGTCGATCGGGTGGAAGTCGCCGTCGCGCAACGGCGTGAAGCTCGCGTCCGAAACGCGGATCGGCGGCAGTTGCACGGTGCGCACGCCGCGCGGCATCCGGCCGCCGATCGGCATGCCGCCGCTTACGAGGTGCACGTCGAAGCCGCGGTCGGCGAGCGCTTCGGCGAGAAGCCGCGCGCGCATGAGGTGGCCGATGCCCAGCAGGTGCTGGACATAGATCATTACGCTCGGCATCGGCGTGCGACGGCTCCCGGAGTGCTGCGACGCCCGAGCAGGCTAGACCCGCGCGGCGATCGCCCGCTCGCGGCGCGCCGACGGCCGCCCCACGCGCTCCGCCACCAGGTCGGTGATGACGTCGAGGCCGTTCAGCATGGCCCCGGCGTTGCGCTGCGACGGGAGCGGCCGCCGGTGCAGGTTGCGCAGCGCCGACGTCATCAGCGCCGGCTCGTGGGGCTGTTCCGGATCGAGCGTCTGGGCGAGCTCGAGGGTCGCGGCGCGCATCGCCCGCATCACCTGCTCGCGCCGCGGCAGCACGCGCGGCACCAGGATTGCGCGCTTGTCGAGCGACAGGATTTCGCAGAACGTGTTGTACCCGGCCATCGCGACCACGCCCACGGCGCGCTCCATCAGCAGCTCGAGATGCGTGTCGAACGTCAGCACCTCGATCCGGCCGAGGCGCTCGGCGCGCTCGCGGAAGCGCCGCTGCTGCTCGGCGGCCATGAAGGGTCCCGTCACGATGAGCGCGCGATATGGAATGCCGGGATCCTGTTCGTAGGCGGCGAGCACCCAGTCGAGCATCGCCACGCCGTCGTCGCCTCCGCCGACCGTGACCAGCACGTACGGCTCGCGGCTGACCGGCGGTTCGGCGGTCGCGAGGTGCGGAATCGCCCGCCGCAGGTATCCGGTGTAGATCATCTTCGACCGCACCGCCGCCGGGCAGGCGACACCCGCGAGCGGGTCGGCGAAATCGGCGAGCCCGTAGACCCAGATCTCGTCGTACAGGTGCTCGAGCGCGGGCAGCACCTTCTTGCGCTTCCACTCGCGCAGCAGCAGCCGCGGCTCGTCCATGATGTCGCGCAGTCCCAGCACCAGCGTCGTGCCGCGCGCCTTGAGCGTCTTCAGCGTCCGCAGCACCTCGCCGTTGAGGCCGAGCGGCTCCTTGTCCACCAGGAACAGGTCCGGACGGAAGCTCTGGGCCGTCTGCTCGATGATCGCCGCGCGTATCGCCATCGTCTGGTCGAGGTCGATGTGCAGGCCGAGCGACTGGTACTCGCCGTTGGTGAGCTTCACGACCCCCGGAATGCGGACGAAATCGACGCGCGGCAGGAAGTCGAAGCTCCCGATGATCGGGGAGCCGGACAGGATCAGGACGGACACACCCTTGTACCGGTCGACGATCGCATGCGCAATCGCGCGGCAGCGGCGCAGGTGCCCGAGCCCGAAGCTGTCATGGCTGTAGATCAGGATGCGTGCGTTGTCGAGTCTTTCCACGATGCCCCTTCAGGCTTCGCCAGCAAGACGGCCGCCCTGGCCGGCTGGCGCCCGCGCGCACGCGATCGGCCTCCCCGGCGACCCCTGCGCGCCACCCCGCGACCCCCGGTGGCACGCCGGGCGTAGGATAGCCGACAATTCCGTTCGTGCGCATCGCCCCCGCCCTCCCCGCCCCCGGCTTCGGCCGGCGCCGCGGCAATGCGCTGCGCGCCGTGCGCCTTGCGAGCGGCCTCGTGCTCGCGACGTACGTCGTCGCGCACCTCGCCAATCACGCGCTGGGCGTCCTGTCGATCGACGTGCAGGAGTCCCTGCTCGACGTGCTGGCGCCGATCTGGCAGAGCCTGCCGGGCACGCTCCTGCTCTACTCGGCGCTGATCCTCCACGCGCTGCTCGGCCTCTATGCGCTGTGGCGGCGCAAGACGCTGCGGATGCCCGGATGGGAATTCGCGCAGCTTGCCCTCGGGCTCGCGGTGCCGCTACTGCTTATTCCGCACGTCTTCGGCACGCGCGTTGCGGCGGCCCTGCTCGGAACCGACACGACGTACCACGCGGTGGTGGCGGGCATCTGGGCGAACCCCGCGGCCATGGTGCGCCAGCCGCTGCTGGTGCTGATCGTCTGGACGCACCTCGCGATCGGCCTGCATTACTGGCTGCGCCTGCGCCCGGGGTATCGGCGGAACCTGCGCTACTTGTACCCGGTCGCGGTCATGGTGCCGGTGCTGGCGCTGCTCGGCTTCTGGGCGGCGGGCTTCGAGCTGCGTTCGGCCGCCGCCCGCGGCGATGGCGGCAGCCCGCCGTCCGCTCATGCGACGGAAGCGCCCGACGCGGCCGCCTTGGCGCTGCGCGACGCGCGGGAAACGCAGGCGCTCGTGATCTACGCGACGCTGCTCGCGCTCGTCATCGTCGGGCGCGAGTTGCGCCGGATCGTGTCGACGACGCGCCGCGGCTCCTACCGGATCCAGCATTCGAGCGGCCGCGTCGTCACCGCACCGGTCGGCCACACGTTGCTCGAGGCGCTTCGCGACGCCGGAATTCCGCACGCGTCGGTATGCGGCGGACGCGCCCGCTGCACGACCTGCCGCGTCCGCGTCGGCCAGGGCGCGAAGGCGCTGCCTCCGCCCGGGCCGACGGAAGCGAACGCGCTCGCCCGCATCCACGCCGACCACGACGTGCGTCTCGCCTGCCAGTTGCGGCCATCGCGGAATCTGTCGGTGACGCCGTTGCTGCCGCCTCATGTCGGTCCGGCGGAAATCGACGCGAGCCGGATCCCGGGCCGCGAGCGCTCGGTCGCGGTGATGTTCGTCGACCTGCGCGAGTCGAGCCGCCTCGGCGAGCAGCGGATGCCCTACGACGTATTCTTCATCCTCAACCGCTTCTTCGCCGAGATGGCGGAGGCGTTGAGCGAGACCGGCGGCTACTACTCGACGTTCAATGGCGACGGCCTGATGGCGCTGTACGGGACGAGCACCGACCTGTCACGCGGTTGCCGCGACGCGCTGCGGGGCGCGATCGCCATCGAGGAGCGGCTCGCCCGCATGAACGCCGCGCTCGCCGCCGATCTCGGGGAGCCGTTGCGCGCAGGGATCGGCATCCATGCCGGCGAGGCGATCGTCGGCACGATGGGTCCCCCGGCGACGCCGATCCTCTCGGCGCTCGGGGATACCGTCAACGTCGCGGCCCGCCTGGAGGCCGAGACGAAGCGGCGGCGCTGTCTGGTCGTCGTCTCCGCGACGTGTGCGCGCACGGCCGGCGTCGACCTGTCGGCCTTCCCCGAGCACACGGTCATCGTGCGCGGCCGCCGCGAGCCCGTCACCTATTTCGCGATCGAGGATCCCGCGGCGCTCGCCGCGATCCTCGACGGCGCCGACGATGCACGAGCCCGCTCCGCCTGAGCGTGAGCCGTCGCAGCCCGAGGGCAAAGCCGCCGCGGCGCCGCCGATTCGCGAGCAGCATTACCGCGACAAGATCCCGCATCGGGGGCGAGGCGTCGGCGACCTCGACCGGCGGGTGGGCGGTGTCTTCGGCGAGATCGACGAGCGCCTCGGGCGCCGGGACGTCGTGCGCATTCTCGAGCTCGGCTGCGGCTACGGGACCGCGCTGCTCGAACTGCGCGCCCGCTACGGCCGCCGCGTGGAATTGCATGGCCTGAACCGTCGCCCGGGAGACGGGAATCCGGAGATCCTGCTCCGCAACGCCGCCGAGCGTGGACTGACCGGTGCTAGCGTCGCCGCGAATGTCCCGTGGCCCGCGATTGCCTACGCGGACGTCGCCGGCGGATTGCCGTTCGCCGACGATGCGTTCGATCTCGTCTACAGCCAGGTCGCCTGGCTCTATTTTGGCAACAAGGTCGGCGTGCTGCGCGACGTCATGCGCGTGCTGCGACCCGACGGCGTTGCGAGGATCGACGCGGACGAGGTGCGCAGCGATCTGCCGCCGGAGTATCGGCGACTCGTCGAGATCTGGGAGAGCGGCCGGCTGCTGCCGCTCGGCGACTACGTGCGGCGCTACGGCATGACGCTCGCGCCGGCCGCGGAAGGCGAGTACCTGCGGTTCGGCAAGTCCGCAGGCTTCGGCGAGGACCTGACGCCCGTGCTCGAGATCGATCTGAGCACGCTCCACGTCCACTGGGACGGAATCAAGTGCGTCTACCGGTGCGGAAGCTGAAACCGCGCCGCCGCCAGAAGCGGCAAGGGCGGCCGCACGCCGCCCTTGCCGGGGAATGACGCGAGCGCTCGGATCAGGCGCGCGCGATGCGCCGGCGCGCCAATCCCAGGCCCAGCAGCGCGGAGGCGATCAGCAGCACCGTGCCCGGCTCGGGAAGCGGCTGGTCCGGCGGCTGGTCCGGCGGTGACTGGGTGTTCGAGAAGAACACGTCGATGTGCGACGTCCCGAGATCGGAATTTCCGGGCGGATTGACGACCTTGATGTTGATCGTGCCGCTTCCCGACGTCGGGCTCGCGGGCAGCAGGATGTTCTGGAACAGGTAGAACACGTCGTTGTTGCCGCCCTTCCAGTCGAGCGCGAAGTCGACCAGGACCGGGAGATTGGGTGTGCTCGCGCCGTTGGTGTCGGCCCAGGACAGCGTCCAGTTCGAGAACGTATTGAGGCCCGAGCCGCTGTCCGCGCCCATCGTCAGCGTGTACTGGATGGCGTCGACCGTGACCGAGGTGCCGCTGCCCGTGTCCTGGACGCCGTTGACGAAGTCTTCCCAGCGCAGGTTGTTGACGAACGTGAGCGCCGTGCCGATGCTCGAGCTTCCGGTATCGGTGATGCCGTAGCAGTCGGCGGGCGAGTAGCTGGTGGCGCCGATCGTGAACGTGACGTCGGTGAGCGCAAGCCCGTCCGTGGTCAGCGGGGCGGGGGGAATGCAGTAGCCCTCGGTCGCCGCGGCGCTCGCCGAAAAGCCGAGGCCGATCGCCCCCAGGAGGGCTATCCCCAATCCGCCGCGAAGACTGCTGCCGGCTCGCATGTTCGAGTTCCTTTTTTGGGTCCGATCCCTCGTCGGTCCGTGAAAGCAAGCTCTGCGCCGACACCTATTTATGCTTATTAATCAACAATATGAATTGGGACAAGTCGCAGCCGATTGTAAATCTTTCCGACGCCCGACCTCGTTCTTCACCGACCCGCATCCGCGGCCGTTCCGACGACCCCGTCGCGGGCCAGCGCGTCGATCTCCGCGTCGCCGTATCCATGTTGCTGCAGCAATTCCCGCGTGTGCTCGCCCAGTAGCGGTGCGGGCCGGTCGATCCGTGCTGGCGTCGCCGAGAAATGGATCGGGCAGCCGAGCGCCCGCGTCGGCCCCGCCTGCGGGTGCACGAGGTCGACGACCATGTCGCGCGCCAGCGTCTGCGGATGCGTCAGCGCTTCGCCGATCGTGTGCACGGCGCCGGCGGGCACGCCCGCGGCGTCGAAGGCCGCGATCCATTCCGCTTTCGGACGCGTCGCGAGCACCGCGCCCATTGCCGCGGTCAGCCCCGCCAGGTTCGCCATCCGGGCGGAGTTGGTCGCGAACCGGGGGTCGGCGCGCCATTCCGGATGCCCGAGCACGTCCGCGATCCGCTCCCAGTTCGACTGGTTGGCGCCGCCGATGTTGATCCACCCGTCGCTCGCCTGGAACGCCTGGTACGGCGCCGTCAGCAGGTGCGCGGAGCCGGTCGG
>DASURV010000057.1:0-5948 GCA_036375455.1 Casimicrobiaceae bacterium | reverse complement strand
GAGCAGGCGCGTGTTCCGCCATGCCGAACCGTGCAGGTTGCCCCGGACGTGCAGCCCTCCCGACACGGTGAACAGCGCGAACAGCAGGACGATGAACGGAATGTACTCGGCGAGCAGCGTGTGGGCGAGCTCGTGCGCCGCGACGCCCGGGCCGTAGTGGAGCGCGAACGGGACGAGGAATGCGGCGACCCAGAACGCCGTCGTCTTGCCGAAATGGTGATGCCAGAACCCGGGCGCGGTCACCGGCATCAGCGCGATCGACAGCAGGATGCCGGCGAACGGAACGGCCCACCACGGCGACAGCGCGGCGCCGTTCAGGGCCCCGGCGGATTCCGCGCCGGCAGCCGGCGTCGCGGCGACGAGCAGGACAACGGCGAGCGCCGTGCGCACGGCGAGCATCGGATCGGCCTGGACCGTCAGGAAACGCTGACGAGCGGCCGATCCATCACGTGCGCGACGAAGTGGCGGCGCCACCGGCGCAGCGGGTCGTGCTCGCGCGTGCCGAGGAGCACCTCGTCGATGTCGCTGCGCGCGCCCTCGCGGCGCAGGATGTCGCGCAGCCCGCCGGTCGCGACGTGCGAGCGATGGGGAATCCGCGCCTGCTCGAGCATCGCCTCGAGGCTGTCCAGCCATCGTCTCGCCGCGGCGCTCGCCTGCGCCCGCGCGCGCTCCGGCGAGACGAACACGGCGACCTTGCCGGACGTGAGCGGATCGACGATCGCAAGCAGCTCCACGGCGAGGCGCTGGTCGCGCGGCCGCGCGAGCAGGCGGCGCAGCGCGCGCTCGCCGCTCGCGAGATCGGAAAACGGGATGAGCACACGTGCCATCGGAACCTCCGGATCGAGGCGGACGCGAGCATCCGCTCATCGCAGATTAGGCAGATCGCAGCGTGCGCGTAAGCCGGGACGCGCGTACGGGAAACCCTAGGGCGACGGGCGAGGGGCGGACGGCGGGCGGCGAGGGGCGAGCGGCGGGCGAGCGGCGAGGGGCGCGGTTTGCGGCCGCTATTTGCCGAGCCCCATTTCGAGCGCGAGTCGGATCAGGTCCGGAAGGCGCTCGACGTTGAGCTTGTCCATGATGCGCGCCTTGTACACCTCGACCGTCCGCGGGCTGATCGCGAGCGCCGCGGCGATCTCGCGGTTGTGCCTCCCCGCGATCACGTGCTCGAGGACTTCGCGCTCGCGCGGCGTCAGGCGGTCGAGATCCTGCGCGAGGCGCGCATCGCGCGCAGCCCGCGCGCGCCGCGCCGCGCTCGCCTCGTTCGCCGCGCGGATCGTTGCGAGCAGCAGTTCGTCGTCGAACGGCTTCTCGATGAAATCGAACGCGCCCGCCTTGAGCGCCGCGCGCGTCGTGCTCACGTCGCCGTGCGCGGTGAGGACGATGATCGGGTAGTCGAGGCCGCGCCGCCCGAGCGCCGCCTGCACGTCGAGTCCCGACAGCCCGGCCATGCGCAGGTCGAGCAGCACGCAGTCGACGGGCTGCGTGCCGGCCCATTCGAGGAAGACCGCGCCGGAGGCGAAGGCGCGCACGTCGCAGCCGTGCAGCCGCAGCAGCAGCGCCAGCGAATCGCGCACCGCTTCGTCGTCGTCGACGATCGCGACCAGCGGAGGCGGCGCGTTCGTCATGCGGCGGCCGGGATCGTGAAGCAGAACGCGCTGCCGGGATTGCGCGGCTCGTGCCAGAGCCTGCCGCCGTGCGCGTCGACGATCGAGCGGCTGATCGCGAGCCCGAGCCCCATGCCCTTCGGCTTCGTCGTGATGAACGGATCGAACAGCGAGGCCGCGATGTCCGACGCGATTCCCGGACCGTTGTCCTCGACGGCGATGCGCACGAAGCCCGGCGCATCGCGCGCGGCCACGACGCGGACGATGCGGCCGTCCGCCTTGCCCTTCAACGCGTCGACCGCATTGGCGAGCAGGTTGTGGAGCACCGCCTCGATCTGCACGCGGTCGACGAGCACGGCGGGCATCGCCTCCGCCGGATGCTCGAGCGCGATGCCGTGGCGCGTCGCGCGCTCGCGGATCGTCGCGCATGCCTCGTCGATCAGCACGGCGGGTGCCACCGCTTCGATCTGCGCCGAGCCGGAGCGGAAGAAGTCGCGCAGCCGCCGCACGACGCTCCCGGCACGGTTCGCCTCGGCGACCACCTTGTCCATCGTCGTCGCAAGCTCGCGCTCGTCGCGTCCCGGACGGGCCAGCATCAACTGGCAGGCGCGCAGGTAGGCGCCGATCGCCGACAGCGGCTGATTCAGTTCGTGCGCGAGCGCCGAGGCGAGCTCGCTGGCGGCGGCGAGGCGCAGGCTGCGGTCGAGCTTCGCCTGCTTGTCGCGCAGTTGCCGCTCGAATGCGCGCCGCTCGGAGACCGCGGCGCCGAGCAGCAGCGCCGTGATCGCGATCGCGAGCATCAGGAACTGGAATTCCAGCACGACCCCGCGGTCCTGTCCGGAGACGACGATCGCCGCGATCAGGCCGAGCTGGATCACGAGCGTGCCGAATGCGGAGCCTTCGATACCGTGGCGCATGGCAATCCAGATCACCGGCAGGAACAGCAGATAGAAGAGCTTCGGCGCATCGTCGAAGCCGGCGGCGAAGACCACCGAGAGCACGATCGCGATCGCCAGCAGCTCGAGCAGCGATTCCCCGGAGAGCCGCGGCGCCGGCCGGTCGCGCTTGCGCGTCACGATCAGCAGCGCCGGCGTCGTCACGACGATGCCGATCAGGTCGCCGATCCAGAACTGCGTGACGCTGCGCCAGAACTCGCCGACGGACAGCAGTCCGCTGCCCGCGAACAGGGCGACGAACGCGAGCGCGATGGCCCCGCAGGCGAGCGACACGGTGACGACGAATATCGCCGCATCGCGCAGCGACGCGACGTCCGGGTCGAAGCGCAGCACGCGGGTGAGCAGCGCGGTGACGCCGGTGTAGGCGGCGGCGAGGAGCAGCGACGCCGCGATCAGCACCGGCAGCGGCGCCGGCGCGCCGCGGACGAGAAACTCCGCGGCAAGGGCGGCGACGAACAGCCATCCGCCCTGGCGGATGCCGTAACGCAGCAGGAACGCGACCGAAAGCCCCGGCGGCGGATTCCAGGGCGTGATCGCGAACGCGCCGACGGGATCGATGAAGCTCACCCAGTCGAGCGCGACGTAGGCGGCGACATAGGCGGCGACGAGCGTCGGCGCCGGGGCGCCCGGCGCCGCGCGGGCTCCGCCGGATCGAGCGGCCGGATCGGTGCGATGCGATTCCATGTTCGAGGCGCACATCTTAGCCGCACGCGGTGTTTGACCTCGGTCAAGAACGGCGCGAAGGGGATGCCTAGCATCGAACCGGACATCGCATCTGGGGAATCCCATGGCAACGTTCGGGTACGCGCGGCGCCGCTTTCTGCGGGATTGCATGGTCGCGGGCGGGGCGGTGGCGTGGCGCGGGGCGGTCGGTCCCGCCCATGCGGCGCAGTCACTGCGGGGCCGGCTGCGGAAATTCGTGCAGCCCGTGCCGCGGCCGGGCGCGGGCATCGTCGTCGCGTCGGCGAGCGCACCCAATGCCTATCGGTTCACGCAGCGGGAGATCTTCCGGCAGCTGCACCCCGATCTGCCGCCGACGCCGCTGTGGGCCTACGACGACGGCTCGGGACTGGGCGGCCAGGCCGGATCGTTCGGCATGGCGGTTGTCGCCCGGAGCGAGACGCCGCTCACCGTGAGCTTCAGACATGAACTTCCCGAGGAATACCCCGCGTGGCTTCCGGTGGACACGCGCCTGACCCCGCTCGGGAACAGCGTGCGCCTCATGACGCACCTGCACGGCGGCTTCGTCGCCGGCGCCAGCGACGGGAACCCCGCGGTGACGCCGAACGGTTTCGGACCGGGCGAGACGCAGACGGTGCTCTACACGAACCAGGCACCGCAGATGCCGGCGTCGCTGCTCTGGTTCCATGATCACGGCCTCGGCACGACCCGCCTCAACGTCTTCGCGGGCCTCGCGGCGGCCTACATCGTGCGCGACGAGCACGATACCGGCGCGGAGCCGAATCCGATCGGCCTTCCGGGCGGCGAGTACGAGATCCCGCTCGTGATCCAGGATCGCCAGTTCGACGTGGATGGCACGTTTCTCTATCCGCGCAGCACGATCCCCGGTGCGACCTGGATCGGCGAGTACTTCGGCGACGTGATGCTCGTCAACGGCAAGGTATGGCCGTTCCTCGATGTGGAGCCGCGGATGTATCGGTTGCGCATCCTGAACGGCTGCAATGCGCGGATCCTCAGTCTCGACCTCGGCGGCGTGCCGTTCTGGCAGATCGGCGCCGAGGGTGGACTGTTCGACGTGCCGGTGGCGGTGCAGCGCCTCGTGCTCGCGCCGGCCGAGCGCGCCGACGTCCTGGTGGATTTCAGCCGACTGGCCGGCGCCGCGCTCGTGCTCAGGAATCACCGGCCGCCGCACCCCGTCGTGACTCCCGCGCCGCCGCTCGAGCAGGTCATGCAGATCCGCGTCGGCACCACGGTGACGCAGGCCGGACCCAAGACGGTTCCGCAGAGCCTGCCCGGGCGCAAGGCGGATCTGCGCGATCCGGCCGCCACCCGCTTCATCACGCTGAACGAGGTCGATCCGGAAGAGGTCGAGTGGTTCCTCGATCTCGACGCGCTCCATTTCGACGAAGGGTCGCCGACCCAGACGCCGAAGGTCGGCACGGTGGAGGACTGGGTCTATATCAACCTCACCGGCGATACGCACCCGATGCACACTCATCTCGTGACCTTCCAGGTCGTCGGCCGGACGCCGTTCGACGCGGAAGCGTACGAGGCGGCCCACGGCGGTCCCAACGGCGTGCCGGGCGGCATCGATCCCGCGCCTTTCGCGACCGGGCCGATGTTGCCGCCGGAACCCGAGGAGCGCGGGTTCAAGGACACGGTCAAGGCGAACCCGGGCTTCTTCACGACGATCCGCGCGAAGTTCGATCTGCCGCAGGGTGTGGCGGCGCCCCAGCGGTACGTCCACCACTGCCACATCGTCGAGCACGAGGACAACGACATGATGCGGCCGTTCGAAGTCGTGCCCTGAGCGCTCGCAAAGCTTCATAGGTGTACTCTCCGGGTCGTGACATCCGGCGCTCCGCCGCCTTCCGACCAGGACCTCGTGGCCGAGTGCTGCACGCGTGCGCGCCGGCTGCTTCTGCGTAACCTGTCGCCCGCAGGCATCCTCGCGGCTACTCCGGGACCTGCGGCAACCGCTCGCGGCTACGCGGCGATCTTCGGCCGCGACGCCGCGATCTGCGCGCTCGGCATGGCGATATCGGGTGACCCGCATCTGCGGCGCGAAGCCGTCACGGGCCTGCTGACGCTGGCCCGATACCAGGCGGGCAATGGCCAGCTGCCGAAGTTCGTCGATCCACGCCGGGACGAGGCCGACTTCTGGTACCTCGGCTGCAACGACGCGACGCTCTGGTGGCTCATCGCAATCGCGTGGCTCGACGGCAACGACCCGTCGGCACGGCTGGCGACGTCGCTCGCGCGCAACGTCGAACGGGCGATCGCCTGGCTGTCGTGCCAGGAGCACCAGCGCTTCTTCCTGCTGCAGCAGAACGAAGCGAGCGACTGGGCCGACATCATGCCGCGATCGGGCTTCGTGCTGTACGCCAATGCGCTCTGGTATCTGGTGAAGCGCCTTTACGCCATTCCCGGCGCGGGCGAAACGAAGCACAACTTCAATCAACTGTTCCACCCGTTCGCGCGCATGATCGCCGACTACCGCCGCGCCAGGCTGCTCATGCACTATGCCCGCAAGAGCGCCCGGAATCGGGATCTCTACCTCAGCTTCGTCAACTTCTCCTTTTGCGGCGACGAAGGAGATGTGTTCGGCAACGTGCTCGCGATTCTCGCCGGCCTTGCCGACGAGGCAGCCACACATCGGATCATCCGGGCGATCGTGCGTGCGCGGGCGAACGATCCGTATCCCGTG
>DASURV010000056.1:0-39189 GCA_036375455.1 Casimicrobiaceae bacterium | reverse complement strand
CTGCTGCACCGTCATCGGGCAGGCGGAGATCGCGAGGATCATGTGCTTCAGGCCCTCCTCGATCCGCTTCGCGATCTCGATCTCGCCTTCGCGCGTCAGCAGCTCGACCGAGCCCATCTCGCGCATGTACATGCGCACCGGGTCGGTCGTGCGGCCGAACTCGCTGTCGAGCGTCGACGCCGCCGCCTCGGCTTCCTCCTCGACGTCCTCGGCGGGCACCGTCGGCGTCGTTTCCGACATCAACAGCGTCTCGGCATCGGGGGCCTCGTCGTAGACCTGGATGCCCATGTCGCCGATCATCGAGATGATGCCCTCGATCTGCTCGGCGTCGAGAATGTCGTCGGGGAGGTGGTCGTTGATCTCGGCGTACGTGAGGTAGCCGCGCTCCTTGCCGAGCACGATCAGCGTCTTGAGGCGGCGCTTGCGCGCCTCGACGTCGGCGGGCGTCAGCTCGCGCGGCGCGACATCGGCGTGCTTGCCGTTCCTGCCCTTCTTGTGGGCGGCGTCCTCGGCGCGCTTGCCGGCGATCTTCGCCGCGATCTCGCCCGCGGACGGCTTGTGCGCCGGCGCGCCCTTCGCCGGCACGGCCGGCACCGCGGCGAGCGGCTTCACCGGCGACCTGTTGTTTTTCGGGGCAGGCGCCTGCTTGACGGCCTTGACCGGCGGCTTCGGCTTCGGAGCGCCCTTCGACTTGGCCGAGGCGTTCGACGCCGTCTTGCCGCCCGCGCCGCCCTTGCCGCCGGCCGCCCGGCGGTTGCCGCCGGCCGCGCTCTTGCGCGTCGGCGCGCGCTTGGCGGCCGGCGCGAGCTTCGCAGTCGGCGCGAGCTTCGCGGCCGGCGCGGACTTCCTGTTTGTCGCCTTCTTTCGGGCGCGCTTCTTCGCCGTCGATTTGCCCTTCGTCGCCGCGGGCGACTTGCGGGCAGGCTTCACGTGCTTCTTCACCATGATCGTCCTTGTTCGGTAACGGCGCCGGCGGTCCTCGGGCGCACGCTCGGGCGCGCCGTTCCTTCCTCGAGATCGAGCGCCGTCCGAATGACAATGGGGGCGACGCGAAAAACCTCAAATTATAGCGTGATCAGACCCGAAAGCACGGCCATCCGGCCGCTCACCCGCGCGCGCGCGGCGCCGAGGCACCGTGGGGCCGGCCACTCATGCCCTCAATGCCGCTCACCCGCCCGCGCGCGGCACCGAGTCCCTGAGCCGTCGCGCCAGCGCCGCGCGCTCGTCGGCGCTCATCGTCTCGAGCGGTTGCTGCAGCAGCGCCTGTAGCGCCCGCCGATCCGCCACCTGGCGCAGCCGCTCGGCCGCCGCCAGCACCTGCACCTCGGCCTGCTCGGCAGTCAGCGCCTGGTCGGCCGCGGACGCGAGGACGTCGGCGATCGCGCCGGCGTGCTCGGTATCGGCGAAACGCTGCACGAGGGCGGCGGTGGTCGGGACCTCGGCTGCGGCGATGCAAAAATCGAGCACGGCGTTCCAGGCCGCGGCATCCGGCCCCGGCTCGCCCACGCGGGGCAGTTCCTGCCGTCGCGTGAGGTGCGGCTCCAGTACCACGCCCTGGAGCAGCGTGCGCAGCAGCGACGGCGCCCGCCGGGCGTGGCCGGCTGCGCTCGGCCGAGACCCGGCCGCGGCGCGGGGTCCGCGCGGGGCTGCGGGTGGTGCCGATCCGATCAGCGATCCCATTTGGGCTTCCGGAAGGCCGGCGAGTTCGGCCAGCCGGCGGCGCACGAGCGCCGCGAGAACGGGCGCGGCGATCTGGGCGACGTAGGGGCGTGCCGCGGCCACGAGAGCCGCCCGGCCCTCCGCCGTCGTCGGTGGGTGCCGGGTTGCGAGGTCAGTGAGCAGATACTCCGAAAGCGGCACGGCGGTCGCGATCGCCTGCTCGAACGCGGACTTGCCGCGGCCGCGCACGAAGTCGTCCGGATCCTCGCCCTCCGGCAGGAACAGGAAGCGCGCTTCCTTGCCGTCCGCCAGGATCGGCAGCGTATTCTCGAGTGCCCGCCACGCCGCCTTGCGGCCCGCGGCATCGCCGTCGAAACAGAACACCACGCAATCGGCGAGGCGGAACAGCTTCTGGGCGTGCATGGCGGTGGTCGACGTGCCGAGGGTCGCCACGGCGTATCCGACGCCGTGCTGGGCCAGCGCCACGACGTCCATGTACCCCTCGACGACGACGACGCGCCCGGCCTCGCGGATCGCGCCCTTCGCGAGATAGAGGCCGTAGAGCTCTTTTCCTTTCGAGAAGACGGCAGTTTCCGGGGAATTGAGGTATTTTGGTTCGCCGTCGCCGAGCACGCGCCCGCCGAATCCGATCACCCGGCCGCGCGCGTCGTGGATCGGAAACATCACCCGATCGCGGAAACGGTCATAGCGCTTGTTGTTGTCCGCGGCGACGACCAGCCCGGCGGCCTCGAGCGCCGGATCGTCGTAGCCGGGGAAGGGCGTCGCCAGATTCTGCCACGCAGCCGGCGCGTAGCCGATGCCGAAATGCGCGGCGATCGCCCCGGTGAGCCCTCGGCGCTTCAGATACGCGATGGCGGCAGGCGCCTCCCGGAGTTGCGCCCGATAGTACTTCGCCGCGGCGAGCAGCGTTTCGGTGAGGTCACGGCTCTCCTCCTGCCGCTCGCGCTCGCCCGCCCGTTCCACGCGCGGGACCTCGAGGCCAACGTCGCGCGCCAGCGCCTCGACCGCCTCGGGAAACGACTTGCCGGCGTATTCGATCAGGAATCCGATCGCCGTGCCGTGCGCCCCGCACCCGAAGCAGTGATAGAACTGCTTGGTCGGGCTGACGGTGAACGAGGGCGTCTTCTCGCTGTGGAACGGGCAGCACGCCTGGTAGTTCGCGCCGGCCTTGCGCAGCGGGACCAGCCGATCGATCACGTCGATGATGTCGACGCGCGCGAGCAGCGTCTGGACGAAATCGTTCGGGATCATCGCTCGAAGGCCGCGCCGGGAATGTCTGGAATGCCGTCGCTCGCGTGGCCGTGGCCGGCTGCCGAGGGCACCGCGCGACCGGCCTCGCGAGCCGGCCGCGGGCGCTCCCACACGGCAGGGAAAACGTCCCAGTATAACGAACCGCCCCGCGTTTCGCGCGTCGCTCTTCGGCGGCGCCCGCCGGTGAGGCGGGGCTTCGCGGAAGCGATCAGATGCGCGACTTGACCTTCGCGGAAACGGCGGCCATGTCGGCGCGTCCGGCGAGCTGCCCCTTGAGCGCTGCCATCGCCTTGCCGATCAACGCCGGACCGCTCGCGCCCGCGGCGCGAGCCGCGGCGAGCGCCGCGTCGACTGCCCGATCGATCTCCGACTCGGAGGCGCGTTGCGGAAGATAGGCGTCGAGGATCGCCAGCTCGGCCCGCTCGGCGTCGGCGAGGTCCTTACGGTTGCCGGCCTCGAACTGCGCGATCGAATCCTTGCGCTGCTTGACCATCTTGTCGATGACGGCGACGACGTCGCCATCGGAGAGCATCCGGCGCTCGTCGACTTCGCGCTGCTTGATCGCCGCGAGCAGCAAGCGGATCGTCGACAGGCGCGGCGCGGCCTTCGCGCGCATCGCGTCCTTCATGTCCTCGGTGATCCGGTCCTTGAGCGTCATCGGTGCGAAGGCGCCGACGGGCGAATCGCTTCGCCCTTCGGACCCCATCCTATCCCTGAAACCCTGCCCGCGCCGTCGGCGGCGCGATGGCGTCAGTACAGCTTCGGCGGGAGCTGCTGGCTGCGCAGGCGCTTGTAATGGCGCTTCACCGCCGCGGCCTTCTTGCGCTTGCGCTCGGACGTGGGCTTCTCGTAGAACTCACGGGCCCGGAGCTCGGTCAGCAGGCCGGTCTTCTCGATCGTGCGCTTGAAGCGGCGCAGCGCGGCTTCGAACGGCTCGTTTTCGCGGACGCGAACGCTGGTCATGTACGGAGGGCCTTTCCTGGCATTCGAGGGATCAAGTAACCGATAAGTATAGCAGCGCCGCGGCGACCGCGCCAACCCGGTTATAGTGAGCCGCCATGCGCGTGCTCGGCATCGAGACCTCCTGCGACGAAACCGGCGTCGCGCTCTACGACACCGGGCGCGGTCTCGTGGCCGATGCGCTGCACTCGCAGGTCGCGCTGCACCAGGCATTCGGCGGCGTCGTGCCCGAGCTCGCCTCGCGCGATCACATCCGGCGCGTGCTGCCGCTCGTGCAGGACGTGCTCGACCGGGCACGCCTCGGCGTGCGCGACCTCGATGCGATCGCCTACACGCAGGGGCCCGGACTCGCCGGTGCGCTCCTCGTCGGCGCGAGCATCGCCAACGCGCTCGGCTTCGCGCTCGGCAAGCCGGTGCTCGGCATCCATCATCTCGAGGCTCACCTGCTGTCGCCGCTGCTGGGCGAGCCGGCGCCGCAGTTCCCGTTCGTCGCGCTGCTCGTGTCCGGAGGACACACGCAGCTCTTCGAAGTGGCGGGGGTGGGCCGCTACACGCTGCTCGGCGACACGCTCGACGATGCCGCCGGCGAGGCCTTCGACAAGACGGCCAAGCTGCTCGGGCTGCCCTACCCCGGTGGCCCGGCGCTCGCAACGCTCGCCGAGCAGGGCGACGCCGGCGCCGTCGCCTTGCCGCGGCCGATGCTCGACTCGGGCGATCTCGACGTCAGCTTCTCGGGTCTCAAGACGGCGGTCGCGCTGCGCGCGCGCGCCGCCGGTGACCCGGCAGCGCTGCCCGCGTCGCGCAAGGCCGACATCGCCGCCGCGTTCCAGGCCGCCGTCGTCGACGTGCTCGTCGCGAAGGCGCTGGGCGCGCTCGCCGCGACGGGGCATGCGGCGCTCGTCGTCGCCGGCGGCGTGGGTGCGAACCGCCTGCTGCGCGCCCGGCTGCAAGGCGCGCTCGGGCCGCGCGGCGCCGCCGTCGAGTTTCCGGAGCCGCGGTTGTGCACGGACAATGGCGCGATGATCGCGCTGGCGGCCGCGTTGCGCCTCGGGGATGCCCGCAGCGACTACGGCTTCTCGGTGCGCCCGCGCTGGGAGCTGCAGAGTGTCGCGCGATGAGCGGCTCGCCGCTCAGGCAAGCGGTGCGGCGGGTCTGGCGCGTCAGCGCCCGATCGTGCGCTCGCGCCCGGCGACGAGCTGGCGGAGGTTGCTGCGATGCCGCCAGAAGAGCAGGAGCGCGATCGCCACGCTCACCGCCGCTTCGAGCCCCGGGCCCTTGACGAAGAACATGCCGAGCGGCAGCAGGACGGCCGTCGTCAGTGCGGCGAGCGAGCTGATCTTGAAGCCGAAGGCCATCGTGGTCCAGACGGTCGCGAGCACGAGGCCGAGCGGCCAGTGCAGCGCGAGGACGATGCCGGCCGCCGTCGCCACGCCCTTGCCGCCCGCGAAGCGATGGAACACCGGATACAGGTGGCCGATGAAGACTGCGAGCGCCGCCGCAGCGACCGTCCAGTCGGCCGCCGCGAGCACCGGCGCGAGCCGCTGCGCCGCGAACACGGCAACGAATCCCTTGAGGCCGTCGCCGAGCAGCGTGAGCAGCGCCGCGGCACGGTTTCCCGTGCGAAGGATGTTGGTCGCGCCGGGGTTGCCGGAGCCGTATCCGTGCGGATCGGGAAGTCCGAAGGCGCGGCTCACGACCACGGCGAACGACACCGATCCGATCAGATAGGCGCCGGCGATGATCGACAGCGTTGCGAGCACGACGAGCGCGATTCGGTAAGATTGGCCGCGATTCTAGCCCGGATATTTCGCGGGGCGGGGCGACGCTTCGATCCCCGGGTGGGCCGCCGCTCGCACATCGCCTGGACGAGATGAACACGATCTTCATTCACGACCTGCGGCTCGAGACCAAGGTCGGCGTCTACGCGTGGGAGCGGGAACTGCCGCAGACGATCCGCGTCGATCTCGATATCGGGCTTGCCTCGACGCGCCCGTTCGAGACGGGCGAGCTGGCCGATGCGATCGACTATGCGGCGGTCGTGGCGCGCATCCGCACGTTCGCCGCGGAGCATCCGCACGAGCTGCTCGAGCGCTTCGCGGAGGCGATCGCGTCGCTGGTGCTCGAGGAGTTCGGGGCACAGTCGGTGAAGCTGCGCGTCGCGAAGCTGGGCGCGCTCCCGGGCGTCCGCGAGATCGGCGTCGCGATCGAGCGCGATGCGGGGATGCGCGGTTGACGCGCGCATGTTGTCTAGAATGTGACCGCCAACCACCGGAGGCACGTGCCATGAACGAAGAGACATTCAACCTGAGCATCCGCAAGTTCCTGAAGGTCGTCGGCATCGGCTCGCAACGCGAGATCGAGCGCGCGGTCGCGCAGGCCACCGCCGACGGCGCGATCAAGGGTACCGAGAGCTTTCCCGCGCACATGACGCTCACCGTGAAGGGCCTGAACATCGAGATATCGTTCGACGGCGACATCAAGCTGCAGTGACGCTGCGCACGCGCATTCGCGCTCGATGAAATACAAGGACTATTACGCGACGCTCGGCGTCGAGCGCTCGGCGAGCGCCGACCAGATCAAGGCCGCCTATCGCAAGCTGGCGCGCAAGTACCACCCCGACGTGTCCAAGGAGAAGGACGCGGAGGAGAAATTCAAGGAAGTGGCCGAGGCGTACGAAACGCTCAAGGACGCGGAGAAGCGCGCCGCCTACGATCAGCTCGGCCGTCATGCGCCGGGGGACGAATTCCGCCCGCCGCCGGGGTGGGAGCAATCGTTCGGCGAGACGCAGTTCTCGTTCGACGACCTCGACCTCGCGGACCTCTTCGCGGGCATCGCGGGCCGCGGGCGCGGCGGGCGCCGTGCGCCGAACGCGCCGCGGCCGGGGCAGGACTTCGAGGCCGCCGTGCGCCTGTCGTTCGACCAGGCCTACGAGGGAACCGAGATCGAGCTCGACCTGACGGTCCCCGAGCCCGACGGGAACGGCTTGCTGCGCCGCGTTCCGCACCGGATCCGCGTGCGCGTCCCGAAGGGCGTGACCGACGGGCAGAAGCTGCGCGTGCCGGGCAAGGGCGGCAAGGGGTCGAACGGCGGACGCGACGGCGATCTGTATCTCGACATCGAGGTGCAGGCGCATCCGCTGTACCGCGTCGAGGGGCTCGACCTCTATATGGACGTGCCGCTTGCGCCGTGGGAGGCGGTGCTCGGCGGGAGCATCGAGGTGCCCACGCCAGGCGGGCGCGTGACGCTCAAGATCCCCGCGGGCACGCGCGCCGGTCAGAAGCTGCGGCTCGCCGGGCGCGGGCTGGCGCGCGCCGACGGCAAGTCCGGGCACCTCTACGCAGTCGTGCAGATCGCGGTGCCGACGGTCGTCGACGCGCGCCAGAAGGCGCTCTTCGAGGAGCTTTCGCGCGCCTCGACGTTCAATCCGCGGGCGCACATGGCGTGATGCCCCAGCGAACGCGCCAGGAGGAAGTCGTGAGCATCGAGACATCGACGGCGCTCTTCTTCGACGACATGGGCACGGTGTCGATCGCCGAGCTCGCCGAGCTTTCCGGCTTGACCGAGGACGAGCTCGCCGCGCTCGTCGATTGCGGCGCGCTCGCGCCGGCCGGGGAGGGCGGCGCGTCGTGGACGTTCAGCGCGAGCTGCATCGTCACCGCGCGCACCGCGCGGCGCCTGCGCGACGACCTCGCGCTCGACGAGGCGCACGCGGTGGCGCTCGTGCTGCGCCTGATGCAGCGGATCGAGGCGCTCGAGCTCGAGCTGCGCGCGCGTCGGTAGCGAGCCCGCCCTGCCTGCGGCCGGGGCCCGCCGCGCTAGAATGGCGCTCATGAGCGGCAACGCACGGCGGAGCAATCCATCGCGCCGGTCGCGTTGCCCACTGTCGAGCTGCCCCTCGCGGACATCCTCTGACCCGCCGCGCGGCGGCTCGATGATTCACGCGTAGGCCACGATCGGCACCGACCAGGGCTCGGGCCAGGCGATGCCGAATGCGTCGCAGGATTCGTCGGCGACGCGCACGCGCGCAAAGCCGGCGTCGGCGAAGTGACGCTGCAGCGCCGCGAGCGAGAACACGCGCATCTCGAGCGTCGTGCCCGGGCCGCCATGAAACACCGGGTCGTCGAAGACCTGCTCGCGACCGTCCCCCGTCGTGTTGAGGACGCGCCAGCGCCCGTCGCGCTCGTCGAGCCTCCAGTCGTGGAGGTCCGGGTAGTGCTCGATGGTCTGCGCGTCGAGCGTGAACGGTACCGTGAAGACGAGAGCGCCGCCCGGCGCGAGCAGGGTGCGCGCGTTCTCGAACGCCCGCGCCACCGGTGGCGCCACGTGCTCGAACACGTCGCTCGCGATCACGAAGTCGTAGCGGCCCCGTCGCCCCTCGGGCACGTCGAGGATGTCGAGCCGCGGTGCGGTGTGGAAGTACGTGTTCTCGTACGCGAACGCGTGCGCGAGCGGCCGCGCGTAGGCGTCCGCGTCGGAAAGTCCCAGCCCGCGAATGTGCCGTTGCGGCTCGAGGTCGCCGAGCACCGCGTCGCGCCCCAGCACTTCCCGCGTGACCAGCCGTCCGATCGCCCGGAAGCGCACCGTCGAGCCGCAGCCTGCGCAGGACGGTGTTTCGCGGCCGATCGATGCGGGCGCGACCCGGTTGGCGCATCCGCACAGATTGCAGCGGAAGTCCACCGCGTCACGCGGTGCGGACGAGGAGCTCGGCGTCGCCGGTCGCGTCCGTGCACGAAGCCAGGTGCCCGCGCGCCGCGCGTAGCGGCGGGCGAGCGAGCGCAACGGGAGCGGCGGATGCACGGCGAGCGCGATTCTACGCCGCGCTCGACGGTCTACCGCGGCACTCTGTTGCCCGCGTTGGCGCGGGGGTACGCATGGCGGTCGTCATGGTGCGCCGTGACGACCGCCTCTGCAAAGCGCCCTCCTACCCTCGCGGATGATGCCGCGCGTGCAGCGCCTTGAGTCGCTCGCGCGCGACGTGCGTGTAGATCGTCGTCGTCGTGATGTCGGCATGGCCGAGGAGCAGTTGCACGACGCGCAGGTCGGCGCCGTGATTGAGCAGGTGCGTCGCGAACGCATGGCGCAGCACGTGCGGCGACAGCGAAGCCGCCGGGATCCCGGCGCGCACCGCGTAGCGCTTCACCAGCGCCCAGAACGCCTGGCGCGTGAGCGGCGCATGGCGCCGGGTGAGGAACAGCTCGTCGCGCTTGGCGGCGCCGGCGAGCTCCGGACGCACCTCCCGCAGATAGCGGGCAACCCAGTCGACCGCCTCGTCGCCCATCGGGACGAGCCGCTCCTTGCTGCCCTTGCCGACGACCCGCACCACGCCGGCGTCGTGGCCCACCTGCGCGAGCTTGAGGCCGGTCAGCTCCGACACGCGCAGGCCGGTCGCGTACAGCGTCTCGAGCATCGCGCGATCGCGCAGTCCCAGCGGCGTCGTCGGGTCGGGCGCGGCGAGCAGCGCCTCGACCTGCGCCTCGGACAGGTTCTTCGGCAGCCTGCGCGGCTTCTTCGGCGCACGCACGCGCAGCGTCGGATCTTCGGCCATGGCGCCGCGCGCGACCTGGAACCGATAGAAGCGACGTAGCGCCGAGAGGCGCCGCGCCACCGACGTCGCCTTCGCCTTCGCGCGAAACTGGTCCGCGAGCCACTGCTCGAAGTGGCCGCGGCCGACGCCGAGCAACGCCGCGTTGCGCGTCGCGAGCCACGCGCACCAGCCGGCGAGGTCGCGTCGATAGCTCGCGAGCGACGTGGCGGCGAGGCCGTCCTGCAGCCATAGCTGGTCGCAGAACGCGTCGATCAGCGCGTCGTCCGATCCGCTCGCGGTCCCGGCCCGGCTCACATCTTCATGTGCTGCGGCAGCAGCGTGACGAGCGCCGGGAAGTACCAGATCAGCAGCACCGCGGCGCACATCAGGAAGAACATCGGCAGCGTCTGGCGCGCGATCCACGTGATCTGGCGGCCGGTCATCCCCTGCAGCATGAACAGGTTGAAGCCGACCGGCGGCGTGATCTGCGCCATCTCGACGACGAGCACGACGAAGATGCCGAACCAGACGAGGTCGATGCCCGCCTTCTCGACGGTGGGCAGGATCACGCCCATCGTCAGCACGACCATCGAGATCCCGTCGAGGAAGCAGCCGAGCACGATGTAGAAGAGCGCGAGCGCGACGATCAGCCCGAACTGCGACAATCCGAGCGTCGCGATCCACTCGGCGAGATCGCGCGGCAGGCCGATGTAGCCCATCGCGAGGGTGAGGAACGCGGCGCCGGCGAGGATCAGCGCGATCATGCAGTAGAGCCGCGTTGCGCCGAGCACGCTGTCGCGAAACGTCCGCCAGTCGAGCGAGCGTTGCGCGGCGGAGAGCGCGAGCGCGCCGACGACGCCGAACGCCGCGGCCTCGGTTGCCGTCGCGACGCCCGTGTAGATCGAGCCCAGCACCAGCGCGATCAGCAGCAGGACCGGAATCAGGTGGCGCGACGCATGGAGCTTCTGCGCCAGCGTCGTGCGCGTGGCCGCCGCCGGGATGCGATCGGGATTCACGAGCGCCCAGGCGACGATATAGCCGGAGAAGAGCGCGGCGAGCAGCACGCCCGGAATGATGCCGGCGATGAACAGTTGCGCGATCGACACGTTCGCGGTCACGCCGTAGACGATCATGATGATCGACGGCGGAATCAGAAGGCCCAGCGTTCCCGCTCCGGCGAGCGTGCCGATCGTGATGCCGTCCGGATAGCCGCGCTGCCCGAGCTCGGGCAGCGTCATCTTGCCGATCGTCGCACAGGTCGCCGCCGACGATCCCGAAACGGCGGCGAAGATCGTGCAGCCGATGATGTTCGTGTGCAGCAGCCTGCCGGGGACGCGCTCGAGCCACGGCGCGAGGCCCTTGAACATGTCCTCGGACAATCGCGTGCGAAACAGGATCTCGCCCATCCAGCAGAACAGCGGCAGTGCGGTCAGCGTCCACGACGACGCGGTCCCCCACACCGTCACGGCCATCGCGTCCCCGGCCGGTCGCGACGAGAAGAGCGTCATGCCGATCCATGCGACACCGGCGAGCGCGAGCCCGATCCAGACGCCGCTGCCGAGCAGCGCGAACAGCGCGACGATCAGCAGCGTGGTGATCAGCGCGTCGATGCGTGCCTCCGCGCGGCTGCGATGGGGGTCGACACGGGATCACTCATGGTGCAGCGCCTCCGCCGGCGCCCGCTGCCGCCGGGTGCCGCGCCATTCGCGCACGAGCTCGTCGACGAAGGCGACGAGGAGCACGAGCGTGCCGAGCGCCATCGCGAGCTGCGGGATCCACAGCGGCGTCGCGTCGTTGCCGGTCGAGATGTCGTTGAACTGCCACGACTGCAGCACGAGCCGCACGCTGTACCACGCGAACGCGCCGGCGAGCAGCGTCGCCACGGCGAGCGCCCACAGCTCGAGGCGGCGCCGCGCGCGCCCGTCCGCGTGCTCGAGCAGCAGCGACACGCGGATGTGCTCGCCGCGCTTCAGCGTATGGGCGAGCGCGAGGAAGCCGCTCGCCGCCATGCAATAGCCGGCATACGCATCGGTTCCGGGCACGAACCAGTCGAGCAGCCGCCCGACGATCGCGAGCAGCACCATCGCCAGCGTGCCGACGAGAAAAAACGCCGCCACGTAGGCGGCGACGTCGTACAGGCGATCGAGCAGCCTTCTCATGATCTGCCGCGGGCGCTCCCGTGCGGGTTCCCGAAAGTCGCGCCTGGCCGGCTCGCGAATCGTCCGCGCCTGCGCTATTGCAGCGCGCGGTACTGGTCGATGATCTTCTTGCCGTCGGCGCCCGCCTTGCGCAGCCATTCGGCGAGCATCACGTTGCCGACCTTGCGCATGTCGGCGGTGAGCTGCTCGCCCGGCTTGTCGATCGACATGCCCTTCTGCTTGAGCTGCTCGGCGTACCACCGGGTCTTTTCCTCCGACAGCTTCCAGCCCCGCGTCTCCGCCTCCGCCGCGGCCTTCAGCACCGCCGCCTGCGCCGGCTTGTCGAGGGCGTCGAACGCCTTGCGATTGGCGATCACCGCGTTCTTGGGCAGCCACGCCTGCGTGTCGTAGAAGTGCTTCAGGTGCTCGTACGTCTTCGAGTCGTAGCCGGTCGCGCCCGACGACATGTACGAGTCGATGACGCCGGTCGCCAGTGCCTGCGACACTTCGGCGGCCTGCACGGTGACGGGCTGGGCCCCCACCAGCTCGGCGATCTTCGACGTCGCCGGGCTGTACGCGCGCCACTTGAGGCCCTTCATGTCGGCCGCGCCGTTCAGCGTGCGGTTCGTGAAGATGCCCTGCGGCGGCCACGGCACCGTGTAGAGCAGCATCATCCCCTGCTTCGCGAGCTTGTCCTCCAGCGCCTTGCGCTCGGCCTTGTAGAGCTTCGCCGCCTCGGCGTACGAGGTCGCGAGGAACGGCACGCCGTCGATGCCGTAGAGCGGGTCCTCGTTCTCGAAATTCACCAGCAGGATCTCGCCCGCCTGCGCCTGTCCGCCCTGCACGGCGCGCTTGATTTCCGGAGCCTTGAACAGCGACGCGTTCGGATGGAGCTGGATCTTGAGCTTGCCGCCGCTCGCCTTGTCGACGTCGTTCGCGAACTGCTGCAGGTTCTCGGTGTGGAAATTGGTCGCCGGGTAGGCCGAGGGCAGGTCCCACTTGGTTTGCCCGAGCGCGGGCGGCGCGAGCGTCAGACCGATCACAATAGCGGCGGCGGCAAGGCGTCTCATCGGCTCCTCCGGGCGAACGGGGCGCCGAGCGGCGTCCCGTCGGGCGCCATGATAAATCAGGTTCGAGGTTCGGACATGTGGCAATTCTGGATCGACCGCGGGGGCACGTTCACCGACATCGTCGCGCAGCGTCCCGACGCGACGCTCGTCACGCACAAGCTCCTGTCGGACAACCCGGAGCGCTACCGCGACGCGGCGGTGCACGGGATCCGCGAGCTGCTCGGCCTTGCGCCGGGCGCGCCGATCCCGCGCTGGCGGCCTTCCAGGGCGGGCCGCCTGATCGCTTGGATCGGACCGCGGCAGGTGAGCAGCCGCCGCGGGCCGTACTACGTCGCCGGCTGCACCGCCGGCCGCGGCATCAGCATCGACAGCACGTAATACGCGACGCCGGCGATCGCGACGCCGAAGAACCACCCGTAGACGCCCCACCACGACGGCAGCACGCTGCTGAAGTTCGGCAGGATGCTCGAGAACAGCGCGCCGAGGCCCGCCGCGATGAAGGCCGCGACGTTGAAGCCGCCCTGGTAGCGGTACTCGCCGTGCTCGACGTAGAGCGCGTTGACGTTGATCGCGCCCTTCGCGATCAGGTAATAGTCGACCATGATGACGCCGAAGAGCGGCCCCATCGTCGCACCGATGGCGCCGACGAACGTCGCCGCGTTGCCTTCCCAGGGCGCGAACGGATAGAGCACCAGCGCGATGCAGGCCGCGATGTAGCCGCCCCGCTTGAAGTCGATCACCTTCGGGAACACGTTCGCGAAGTCGAAGGCCGGCGAGACGAAGTTGGCGACGACGTTGATGCCGAGCGTCGCCACGGCGAACGTCAGCGCGGCGAGCAGCGCCAGGAACCAGCTCTCGAACTTCGCCGAGATCTCGTCGGGGTGCAGCAGCACTTCCTTGTAGACGTCGAAGGCGGCGATCGTCGTGACGCCGGCGACGAGCGTGAACAGGATCAGGTTGATCGGCAGCCCCCACAGGTTGCCCTTGCGCACCGCCGCCTTGTCCGGCGCATAGCGCGAGAAGTCACAGAAGTTGAGGTAGAGCGCGGCGAAATACGTGATCCACGTCGCGGCGACCGCGAGCAGCGCGCCCGGCGAGCCCGGCTCGCCGAAGACCCCCGCGTCCTTGGTCTTCGCGAGCAGCACGTCCTTCGGAATCCCGTGGTCGAGCGAGAAGCCGCCCGCCTTGACGACCAGGCCCACGGCGAGGATCAGCATCATCACCCAGACCGCCGGGCCGGCCCAGTCCTGGAAGCGGCGCACCGTCTCCATACCCTTCTGGATGATCAGGAGCTGCAGAGCCCAGATGATGACGAAGCAGATCACCTCGAGCCCGGAATGCCCGAGGAAATGCGTGCTCTTGTGGAACGTCATGAACCATTCGGTGCGCGTGAGCAGGGCGACGATTGCGCCGGACGCGGCGGCGGTCTGCGCGCCGTACCAGAAGCAGGCGACGATCGCGCGCACGAGCGCCGGCACGTTCGCGCCCCAGATGCCGAACGATGCGCGCGCGAGCACCGGGTACGGCACGCCGGTCTTCACGCCGGCGTAGCCGACGAGGTTCATCATGAAGAAGATGACCAGCGAGCCGAGCCCGATCGCGATGAGGAAATTGGTGAACGTGCCGCACAGCAGGAACAGGCTCGCCGCGAGGTAGTAGCCCCACAGGCTGTGCACGTCGGACGTCCACACGTTGAAGATGCTGAACGCGCCCCAGTTGCGCTCGGTCGCCGGCGCGAGATCGTGGTTGTAGAGCGCGGGCGACGCATTCGGAATGTTCATCTCGGCCTCCTTGTGGGCAGCGGCGCACGAGCGCTCCGGTCGACGCCTGCCCATGCCCCTTCGTCGCCCGGAACGCCTCCCGACGACGATACTGCAAATCGGCGCGGCTTGTCACCGGGCGCGGCATGCGGCGGACGCGTCCTTTCGGTACGATGGGTCCGGGCAGGCAAGTGGCGGCCTGGACGACGGCGAGGATCACCGGGCGCGCCCGCGAAGGAGTGATGCGATGACGACGGAACTGCTGTTTCGGGACGACGCGTACGCCAGGACCGCGAGCGCGCGCGTGGTCGCGATCCACGAGCGCGGCATCGAGCTCGACCGCACGGTGTTCTATCCGCAGGGTGGTGGCCAGAGCGGCGACACGGGAACGCTGCTTCGGGCGAGCGGCGAGCCGATCCGCATTGCCGGCACGTACAGGGGCGAGGGCCCGGACGGCGTGCTGCACGTTCCGGAGTCGGGCATGGCGGCAGCCGGGATCGGGGAAGCGGTCACGCTCGCGATCGACTGGGAGCGCCGCTACGCGCTGATGCGCCTGCACACGGCATTGCACGTGCTGTCCTGCGTCGTCGTCGCGCCGGTGACCGGCGGCAACATCGCGCCGGACAAGGCGCGCCTCGATTTCGACATCGACATGAGCCTGCTCGATGCGGCGACGATCGAGCGGGAGACGAACGCGCTGATCGCCCGCGGCATCGAGACCGAAACGGTGTGGATCACCGACGCGGAGCTCGATGCGCGCCCCGAGCTCGTCAAGACGATGAGCGTGCAACCGCCGCGGGGTGCCGGACGCGTGCGCCTGCTGCGCATTCCCGGGATCGACCTGCAGCCGTGCGGCGGCACGCACGTGCGCAACATCGCCGAGATCGGCGCCATCCGCGTGCTGAAGATCCGCAGCGAGGGGCGCCGCAACCGGCGCGTGGAAATCGCGCTCGCCACCTAGCCTGGGTCGCCGGCGTGGCGGTGAACCCGCCCGCCTATTGCCGGGGCGCGGCAGCGGCCCCGCCGAGCCGCTCGCGCAACTCGTCGAGGATCGCGCGCTGCCCGGCGACGATCCTGCGTCGCGCTTCGTCGAGGGAAAACCAGGCGGCGCGGTCGATCTCGGGGAACGATTCGAACCGGCCCGAGCGCGGCGGCCATTCGAGCGTGAACGTGTTGCTCGACACGGCGGCGGGATCGACGTCGCCTTCGGCGGCGAACGGATGCACGGTCTTGCCGCGCGATTGCGCCACCGGCGTGAGCCGCGCCAGGCCCGCGGGCAGCTCGAACCCGGTCTCCTCGGTGAATTCGCGACGCGCGGTCGCGGCGGCACTTTCTCCGGCGTCGAATTCGCCCTTCGGTATCGACCACGCGCCCTCGTCCCGGTGGGCCCAGTACGGGCCGCCCGGATGGACGAGCAGCACCTCGAGCCCGCCCGGCCGGCGCCGATAGAGCACGACGCCGGCGCTCTGCGCGCGCGCCATGGATTGCCCGCTCCGCATCGATGCGACGGCGTACCATAGCGCGAAATCGAACTCTCCGCGCCCGGAGCGCGTTCCGCGCGGGCGAGGGTCGGGCCGAACGCGGGAGCCACTCACACCGAGCGAGGAGCCACCGATGACGAAGGTGTACGACTTCACCGTCGACGACATCGCGGGAAAGCCGGTCAGGCTCGACCGCTACAAGGGCAAGGTCCTGCTCGTCGTGAACACGGCGAGCCAATGCGGATTCACGCCGCAGTACAAGGGCCTCGAGTCGCTTTATCGCAAATATCGGCAGAAGGGCCTCGAGGTGCTGGGCTTCCCGTGCAACCAGTTCGGCGCGCAGGAGCCCGGGAACGAGCAGGAGATCGCGACGTTCTGCGAGAAGAACTACGACGTGACGTTCCCGATGTTCGCGAAGATCGACGTCAACGGCGACATGACGGCGCCGCTCTACCGCTACCTGAAGCACGAGAAGCCGGGGCTGCTCGGCACCGAGGCGATCAAGTGGAACTTCACCAAGTTCCTGATCGATCGCGCCGGCAGCGTCGTCGCGCGCTATGCGCCCAACGACACGCCGGAAGCGCTGGAGCCCGACATCGCGAAGGCGCTGTGACGAGCGCACGATCGATGGCCGCGGCGGGACTGCGACGCGCGGGCGCCGTTGCCGTCCTCGCCCTCGTCGCGCTCGCCTCGACGGCACTGGCGCAGCCGGCGGCGCCGAAGACGCTGCGCGTCGCATTCGCGGTGGCCGAGACCGGCTTCGATCCCCAGGCCGCGGGCGACTTCTACTCGAATTCCGTCAACCGGGCGATCTTCGATCCGCTCTACCGCTACGACTATCTGGCGCGTCCGTACAAGCTGGTGCCGAACACCGCCGCCGGCATGCCGGAGATCACGGATGACGGCCGGACGTGGACGATCCGCATCCGGCGCGGCATCTACTTCGCCGACGATCCGGTATTCAAGGGCAGGCGGCGCGAGCTGACCGCCGCCGATTATGTCTACGCGATCAAGCGCATCCTCGATCCGAGCATGCGCTCGAACTCGCTGCAGATGGTCGACGGCCGCTTCGTCGGCGCCGATGCGCTGGTGGCGAAGGCGAAGGAGACGGGGAAGTTCGACTATGACGCGCCGCTCGAAGGCCTGCAGGCGCTCGACCGCTACACGCTGCGCTTCAGGCTCGTGTTCGCCGACTACGAGCTGCTGTCGAACCTGACGACGACGGCGACCGCCGCCGTCGCCCGCGAGGTGATCGAGGCCTATGCCGACGCGAGCGGCTGGGCGATGGCCAACCCGGTCGGCACCGGCGCCTACCGGCTCAAGGACTGGCGCCGCGGCCAGCGCATCGTGCTCGAGGCGAACCCCGGGTATCGCGACGAGCGCTACCCCGCGCCGGCCGACGCCGCCGACCAGGCGCGCGCGAAGGGCCTGACGGGGCGCAGGCTGCCGCTCGTGCCGCGCGTGGAAATCAGCGTCATCGAGGAAGCGCAGCCGCGCATGCTGGCGTTCCAGCAGCAGCAGCTCGATTTCGTCGCGGTCCCGGCCAATCTGGTCTCGAAGGTGCTCGACGCGGTGAATCGGCCCAACGCGGAGCTCGCGAAGGCGGGCGTGCGCCTCGAGCGCGCGATCCAGCCGGCGATCGCCTACACGTACTTCAACATGGAGGATCCGATCGTCGGCGGTTACGCGCCTGCGCAGATCGCGCTGCGCCGCGCGATCGTCATGGGTTACGACGTCGGCGAGGAGATCCGCGTGCTGCGGCAGGGGCAGGGGCTGCCGGCGACGCAGGTCGTGCCGCCGAACATGACCGGCCACGATCCCGCCTACGACGGGCGGATCCGCTTCGACGTGCCGGTCGCCAGGGCGCTGCTCGACAAGTTCGGCTACGTCGACCGCGATGGCGACGGCTTTCGCGAGCTGCCGGACGGCAAGGCGCTGACGCTGCAGATGGCGTCGGCGACGAGCGCGCAGGATCGCGAGTTCGACGAGTTCTGGAAGCGCACGCTGACCGCGCTCGGGCTGCGCGTTACGTTCGTCAAGCAGAAATGGCCCGACCTGCTGAAGGCCGCGCGCCTCGGCCAGCTCCAGATGTGGCAGCTCGGCAACATCAGTACGACACCCGACGGCTTCGGCTTCTTCGGCTTGCTCTACGGGCGCAATGCCGGGTTCTCGAATCTGGCGCGCTTCCGGCTTCCGGACTTCGACCGCCTGTACGAACAGGCGCGCGCACTGCCCGACGGCCACGAACGCCTGCGGATCGAGCGGAAGATGTCCGAGCTCTTCAGCGCCTACGCGCCGTGGGTGTTGACCGCGTTCCGCTACGAGAACGTGCTCGTCCAGCCCTGGCTGCGCGGCTACAAGCAGAACACCACGTATCAGTATCCGTTCGCGTACCTCGATGTCGATTCCTCGCGCGGCGTTCCGGCCGCCGCGCCCGATGCGGCGTCTGCGGGGCGGCGGTCCACGCAGGCCGCAGCGGAACCGGGGCGGATCACGCGATGAGGAGACTTTGGCGCGAGCGCGATCGGGCGCTGCTCGGATCCGGCGCGCTCGTCGTCGCGCTCGTCGCGTGGCTGCTTGGCGTGCCTGCCGCGGCGCCGGCGTACGCGCAGGCGCGCGCGGGCCCGAACGGCGCGCTCGTCAAGACGCTGCGGGTCGCGTTCCCGGTCGCCGAGACCGGATTCGATCCCCAGGCGACGAGCGACCTCTACTCGGACAGCGTGCAGCGCGCCATCTTCGAGCCGCTGTACGGCTTCGACTATCTCGCGCGGCCGTACAAGCGCGTGCCCCTCACCGCCGCCGCGCCGCCGCAGATCGAAGACGGCGGCCGCACGTGGACGATGCGCGTGCGCCCCGGCATCCACTTTGCCGACGATCCCGCGTTCGGCGGCCGTAAGCGCGAGCTGACGGCGGCCGACTACGTCTATTCGTGGAAGAGGCTGCTCGACCCGCGCGTGCGCTCGCCGTTCTCGTGGTACCTGCAGGGCAAGGTCGTCGGCGCGGACGCCGTCGTCGACGCCGCACGCAAAAGCGGCAGGTTCGACTACGACGCGCCGATCGAGGGCCTCGTCGCGCTCGACCGCTACACGATCCGCCTGCGGCTGAAGGAGCCCGATTACATCCTGTTCGGTTACATGTGCTCGAGCCCGATGGCGGCCGTCGCACGGGAGGTGATCGAGCGCTACGGCGACGCGAACGGCTGGACGATGGAGCATCCGGTCGGCACCGGCGCGTTCATGCTGAAGTCCTGGCGCCGCGGCCAGCAGATCGTGCTCGAAGCGAATCCGAGTTTTCGCGACGTGCGCTTCCCCGAGCCGAGCGATCCCGCCGACCGCGCACGCTTCGCCGATCTCGTCGGCAAGCGGCTGCCGCTCGTCGATCGCGTCGAGATCTCGATCATGGAGGAGGCGAACCCGCGGCTGCTCGCGTTCGACAGCCGCGCGCTCGATTACGTGAGCCTTCCCTCGGAGCTGGCCGATCACGCGCTCGACGCGGCGGACCGGCTCAAGCCGGAATACGCTGCGCGGGGCGTGACGCTCGCGCGGCTCACGCAGCCGGCGGTCCAGTACGCGTATTTCAACATGCAGGATCCGGTCGTCGGCGGCTACACGAACGACAGGATCGCGCTGCGCCGCGCGCTGGTGATGGCGTTCAACACGCCCGAGCTGATCGGCGTCGTCTACCAGGGCCAGGCGCTGCCGGCCACGCAGCCGATCCCGCCGAACGTGCCGGGTCACGACGACACGCTGGACGTCAGGGCGCCGTACGATCCCGCCGCGGCGCGTGCGCTGCTCGACAAGTTCGGCTACGTCGATCGCAACGGCGACGGCTGGCGCGACCTCCCCGACGGCAAGCCGCTGACGCTCGTCATGGCCTCGACGCCCACCACGCGCGACCGCGAGATCGACGAGATCTGGCAACGCAACCTGAAGGCGGTCGGCATCCGCATCGAGTTCCTGAAGCAGAAGTGGCCGGACCTGATCAAGATGGGCAAGGTGGGCCGGCTCCAGATGTGGCGCGTCGGGTGGATCAACGCCTACGCGGAAGGCGACGCGTTCGCGCAATTGCTCTACGGCCCGAACATCGGGCAGACGAACTACGCGCGCTTCGACCTCCCGGCCTACGACGATCTGTACCGCCGCTCGCGGATGCTTCCCGACGGGCCGCAGCGCAACGTGCTCTATCGGAAGATGTCGGAGCTCGTCGCCGCGTACAACCCGTGGGCGCTGCACGTCTACACGATCGAGAACACGCTGCTGCAGCCGTGGGTGCGCGGCTACAAGAAGCACGCCTACTGGGAGCACCCGTGGCTGTACATGGGCATCGATACGGCGCGGCTCGCCGCGCGGTGATCGCGCGCGAGGCGCGCTACGGTCCCTGCCGCAGGGCGAGCGGCGCGGCAACCGATTCCAGCGGGCGGCGTTCCGCGCGAACGGCGAGCGCTGCGGCCACGCACGCCGCCGCCAGCATGAGTCCCCCGCCGACGGCGTAGCCGATGAACACGTCGCCGCGCGCCCCCGAAGCGATGAGGTGGCCGAAGACCACGGGCCCGGCGATGCCGCCGAGCGCGGTGCCGATCGCATAGAACCAGGCGATGGCGCTGGCGCGCACCTCGAGCGGGAAGCATTCGCCGACGGTCAGGTAGGCCGAGCTCGCGGCGGCGGATGCGACGAAGAACACCACGCTCCAGGCGAGCGTCTGGCCGAGCGGCGTCAACAGCTCCGCCATGAAGAGCACGCCGATGGCGATGATGAGCGCCCCGGCGAGCGCGTACGTCGTCGTGATCATCACGCGCCGGCCGACGCGGTCGAACAGCGGTCCGAGCACGAGCGGCCCGAGGAAGTTGCCCGCGGCGAACGGCAGCAGGAACAGACCCACCCGCGATTCGTCGACCCCGTAATAACGGGTCAGCACGAGCGCGTAGGTGAAGAAGATCGCGTTGTAGAGAAACGCCTGTGCCGCCATGAGGCTCAGTCCGAGCACGACGCGACGCGGATAGCGGCGAACGAGCAGTGCGAGGAGCTCGAGCCATCCGACGTTTCCCTGCGGATCCAGCACGATCGATCGCGTGGTAGCCCGATCCTGCGGTGGCGCCGCCTGGGCCTCGATCGCCGCGACGATGGCTTTCGCTTCGGCCTCGCGACGGTGCAGCAGCAGCCAGCGGGGGCTTTCGGGGACGAACCGCCGCAGCGCGAGGATTGCGAACCCGAGCACGCCGCCGAGGATGAACGCGACGCGCCAGCCCCACTCGGGCGCGAACAGACCCGAATCGAGGACGATCACCGCTCCGGCGGCGCCGACGGCCGCGCCGACCCAGAAGCTCCCGTTTACCGCGAGGTCGACCCGTCCACGCAGGCGGGCGGGCATGAACTCCTGGATGGCCGAGTTGATCGCCGCGTATTCGCCGCCGATCCCCGCGCCGGTAAGGAAGCGCAGAACGGCAAACGTGACGAAATCCCCGGCGAACCCCGAGGCGACCGTCGCGGTGGCATAGATCCCGAGCGTGACGAAAAACAGCCTGCGACGCCCGTAGCGATCGGCGAACCCGCCGAAGAGGATCGCGCCGATCACGGCCCCGGCGACGTAGGCGCCGCCGGTCACGCCGACCTCGGTGGCGCTCAACCCCAGCCCCGCGGGCAGCATGAGCACGCTCGCAAGCGCGCCGACGAGCGTGACCTCCAGCCCGTCGATGATCCAGCTCGTCCCGAGCGCCGCGATCAGCAGTGTGTGAAAGCGCGACCACGGCAGGCGATCCAGTCGCGCCGGAACGTCCGTCGCAAAGGGTCCGCTATCCATCGCCTGCGCACTTCCGACGCGCATGTCCGTCGCTGGCTGTCGCCGACGATCGCGTCGGTGATCCGCGCGCCGAACGCCTCACGCCATCTGGAATCGGTAGACGGCCGGCAGGTGCAGCAGGTGCGTGAGCTCGTCGAGCGCGCGGTGCGTCTCGTCGACGAGCGCCGGGTCGCGCAGGTCCGGCGGCGCGAGCCGGTCGCGGTAGTGGCGGCGAATCCACGCGTCGAGCGCGGCATCGAGCGCGGCGTCGAGCACGACGCTGCAGCGCAGCGCCTGACGCTCGGCCGGCGTGAGCGGCACGCGCAGCCGCAGGCACGCGGGTCCGCCGCCGTTGCGCATGCTCTGGCGCAGATCGAACGTCAGCACCTCGCCGATCGGCGACCCGCTTTCGACGAGGTGGTCGAGGAGCTGCGACGTCGCACGGTGCGCGCGGCATTCCGCCGGAGCGACGAGCAGGAATCGACCGTCGGGACGCTCCAGGAGCTGGCTGTTGAACAGATAGGTCCCGACCGCGTCGGCGATCGGCAATTCGTCGTCGCGCACGACGATCGCGGAAAAACCGCCGATCGCGTCCTCGAGCGCCGCAAGCAGCGCGGACTGATCGAGGAACGCCCGTTCGTGGCAGAAAAGGACGTTCCCTTCGCCGACGGCGATGACGTCGTTGTGGAATACGCCGGCGTCGATCGCGTCGGGGCGCTGCTGCGCGAAGATCACCGCTGCGGGATCGAGGGCGTGGCGGCGGGCGATCGCCTCGCTCGCCTCGCGCGTCTGCCGCGCCGGATACCGCATGGGCGCCTGCCCGCCGCCGAAGCCGCGCCGCCCGTAGACGAACAGCTCGATGCCCGGCATGCCGACGGCGGCCGCGAAGCGCGTGTGATTGGCGGCGCCCTCGTCGCCGAGCTGCGGTGCGGCCGGAAGCGGGTCGTGCACGGCGAAGCGCGCTTCGTCGGCAAAGATCGCGCGCAGCACCCGCGTGGTCGTCGGCGGCTCGAGCGAGCGGTGGAAATGCGTGACCAGGTTCGCCGGCGTGAAATGCACGCGCCCATCGGCGCAATCGGCCGAGGCGCTGACGGTGGCCGCATTCGCCACCCACATCGCCGCGGCGGAGCAGCAGGCCGCGAGGAGCTCCGGCGCATCGCGTCCCGCATCGGCGATGACCTCGCGGTCGCTCCCCTCGAAGCCGAGCGCGCGCAGCGCGTGCACGTCGGGACGCTCCTGCGGCGGCAGCACGCCCTGCGGGAAGCCGCGCGCGGCGAGCGCGCGCATCTTGGCGAGCCCCTGCAGCGCCGCCTCGCGCGGGTTGGCGACCTGCTGCGCATTGCGCTCGGAGGCGAGATTGCCGGTGGCGAGTCCCGAGTAATTGTGGGTCGGACCGGGAAGGCCGTCGAAATTCATGCGCTCACCGGTCGGAGGGCGAAAGTGGAACGACGCGCACGCTGTCGCCTTCGCCGACGCCGAGCGCCTCGGCTGCGTAGGGCAGCAGCGGAAAGCGGTCGACGCGGGCCGGCGCGGCGGCGACGAGCGCCCGGAACTGCGCGAACCCGCGGTTGCACACGAGCCACAGGATGTCGTCGGTGAGGCTGTCCGGCACCGGATCCTCCTCGCCGAGCGTGCAGGCCATCACCGACGAGCGGCGCACGGCGTCGATGTTCTCGCGCGTGCATTCGACCGTCGGTCCCGCGTCGAATATGTCGACGTAGCCCTCGTAGCGGAAACCCTCCTGCTCGAGCATCGCGCGCGCGGGGGCCGTGTCGGCGTGCACGGCGCCGATCGCCTCCCGCGCCGCGGCTGGCAGCAGGTTGACGTATACCGGGTGCTTCGGCATCAGCTCCGCGATGAACGACTTCTGCCCGGTGCCCGTCAGGTAATCGGCGGTCGAATACTCCATCGCGAAGAAATGGCGGCCGAGGCCTTCCCAGAACGGGCTCGAGCCGTCCGCATCGAGGCGCCCGCGCAGCTCGGCGATCACCTTGGCGCCGAACAGCTCGGCGTGCTCGGCGATGAACAGCAGCCGGCACTTAGCGAGCAGCGCGCCGTTCTTGCCGATCCGATAGCGCTGGTCGAGGAACAGCGAGCAGAGCTCGGTGTGACCCGTGTGGTCGTTGGACAGAAAGAGCGTGGGCGCGACCGTGTACACGTCGAGCGCCCGCGAAGCGTGGACGAGCGTGCCGACGTGGTAGTTGTACCACGGCTCCTTCAGCCCGACGGCGGCCTCGATCGCGCTGATGCCGACGACGCGCTCCGCTTCCGCGCCGCCGCCTTCGGCGAGCACGAACATGTAGCAGGCGCTCGCCTTGTCGGCCGCGTGCTCGAACGAGGCGAGCGAGCGCTCGATCCGCTGCAGCAGCCGCTCCCGATTCGCGGGGAGCGTCGTGAGGCCGGTCCCCGTGCGCTCCGACAGCGCGAGGACCGCCGACAGGTCGGCGCGCGCGATCGGCCTCACGAAGAACATCAGGATGCGGGCATCAGCTCAGCGCGCGATCGAGCGCCGTTTGGAGCCGCGCGAGCCCTTCGAGGATTTCGTCGAGCGAGATGACGAGCGACGGCGCGAGGCGCACGACGTCCGGCCCCGCGACCAGGACGAGCAATCCGGCCTCGCCCGCGGCATTCATCACGTCGACGGCCCGGCCGCGCCACGCCTCGCCGAGCTCGCAGCCGATCCACACGCCTTCGCCGCGCAGGTCGCCGAACACGCGCCGGCGCGTGTTGATCGCCCGCAGGCCCTCCATGAACAGCGCGTGCCGCGCCTTGACGCCGTCGAGGACCTCGGTGGTGTTGATCACGTCGAACACCGCGCCGGCGACCGCGCACGCGAGCGGATTGCCGCCGTAGGTCGTCCCGTGGACGCCGACCGAGAAGGCGCTCGCGATCTCGGTCGTGGTGAGCATCGCGCCGACCGGAAAGCCGCCGCCCAGTCCCTTCGCGCTCGTCAGGATGTCGGGCACGATCCCCTTCTGCATGTACGAGAACAGCGCGCCGGTGCGGCCCATCCCGCTCTGGATCTCGTCGAGGATCAGCAAAGAGCCGTGCGCGGTGCAAAGGCGCCGCGCCGCCTGCAGGTATTCGGGCGTGCCCGGCGTCATCCCGCCTTCGCCCTGCATCGGCTCGAGAATCACCGCGCAGATCTCGCTGCCGTGCGCGGCGAACTCCGCCTCCAATGCCGCGACATCGTTGTAGCGCAGATGGGTGAAGCCGGCCGGATTGGGGCCGAAGCCGGTCGCGTATTTCGCCTGGCCGCCCGCGGTCACCGTGAACAGCGTCCTGCCGTGGAACGCGTTCAGCGTCGACACGACGCGCGTGCGATGCGGGCCGTGGCGGTCATGCGCATAGCGCCGCGCGAGCTTCAGCGCGGCCTCGTTCGCCTCGGCGCCCGAGTTGCAGAAGAACGCGCGCTCGGCGAACGTCGCCTCGGTGAGGCGCCTGGCGAGCCGCAATGCCGGCTCGTTGGTGAACCAGTTCGAGACGTGCCACAGCGTGCGCGCCTGCGCCTCGAGCGCGCGCACCATCGCCGGATGGCAATGACCGAGCGCGGTGACGGCGACGCCGCCCGCGAAGTCGATGTACATGCGCCCGTCCTGGTCCCAGATGCGCGAGCCCTCGCCGCGCACCGGGACGAACGGCGCCGGCGCGAAGCACGGGACCATGACCTGATCGAACAGCGCGCGGGTGACCGGCAGCGTCGCGGCATCGCCGGCGGGCGCGACCGCGTCGCGACGCGACGTCGCTGCGATGGCCGCCTGCGCGGCGGAGGAAAGCGGCATGTCCTTCGGGCTCCGGGCGCAGTCAGCCGGCGGTAGCGACGACCTGCATCTCGACCCGATACGCGGCGTTCGCGAGGCGCGCCTCCACGGTCGCGCGCGCGGGCGTCTCGCCCTGCGGCACCCACGCGTCCCAGATCGCGTTCATCGCGGCATAGTCGTTCATGTCGGCGAGATAGATCGTCACCGAGAGGATCCGCGTCTTGTCCGCTCCGGCCTCGGCGAGCAGCCTGTCGATCTGACGCAGCACCGATCGGGTCTGGCCGGCGATATCCGCGCCCGGGTCTTCCGCGACCTGCCCGGCGAGGTAGACGAGCCGCCCGCCCGGTGGCGGCGCATAGATGACGAGATCCGAGAGGCGCTTGCCGACGTTGCGGCGTTCGATCGTCATGGTGCTATCCTCGAATGAAGGGCCGCGGCCGTCGGCGACGAGATGCGCGCGCCGGCGCGCCGACAGCGGACAGGCGGCTCCGACCCCTCCTAAGTGTAGTCGAAAATGACGTCACGCCTCGCGATCGTCATCGGCGCGCTGTTGATGGCCGCCGCCGTCGGATGCGGCGCCTTCGGCGCGCATGCATTGAAGCCGCGCCTGCCGCCCGAGCAACTCGCCGTGTGGCAGACGGCCGTCAACTATCATGCATGGCATGCGCTGGGCCTGCTGGCGGCGGGCCTGCTGATGCTGCAAGCACCGGATGCGACGACGTTGCGTTATGCGGCAGCGCTGTTCGTCGCGGGCATCGTGCTCTTCTCCGGCAGCCTCTACGGCCTGGCGCTCGGCGCGCCGTCACTCCTCGGCTTCGTGACGCCGTTCGGCGGCGCGGCGTTCATCGCGGGCTGGGTAACGCTCGCGGTCGGCGTCCTCCGGCAACCGGGCTAGCGGAGGGCTAGCGGCATCCCGTTCCGGAAACGCTCGCGCCGTGTCGCGCCGGCCCCTGCGGCGCGGGACGCGGGCGATGCATCACTGCGCGAGCGTGCCGTTATTGCGCGAGCGTGCCGACGTCGATGCGCACCTGGACGCGATCACCCGGGTCGTACGCCATGCGCGTCGTGAAGTCGCGATTCTGGTAGCGATACGTGACGTCGTAGCCTTCGACGACGTCGCTGCCGACGTCGACGGTGCGGCAGCGCTCTGCTTCGCGCGTCACCGGCGCCACTTCGATGCCCGCGCGCTCGCGGTCGATCGCATCGCCGATCACGGTGCCGGCGATCGCGCCGCCGACGGTCGCGACGATCGGGTTTGGCGGGTCGGGCGACCGCGGCGCATAATTACCGATCGCCCTGCCGCGGCTCGCTTGCGCACCTGGCCCGGATATTCCACCCGACCGGCGCCGCTTCCTTCATTGGACCGATGACCAAATCCGCCCTCGCCATCGCCGCGACGTTCGCCGTGCTCGCCGCCGCCGCGGCGGGTTACTGGTTCGGGGCACAGCGCCAGCCGGCGGCGCCGGCAAGCCAGGGACCGGGCGGTGCGCCGTCGAAGGCCGCCGCGCCGGCCGCCGGCACCCCGATGGTGGTCGAGGCGACGAAGGTCACGCTGCAGGCGCTGCCGCAGACGATCACCGCCGTCGGAAGCCTGCGCTCCGACGAGTCGATCACCGTGCGGCCGGAGGTCGCCGGGCGCATCAGCGACATCCTCTTCAAGGAAGGGGAGCGCGTTGCGAAGGGGATGACGCTCGTGCGCCTCGACCCCGCGATCAACCGCGCCGAGGTCCAGCAGGCGCGGGCCAACCTGCAGCTCGCGCAAAGCAAGTACGAGCGCGCCGTCGACCTGTCGCAGCGCAACTTCATCTCGGGCCAGGCGAAGGACGAGGCGGAGAACAACCTGCGCGTCGCCGAGGCCGCGGTGGCGCTCGCCGATGCGCGCCTTGCGAAGACCGAGATCAAGGCGCCGTTCTCGGGCATCATCGGCCTGCGCGTCGTGTCGGTCGGCGACTACGTCAAGGAAGGCGCCGACGTCGTCAACCTCGAATCGATCGATCCGCTCAAGGTCGACTTCCGCGTGCCCGAGGTGTTCATGACGCAGGTGCAGGTCGGACAGGCGCTGACGGTCGCGCTCGACGCACTCCCGGGCAGGACGTTCGAGGGCAGGGTCTTCGCGGTCAATCCGCTGCTCGACGCGGCCGGCCGCGCGGTCGTGATCCGGGCGATCGTGCGCAACGCCGAAACGTCGCTGCGGCCCGGCATGTTCGCGCGCGTGCGGCTGATCACGCGCGACGAGAAGCAGGCGCTCGTCATTCCCGAGCAGGCGATCGTGCCGCAGGGGGACGAGCAATACGTGTATCGCATCGTCGACGGCAAGGTCGCGCGCGTCAAGGTCGAGATCGGGCAGCGGCGCGACGCCAAGGTCGAGGTGCTGAAGGGGCTCGGTCCCGACGACGTCGTCGTGACCGCGGGGCAGCTCAAGCTGCGCGAAGGAATGCCGGTCACGATCGCCAACGCCGCCGCTTCGGCGTCGGCGGTGGAGCCGCCCGCGCCGCGCCGGAAGGCGGACGGCGCGCCGGCGCCCGCGTCGAAGTCCTAAGGACGGGCGGCACCCCCGTAATGCAGCTTCCCGAGATCTGCATCAAGCGGCCGGTCCTCGCGACCGTGCTGTCGCTGATCATCGTGCTCGTCGGCCTCATCTCGTACACGAGGCTCTCGGTGCGCGAATACCCGCGCATCGACGAGCCGGTCGTCAGCGTCAACACGACCTATCGCGGCGCCTCGGCGGAAGTCGTCGAATCGCAGGTGACGAAGCCGCTCGAGGATTCGCTCGCCGGCATCGAGGGCGTCGAGCTGATGACGTCGCAGAGCCGCTCCGAGCGGAGCCTCATCAACGTCCGCTTCACGCTGAAGCGCGACCCCGATTCGGCCGCGGCCGACGTGCGCGACAAGGTTGCGCGGGCGCGCGGCAAGCTGCCCGACACGATCGACGAGCCGATCATCGCCAAGGTCGAGGCCGACGCCAACCCGGTCATCTACATCGCCGTCGAGGCGGGCTCGCTGTCGTCGCTCGACGCGTCCGACTACATCAAGCGCTACGTGCAGCCGCGGCTCTCGGTGCTGCCGGGCGCCGCCGACGTGCGCGTCTTCGGCGAGCGGCAGGTGTCGATGCGGATCAACATCGATCGCACGCGGCTCGCCGGCTACCGGTTGACCGTGCAGGACGTCGAGGAGGCGATCCGCCGCCAGAACGCCGAGATCCCCGCCGGACGCATCGAATCGACGTCGCGGGAATTCACTGTCGTCGCCGAGACCGACGTGCGAACGCCCGAGCAGTTCAACGACGTCATCGTCGCGAACGTCGGCGGCTTTCCGGTGCGCGTGCGCGACGTCGGCAATGCCGAGATCGGCCCGGTCGACGAGCGGACGATCTCGCGCTTCAACGGCAAGCCGTCGCTCAACATCGGCGTGATCAAGCAGGCGGTCGCCAATCCGCTCGAGCTGTCGAAGGCCGTGCGCGAGGAGGTCGACCGGATCAACGAGGGGCTGCCGCCGGCGATGAAGCTGATCATCGCCTACGACACGTCGGTGTTCATCGACCGGTCGATCAGCTCGGTGTTCCAGACGATCACCGAGGCGATCGTGCTGGTCGTGCTGGTGATCTTCTTCTTCCTGCGCAGCCTGCGCGCAACACTGATCCCGATCGTCACGATCCCGGTGTCGCTGATCGGCGCCTTCGCGCTGATGTACGCGTTCGGCTTCACGATCAACACGCTGACGCTGCTGTCGATGGTGCTCGCGATCGGCCTCGTCGTCGACGACGCGATCGTCATGCTCGAGAACATCTTCCGGCACGTCGAGGCCGGCATGCCGTCAGTCGCGACGGGCCGCCCCGAGCGACTGACCAGCCCCCCGGGGGGCAGCGAGGGTAGCGAGCGTGGGGGGATGTCTCCCAAGCAGGCGGCGATCACCGGCGCGCGCGAGATCGGCTTCGCGATCGTCGCGATGACGCTCACGCTGACGTCGGTGTTCGCGCCGCTCGCGTTCGCGACCGGCCGCACCGGGCGGCTCTTCATCGAGTTCGCGCTGACGCTCGCCGGCGCGGTGCTGGTGTCCGGGTTCGTCGCGCTGACGCTCTCGCCGATGATGTGCTCGCTGCTGCTGCGGCACCAGAAGAAGCATTCGTGGATCTTCAACCTGGTCGAGGGCTGGCTCGATGCGCTGACGCGCGGCTACCGGCGCGCGCTGACCGCCGTGCTGCACGCGCGCTGGGCCGTCGTGGTCGCGTGGCTCGCCGTGCTGGGCGCGGGCGCGGCGCTGTTCACGTCGCTCAAGTCGGAGCTCGCGCCGATCGAGGATCGCGGCATCGTGCTCGGCCTCGTCAGCGCACCGCAGGGTTCGACGCCGCAGTACACGGCCGACCAGATCAAGCCGATCGAGCAGTTCTACGCCCAGGTGCCGGAGGCCGCCGCGTTCACCGCGATCTCCGGATTCCCGACCGTCGTCGACGGCATCGCCGTGCTCCGGCTCAAGTCATGGGAGGAGCGGGTCAAGCGCCAGCAGCAGATCACCGACGAGCTGCGGCCGAAGTTCGCCGCGATCCCCGGAGCGCTCGCCTTCCCGATCAACCCGCCCTCGCTCGGCCAGCCGTTCCGCTCCACGCCCGTCGAATACGTGATCATGGCGCAGGTGCCGTATCCGGAGCTGCAACGGATCGTCGACCGCCTGCTCGACGAGATCCGCGCGTATCCCGGCATCCAGAACCCGCAGATCGACCTGCGGCTCAACACGCCGGAAGTGCGCGTGCGGATCAACCGCGACAAGCTCTCCGACATCGGCGTTCCGGTCGACACCGTGGGCCGGACGCTCGAGACGATGCTCGGCGGGCGCCAGGTCACGCGCTTCAAGCGCGAGGGCGAGCAATACGACGTGATCGTCCAGGTCGCGCCGCTCGACCGCTCGACGCCGTCCGACATCAGCGACAGCTACGTGCGCGCGCGCGACGGCAGCATGGTGCAGCTCGCGAACCTGGTCGACGTGCGCGAAGGCGTCGCGCCGCAGTCGCTCAACCACTTCAACCGGCTGCGGGCCGTCAAGGTGACGGCGACGCTCGCACCCGGATACACGGTCGACGAGGCGCTGAAGACGATGGACCGCGCCGCGAAGGCCGTGCTGCCGACCACCGCGCAGACGGACCTCGACGGCCAGTCGCGCGAGTTCCGCTCGTCGGGCAAGGAGATCTATTTCACGTTCGTGCTCGCGCTGCTGTTCATCTACCTGGTGCTCGCGGCGCAGTTCGAGAGCTTCATCCATCCGTTCGTCATCATGCTGTCGGTGCCGCTGTCGATGACCGGCGCGCTCGCCGTCCTGTGGGCGACCGGCGGCACGCTCAACATCTACAGCCAGGTCGGCCTGGTGACGCTGGTCGGGCTCATCACCAAGCACGGCATCCTGATCGTCGAATTCTCGAATCAGCTCCGGGCCAAGGGCGAGGCGCTGATGGACGCCGTCGTCGACGCGGCGACGCTGCGCCTGCGCCCGATCCTGATGACGACCGGCGCGATGGTGCTGGGGGCGCTGCCGCTCGCGCTGGCGCACGGCGCGGGCGCCGAGTCCCGCATCCAGATCGGCTGGGTGATCGTCGGCGGGATGAGCTTCGGGACGCTGCTGACGCTGTTCGTCGTGCCGACCGCCTACACGCTGCTCGCGCGCCGCGCGGTCCATGCGCGTGAGCCCGCCGCGGCTGCGGCACCTGCGGCGCGAGCCGCGCACGGCGACTAGCATGAAACATCCCCCCACGCTCGCTGCGCTCGCTGCCCCCCGGGGGGCTGGTCAGTCGCTCGGGGCGGCCCTTCGCGGCTGATTGGCCGGCAGCCCGATGCAGAGCCCGGCCCGTGAGGGTTGCGTATCGGCTGCTAGAATCCCAACCCGAATGCGGCACGATAGCCGCTGTTCATCGTAACGGAGGAGCCATGGCCTATCGCAGCAAGCGTCTCGCATCGATTGCCGCCGCGTTCGCGCTGGCCGGTGCCGCGACGGCGGCGCACGCGGTCGTCGAGATCCAGTGGTGGCACGCGATGACGGGCGCGAACAACGATCGCGTCAACGCGTTCGCGAAGCGCTTCAACGAGAGCCAGAGCGACTACAAGGTCAACGCCGTGTACAAGGGCCAGTATCCCGAGGCGATGGCCGCCGCGATCGCCGCCTTTCGCGCCGGCAACGCACCGCACATCCTGCAGGTGTTCGACGTCGGCACCGCGACGATGATGAGCGCGAAGGGCGCGATCAAGCCGGTGTACGAGGTGATGGCGCAGGCCGGCGAGAAATTCGATCCGAAAAGCTACATCCCGGCCGTGGCAGCGTATTACACGAACCCGAAGGGCCAGATGCTGTCGTTCCCGTTCAACAGCTCGACGACGGTGTTCTGGTACAACAAGGATGCGTTCGAGAAGGCGGGCCTCGACCCGAACCAGCCGCCGCTCACGTGGCAGGCCGTCGTCGCGGCGATGGCCAAGCTGAAGGCGTCCGGCGTCGCCTGCCCGTTCACCACCGGCTGGCAGTCGTGGACGCAGCTCGAGAGCTTCAGCGCGTGGCACAACGTGCCGTTCGCGACCGAGCAGAACGGCTTCGCGGGCAATAATCCGAAGCTGCTTTTCAACGGCCCGGTGCAGGTGCGCCACATCGCGAACATGCAGGACTGGGTGAAGAAGGGCTACTTCATCTACGCGGGGCGCAAGAACGAGCCGGAGGCCAAGTTCTACAGCGGCGAATGCGCGATGATGACGACGTCGTCGGCGGCCTACGGGACGATCAAGCAGAACGCCAAGTTCAAGTTCGCCGTGTCGCCGCTGCCCTACTATGCGGACGTGCCCAATGCGCCGCAGAACACGATCATCGGCGGCGCGAGCCTGTGGGTGATGGCGGGCAAGAAGCCCGACGAATACAAGGGGGTCGCGAAGTTCCTGACGTTCCTGTCGCAGCCGAAGATCCAGGAGGAATGGCACGAGGCGACCGGCTACCTGCCGATCACGATGGCCGCCTACGAGATGACGAAGAAGTCCGGCTTCTACGAGAAGAACCCCGGGACCGACGTTTCCGTGCAGCAGATGATCGTCAAGCCGACGACGAGCTCGCGCGGCATCCGGCTCGGCAACTTCGTGCAGATCCGCGACGTCATCGACGAGGAGCTCGAAGCCGTCTGGGCCGGCAAGAAGACGGCGAAGCAGGCGCTCGACGACGCGGTCAAGCGCGGCAACGAGCTGATCGAGCGCTTCGCGCGGACGGTTAAGGCCGAATAGTCCCCGTCGTCCGTTCAGCGCGCTGCGCCCTCTCGCTGGCCCGCCGGCGAGAGGGCCGGAGCGAGGAGCAGGAATTCATGGCCACGGAAAAGCGGGCGCGCTTCGAGTCGCGCTGGCTGCCGTACGCGCTGATCGCGCCGCAGATCGCGATCACGCTGGTGTTCTTCTTCTGGCCGGCGGGCCAGACGCTGTACTGGTCGACGCTGATTCAGGACGCGTTCGGCACGAGCATCGAGTTCGTCGGACTGGACAACTTCCGCGCGCTGTTCAACGATCCGACCTATCTCAATTCGTTCAGCGTTACCGCCGTCTTCTCGATCCTGGTCGCAGTGATCGGCCTCACGCTCTCGCTGGTCCTCGCCGCGTTCGCCGATCGCGTGATCCGCGGCGCGACCGTCTACAAGACGCTGCTGATCTGGCCCTATGCCGTCGCACCGCCGATCGCCGCGGTGCTGTGGCTGTTCCTGCTCAACCCGACGCTCGGCCTCGTCGCACACTGGATGAGGGGATTGGGCATCCACTGGGATCCGCTGCTCGACGGCACCGATGCGATGGCGCTCGTCGTCATCGCCGCGGTGTGGAAGCAGATCAGCTACAACTTCCTGTTCTTCCTCGCGGGCCTGCAGGCGATCCCGAAGTCGCTGATCGAGGCCGCCGCGATCGACGGCGCGGGCCCGGTGAGGCGCTTCGTGACGATCGTGTTCCCGCTGCTGTCGCCGACGACGTTCTTCCTGCTCGTCGTCAACATGCTGTATGTCTTCATCGACACGTTCGGGATCATCGACGCCGCGACGTCCGGCGGACCCGCGAAGGCGACGGAGATCCTGGTCTTCAAGCTCTACTCCGACGGGTTCAAGGGACTCGACTTCGGGGGCTCCGCCGCCCAGTCGGTGGTGCTGATGGCGATCATCATCGCGCTGACGGTGATCCAGTTCCGCTACGTCGAGCGCAAGGTGCAGTACTGAGAGCCCGCTCGCCTCCCGCAGACACTTACCGTTTTGCAGGTCATTTGCTCTAAAGTGAGAACATGGCGACCGCGATCCTGTCGAGCAAAGGCCAGATCACCATCCCGCTCCCTGTTCGACAGAAGCTCGGCGTGACTACCGGTGACCGCGTTGAATTCGTCGAGCTCGACGGCGGCGGGTTCGCCCTGGTGCCCGCGGTCGAGGACGTGCGCACGCTCAAGGGCATCGTGTCGAAGTCCGACCGGCCCGTCTCCATCGAGGAAATGCGGCGCATCGTGGCGAAGCGCGGAGCGGGGCGGTGATCGGCCTCGATACAAAGACGCACCGATGAGCGACGCGGCGCCTTCCGACATGGCGTCCTCGCCGAGGACGGCCCGCCGCTGGCCGTGGCTGATCCTCATGAACCTGCTCCCCTCGGTACGCGGCGAGCGGCCGGCCGAAGGCATGGTGGAGAACCGGCCGCTGCTGACGTTCTTCTCGCACGTTGCGCTGGTGGTCGGCGTCGCGCTCGTCGCGCTGCCGATCTACGTGACGCTCGTCGCCTCGACGCAGACCGCGGAGCAGGTGCTCGCGGCGCCGATGTCGCTGCTGCCCGGGAGCCATCTGCTCGACAACTACGCCGCGGTGATCGCGCACGGTGCCGGCGAAGCCTCCGCGCCGGTCGGCCGGATGATGTTCAACAGCCTGGTGAGCGCGCTCGTGATCGCCATCGCCAAGATCGCGATCTCGCTGCTGTCCGCTTTCGCGATCGTCTACTTCCGCTTTCGCTTCCGCGCGCTCGCGTTCTGGATGATCTTCGTCACGCTGATGCTGCCGGTCGAGGTGCGGATCGTTCCCACCTACAAGGTCGTCTCCGATCTGCACATGATCGACACGTACGCGGGGCTCACGATCCCGCTCATCGCTTCGGCGACCGCGACGTTCCTGTTCCGGCAGTTCTTCCTGACCATCCCCGACGAGCTGGCCGAGGCGGCGCGCATCGACGGCGCCGGCCCGCTGCGCTTCCTCCGCGACGTCGTCGTGCCGCTGTCGCGCCCGAACATCGCCGCCCTGTTCGTGATCCTGTTCATCTACGGCTGGAACCAGTACCTGTGGCCGCTGCTCGTCACCACGCAGGAGAGCATGTACACGACCGTCATCGGCATCAAGCGCATGATCTCGACCGGCGGAGATGCCGCGATGGAGTGGAACCTCGTGATGGCCACGGCGGTGCTCGCGATGGTCCCACCGGCGCTCGTCGTGCTGCTGATGCAGAAGTGGTTCGTCAAGGGCCTCGTCGACACCGAAAAGTGACGGATCGGGGACGCGGACGTCGTGTGAACGGGCCGTAAAGATGGCGAAGGTCGAATTGCGCCGCATCCGGAAGAGCTACGGCGCCACCGAGGTGATCCACGGCGTCGACATGCAGGTCGCCGACGGCGAGTTCATCGTCATCGTGGGCCCGTCGGGCTGCGGCAAGTCGACGCTGCTGCGCATGGTCGCGGGGCTCGAGGCGATCACCAGCGGTGAGATCGTGATCGGCGAGCGCGTCGTCAACCGGCTCGAGCCGAAGGATCGCGACATCGCGATGGTGTTCCAGAACTACGCGCTCTATCCGCACATGAGCGTGTTCGACAACATGGCGTACGGATTGCGCATCCGCGGCCTCGCGAAGCGCGACATCGCCGAGCGCGTGCAGCGCGCGGCCGGCATTCTCGAGCTCGAGCCGCTGCTCGCGCGCACGCCGCGCCAGCTCTCGGGCGGCCAGCGCCAGCGCGTCGCGATGGGCCGCGCGATCGTCCGCGAGCCGGCCGTGTTCCTGTTCGACGAGCCGCTGTCGAACCTCGACGCGAAGCTGCGCGTGCAGATGCGCTTCGAGATCCAGAAGCTGCATCGGCGCCTCGCGACGACGAGCCTCTACGTGACGCACGACCAGGTGGAGGCGATGACGCTCGCACAGCGGATGATCGTGATGAACGCCGGGCGCGCCGAGCAGATCGGCTCGCCGATGGAGGTCTACGAGAATCCGCAGACGATCTTCGTCGCGGGCTTCATCGGCTCGCCGTCGATGAACTTCATCGCGGGCCGGGTGAACGGCGGCGGCAGGATCGCCCTCGACCACGGCGGCGAGGCGCGCAGCTCGCGCGCGATGCTCGAGACCGGCCGCAGCGTCACCGTCGGCGTCCGGCCCGAGCATTTCATGCCCTGCGGCAAGGCGGAGGCGTTTGTTTCCGGACCGGTCGAGATGGTCGAGCAGCTCGGCGCCGATGCGCTCGTGCACATCGGCCATGGCGGCAACTCGATCATCGCCCGCGTGCCGCACGGCACGTCGCCGGCCGTCGGCTCGACGTTCTGCGTGACCGCGGATCCGGCCCGCGTGTTCGCGTTCGACGCCACGAGCGGCGCACGCCTGCATTGAATCCGATGACGACTGCCCGCTGGATCCGATGACGACCGCCAGCCCGCCACCCGACACCGCCGTTGCCGAAGCAGGACTGTGATGCACGCGCTCCCGCACTGGCCTTATCCACGGCTCGCCGCGCATCGCGGCGCGGGACAGCTCGCGCCCGAGAACACGCTCGCGGCGTTCCGGCTCGGTTACGCGCATGGCTATCGAATGGCGGAGCTCGACGCCAAGCTCTCCGCCGACGGGGTCGCTTTCCTGCTGCACGACAACACGCTCGACCGCACGACCAGCGCCAGAGGCCGCGCCGACGCGCTCGGCTGGCGCCAACTCTCGCTGCTCGACGCGGGCGCGTGGCATTCGCCCGCCTATGCCGGCGAGCCCCTCGCGACGCTCGCCGCGGTGGCCCGCTGGAGCCGCGCGCACGACGTCGCCGTCAACATCGAGATCAAGCCCACGCTCGGTCGCGAGCGCGAAACCGGCGCCGCGATCGCGCTCGACGCGGCGACGCTGTGGGCGGGCGCCGCGATCCCGCCGCTGCTGTCATCGTTCTCCGAGGTCACGCTCGAAGCCGCGCGCGAAGCGGTGCCGGAGCTGCCGCGCGCCTGGCTGACCGATGACCTGCCCCGGGACTGGCGCGCGCGGATCGAGCGGCTCGGCTGCGTCGCCGTCGACATCGAGCATACGCTGCTCACGCGGGCGCGCTTCGACGAATTCCGTGCCGCCGGGCTGCGCGTCGCGACGTGGACCGCGAACGATCCGGCGAGGGTCGCCGATCTGCTCGCGTGGGGCGTCGATACGGTGATCACCGACGCGGTCGACCGGATTGCGCCGTTATAGGGCGCTGCCCTTCGGCGGCGCTCGCTCCGTGCACGCGCGGACGCGGCATCGATCGACGCACGAGGCAAGCAGTTGACGCCTGATGATTGATGCGCTAGCATCTGATGAATGCGGACGACCCTCGATATCGCGGACGACGTTCTCCAGGCGGCGAAGGAGCGGGCGCGTCGGGAGAACAAGAGCGCCGGCGAGGTCATCTCGGAGCTGGCACGCGCGGCTCTCACGGGCGGTCTCGAAGGTCCCGACGCGGCGAAGGGGAAATCGCCGGCGGCGCGTTTCGGATTTCGCCCCTTTCCGAAGCGCGGGGGGATCGTCACGAACGACCTGATCGACAGCCTGCGCGAAGACGACGTCTACTGATGCGAGCGTTGCTCGACGTCAACGTGCTGATTGCATTGCTCGATGCGGATCACACGCTGCATCGGCGCGCGAGTGAATGGTTCGCGGAGCACGCGAGGAGCGGCTGGGCGTCCTGCCCGATCACACAGAACGGATGCGTCCGCGTGATGTCGCATCCCGGGTATCCGAATTGCGTCCCGGTCGTCGCGGTCACCGAGCGTTTGCGGGAAGCCTGCGCGGCCAGGCAGCACGAATTCTGGCCCGACGAGATCAGCTTGCTGGACGTCGATGCGGTGGACGCGGCTCGAATCCACGGTCCCCGGCAGATCACCGACGTCTATCTGCTCGCCCTCGCCGTCCGCCATGGGGCGCACTTCGTCACGTTCGACCAGGGTATCTCTCGCGGCGCCGTCCGACGGGCCGAGGAGCGTCACCTCCTCGCGTTGTAGCCGCGCCGGCTCGTCGAGGCGCGCGCGATCGCGCTACGCGACGGCCGGCACGCGCCGGATCTCCCGCTCGTCGATCGGCAGATTGATCAGCCCGGCGACGATCCCGAGCGCGATCGACAGGTACCAGACGAGGTCGTAGCTGCCGGTCGCGTCGTAGAGCTTCCCGCCGAGCCACGCGCCGAGGAAGCTGCCGATCTGGTGCGAGAAGAACGTGAACCCCGACAGCATCGCGAGGTAGCGCACGCCGAACACTTGCGCGACGATCCCATTGGTCGGCGGCACCGTCGACAGCCACAGCAGCCCGAGGGCGATCGCGAACGCGTAGACCGACGCCGGCGACAGCGGCAGGAACACGAACAGCGCGATGACGATCGCCCGTCCGAAGTAGATGAACGACAGGATATGGCGCTTCGGCATCTTCGCGCCGAGCCAGCCGGTCGTGTACGTGCCGACGATGTTGAAGAGCCCGATCAGCGCGAGCGACGTCACGGCGACGTGCGCGGGCAGGCCGTGATCGGCGAGATAGGCGGGCAGGTGCACGCCGACGAAGACGACCTGGAACCCGCAGACGAAGAACCCGATCGTGAGGAGCACGTAGCCCCGGTGGCCGAGCGCCTCCGTCATCGCCTGGCCGGCCGACTGCTTGAACGCGTGCGCGTGGGCGACGCGGCGCTCGAGCATCGCCGCGGCGAGCGGCGCCATCAGAAGGCCCACGCACCCGAGCGCGACCAGCGCGCCGGCCCAACCGAGGTGCGACAGCAGCCACTGCGTCAGCGGCAGCAGCGCGAACTGGCCGAACGATCCCGCGGCGGCGGAAATCCCGAGCGCCATGCTGCGCTTCTCCGGCGGAAAGGCGCGTCCCAGCACCCCCGCGATGACGCTGAACGTGATGCCCGACAGGCCGGTGCCGATCAGCACGCCCGCCGCAAGGACGAACATCAGCGGCGACGACGGATATGCCATCCAGACGAGTCCCAGCACGTAGAGCACGACGCCGCCGAGGATGACGCGGCCGGAGCCGTACTTGTCGGCGAGCATCCCGGTGAACGGCTGCGTCGCGCCCCAGACGAGGTTCTGCACGGCGAGCGCGAGCGCGAACGTTTCGCGGCCCCAGTGCAGGTCCGCGGTGATCGGCTGCAGGAACAGGCCGAACCCGTGCCGGATCCCCATCCCGAGCGTCAGGATCAGGCCGCCGCAGACGAGCACGACCGTGGGGGTGCGCCAGTTCGCCACGGTGCTGGTTGTCATCGGGAGCTTCCTGTGCGGCGAGGGCGCCGGGCCGTGATGGTGCCGGTTGTCATCGTAAGTCTCCGGTGCTGCGCGTTCCGGCCCGCGTGGCGCGCGGACGAGCCTCGGCCGAAGGCGGCGGCGTGGTCGCGGGATGCAGCAGCTCGAGCTCGCCGAGCGTGCGGATCAGCGCGTCGAGCCTCGCGGCGCCGAGTCGCCGCGCCACTTCGCGCTGCGCCCGCATCCAGAGGGGTTCGGCGGCGCGCAGCGCCGACATGCCCTCGTGGGTGATCGCGACGTGCCGCGTGCGGGCGTCGCGGCCGCGCACGACGTCGACGTAGCGGCGCT
>DASURV010000055.1:0-18110 GCA_036375455.1 Casimicrobiaceae bacterium | reverse complement strand
GCCACATCCTGCACGGCGTGTCGCTTCGCCTCGACGAGGGCGAGATCGTCACGGTCCTCGGGCGCAACGGCGCCGGCAAGACGACGACGATGCGCAGCCTGATGGGCTTGACGACGGTCCGCGAAGGCCGCGTCGAGATGCTCGGCCACGACGTGACGCGCTGGCCCGCGTACAGGATCGCGCGCCTCGGCGTCGGCTACGTGCCCGAAGGCCGCAAGATCTTCGGCAACCTCACCGTGCTCGAGAACCTCCGCGTGCCGCAGCCGCGCCCCGGACCGTGGGACCTGGCGCGCGTGCTCGCGCTGTTTCCGCGTCTTGCCGAGCGGCACGGCCAACTCGGCCGCCAGCTCTCCGGCGGCGAGCAGGAGATGCTCGCGATCGCTCGGCCGCTGCTGCTCAACCCGCGGATCATGCTGCTCGACGAGCCGTCGCAGGGACTCGCGCCGCTCATCGTGCAGGAGGTTATGGGGGTGGTGCGCCGCATGCGCGAGGCGGGCCTGTCGGTGTTGCTGGTCGAGCAGAACGCGCCGCTGTCGCTCGGGATCGCCGATCGTGCGTACATCCTCGACGACGGCAAGGTCGTGCACAGCGGCCCCGCGGCCGACCTTGCCGCGAACCGCGACCTGGTGCAGCGGCTCGCGGGCGCCACGGCGAAGCGCTGACGCCCGCGCGCCGGCTCAGGATGGAGCGGCGTGACGTGCGTAGGCGTCGTGCCACGGGCGCGCGCGCTCGAGCGCACGCGCGGCGCGCAGCACGCGCCGATCGTCGTGCATCGCGCCGACGATCTGCAGCCCCGCCGGCAATCCCGCTGCCGTGAAGCCGCAGGGCACGCTGGCGGCCGGCTGCTGCGAGAGGTTGAACGGGTACGAGAACGACGCCCAGCGCGTCCAGTCGCTGCCGATGTCGCCGAGCGATTCGGGGGCGAGCCGACCCGCGGTGAACGGGGCGACGGCGACGCCCGGCGTGACGAGCAGGTCGAAGCGCTCGTGGAATGCGCGCAGCGCCGCGCCGAGCGCTGCGCGATCGGCGATCGCCGCCAGGTAGTCGTCGAGCCGCAGGTCCTGCGCTTCGCGGGCGATGCGCGCGAGTCCGGGATCGAGCAGCGTGCGCCTGTCGGCTGCGATGCCCCGAACGGCGTTGTAGCAGCCGACCCACCAGTGCACGTGGAAGATCGCGTGCACGTCGGGCATCGCCGGATCGACCTCGTCGACGACCGCGCCCGCGTCGGCGAGCACCCGCACGGCGCTCGCAGCGAGCGCCGCCACTTCCGGGTCGACGGCGAAGCGTCCGAGGCGTGGCGACCACGCGACGCGCAGGCCCTCGACGCCGGCGTCGAGATCGGCGAGGTAGTCGCGCCCGTCGTACGGCAGCGAATGCCAGTCGCGCGCATCCGGACGCGAGATCGTGCTCATCATCAGCGCCGCGTCGGCGACGGTGCGCGTCATCGGTCCGAGATGCGCGACGGTGCCGGTCGGCGAGAGTGGCCAGGCGGGCACGCGGCCGAAGCTCGGCTTCAATCCGAAGATGCCGCAAAACGACGCCGGCACGCGGATCGAGCCGCCACCGTCGGTGCCGACGTGCAACGCGCCCATCCCGGTGGCGGCGGCGATGCCCGCCCCGCCGGAGCTGCCGCCCGGCGTCAGCGCCGGATTCCAGGGGTTGCGCGCAATGCCGCGCAGCGGGCTGTCGGTGACCGCCTTCCAGCCCATTTCCGGCGTCGTCGTCTTGCCGAGGACGATCGCGCCCGCTTCCCGCAGCCGCGCGACGACCGGGGCGTCGACCGTCCACGGCCCGGCCGGGTCGATCGTCTTCGACCCGCGCAGCGTCGGCCACCCGCGCGTGAGGATCAGGTCCTTGATCGTCACCGGGATCCCGTCGAGCGGACCGTCGGGCGCGCCCCGCTGCCAGCGCCCCTCCGATGCGCGCGCCGCCTGCAGCGCGCCCTCCTCGTCGACGAGCGCGAAGGCGCCGAGCGCCTCGCCGTGCCGGGCGATCTGCGCCAGGCACGCGCGAACGGCATCGACGGGCGACGCCTGCCCGCGTCGATAGCGCTCGAGCAGATCGGTGGCGGATGCGAAGGCGAGGTGGGTGGTCATCGTCGCACTGCGAGGGAGGGCGCCGGCAGGCGGCAGCGGTGACGCCGAAGGAGGGCGGCTCCGTTACTCGTCGCCGTCGAACTGCGCCGCCGTGTAGCCGAAGAAATCCTGCCCCTTTGGCATGATCTCCGAGACGAACGCGAGGTCGCGCAGGTCGGCCATGCGCATCGGATAGAGGATGCCGTCGAGGTGATCGCATTCGTGCTGCAGCAGCATCGCATGATAGCCCCGCGCGGTGCGCGTCTGCGTCGCGCCGGCGAGCGTCGTGAACGTGAGCCGCACGTGGTTGTAACGCGGCACGCGCCCGTAGAGGTTCGGCAGCGACTGGCAGCGTTCCCAGATCAGCCGCTTGTCTTCGCCGAGCGGCTCGAGCACGGGATTGACGAGCGGCGTCCACGCCACCGGTTGCTGATGCGCACCGGCGGGGATGCGGTGCGGCGGGACGCGATAGACGACGACGCGCAGGTTGACCCCGATCTGCGGTGCGGCGAGGCCGTTGCCGTCGACGGCCGTGATCGTGTCGAGCAGGTCGTCGACCAGTTGCCGGATCGCGGGTGCGGTCGGATCTTCGACGGGCGCCGAGGCGCGCTTCAGGTGCTCGTTGCCCATCAGCAGGATGCGGTGGATGGTCATGGTTTCGAGGAGCGAGGCGCGAGCATCAGGCACTTGCCGCGCCGGCGCGCGCGAGCACCGCCTGCAGCAGCACGTTCGCGCCGGCTTCGAGATGCGCGGGTTGCGCATCCTCGATCTCGTTATGGCTGATGCCGTCCTTGCAGGGGACGAAGATCATCGCCGTCGGCACGACGCGCGCGACGTAGATCGCATCGTGACCGGCGCCGCTTCGCATGTCGCGATGCGGGTAGCCCAATCTGCGGGCCGCCTTGCGCACCGCATCGACGCAGGCCGGGTCGAAGCGCGACGACGGAAACTGGTCCACCTGCCGCAGGTCGCATGCCAGGCGCAGCTCCCGCGCGATCGCGGCGGCGGCCTCGCGCAGGTCCGCGTCCATCGCGGCGAGCGCGTCGTCGTCGGGATGGCGCAGGTCGACGGACATCGCGACGCGACCCGGCACGACGTTGCGAGAATTCGGTTTCACCTGCGCAAAGCCGACGGTGCCCCGCCCGTCCGGGCCGTGCCCCACGGCGAGCGCGTATACCGCCTCGATCAGGCGCGCCGCGCCCCGCAACGCGTCGTGCCGCGCTTCCATCGGCGTGGGTCCCGCGTGCGCGTCCTGCCCCGTCCACGTGCAGTCGTACCAGCGCTGGCCGAGCGCGCCCGTCACGACGCCGATCACCTTGTCCTCGCGCTCGAGCACCGGTCCCTGCTCGATGTGCGCCTCGAAGTACGCGTCGAGCGCGCGGCCCCCGACCGCACTGGCGCCCGCGTAGCCGATGTGCTCGAGCGCGTCGCCGAACGCGGTGCCGTCGACGTCGCGCTGCGCGAGCAGGTGCGCGACGGTGAAGACGCCGGCGAACGCGCCGGAGCCGCCCATCACGGGGATGAACCGGCTGCCCTCCTCGTTGGTCCAGATCGCGACACCGACGGGCTTGCGCGTCTCGACGCGGGCCGCCTCGAGCGTACGCAGCACCTCGAGCCCCGCGAGCACGCCGTAATTGCCGTCGAATTTCCCGCCGGAGGGTTGCGTGTCGATGTGGCTGCCGGTCAGCACGACGGCTGCTGCCGCGTCCCGTCCCGGCCGTATCGCAAAGATGTTTCCGACCCGATCGACGTCGATCGCGCAGCCGGCGGCGCGCAGCCACCCGACGACGCGGTCGCGGCCCTGCCGGTCGAGATCCGTCAGCGCGAGGCGGCAAACGCCGCCCTTGGGCGTCGCGCCGATCTGCGCGAGATCCATCAGCGAGCGCCACAGTCGCGCGCCGTCGATGCGCAATTCCGGCGATGACGCAGAATCGGGTCGCATGCATCCCGGGCCGGAAGAAGGGCCGGCGCCAGCCGCGCGATTGTGCCAGCAAGCTGCGCGAGCGGCTAGAATAGCGCACGCGCCGCCGCCGAGATGCCCTCTTTTTCCGCCACCACCGGCGGTGCCGATGCGGGCGCCGCGAGCGATCGCTCCGTCGGTCCCGTCCTGTCGCAGACCGCGCATTTCGGCGCGCCGCTCGCGCTCGCGTGCGGACGCGCGCTGCCGCAATACGACCTCGCCTACGAGACGTACGGAACGCTCGACGCCGCGCGCTCCAACGCCGTGCTCGTCTGTCATGCGCTGAACGCGTCGCATCACGTCGCGGGCTTCTATGCCGACGACCCGGACAACGTCGGCTGGTGGGACAACATGGTGGGGCCGGGCAAGCCGCTCGACACCGAGCGCTTCTTCGTCGTCGGCGTGAACAATCTCGGGAGCTGTTTCGGCTCGACGGGCCCGATCTCGACGAACCCGGCGACCGGCAGGCCATGGGGCAGCGAGTTTCCGCTGGTGACCGTCGAGGACTGGGTCGATGCGCAGGCGCAACTCGCCGATCGCCTCGGCATCGGCCAGTGGGCCGCGGTGATGGGCGGCAGCCTCGGCGGCATGCAGGCGCTCGACTGGGCGATCCGCTATCCGGCGCGGATACGCAACGCGCTGGTGATCGCGGCCGCGCCGAACCTGTCGGCGGAGAACATCGCGTTCAACGAGATCGCGCGCCAGGCGATCATGACGGACCCGGAGTTCCACGACGGCAACTTCCAGGCGTACGACGTGAAGCCGCGACGCGGCCTGCGCGTGGCGCGGATGATCGGCCACATCACGTACCTGTCCGACGAGCAGATGGACGCGAAGTTCGGGCGCCAGCTGCGCGAGGGACTCAAGTTCTCGTTCGCGCCGGAGTTCCAGATCGAGTCGTACCTGCGTTACCAGGGCGAGAAGTTCGCCGAGTACTACGACGCGAACACGTACCTGCGGATCACGAAGGCACTCGATTACTTCGACCCGGCGCTGCGCACCGGCGGCGACCTCGCGCGCTCGCTCGCGCCCGCGCTCTGCAGGTTCCTGGTCGTGTCGTTCACGACTGACTGGCGCTTCCCCGCGTCGCGCTCGCGCGAGATCGTGCGCGCGCTCGTGCGCCAGTGGCGCGACGTCTCGTACGCGGAGATCGCCGCGCCGCACGGGCACGACGCGTTCCTGCTCGACAATCCGCAATACCATGCCCTCGTGCGGGCGTGGTTCGAGCGGATGGCGAGGGAAATCGGGGCCGGCGGCGCGGTTGCGGGCAGGGGAGCTTGACGCCGTGACCGGGCCGAGCGCAAGGGCGGCGCCGATCCCAAACGGTGTCGCGCGCGCCGACTATGCGACGATCGGCGGCTGGGTCGCCGCGGGCGCGCGCGTGCTCGACCTCGGCTGCGGCGACGGTGCGCTGCTCGCGTTTCTCGGCGAGCGGTGCGATGCCTCGGGATACGGCATCGAGATCGACGACGCCGGAGTGCTCGCGAGCGTGCGCAACGGCATCAACGTCATCCAGAGCGACCTCGAGCGCGGGCTCGCCGGCTTCGACGATGCCGCGTTCGACGTCGTGATCCTGTCGCAGACGCTGCAGGCGATGCGCCGCATCGAGGCGATCGTCGCGGAGATGCTGCGCGTCGGCCGCGAGGCGATCGTCACGTTTCCCAACTTCGGCCATTGGTCCCATCGGCTGCAGGTGCTGCGCGGGCGCATGCCGGTGTCGTCGTCGTTGCCCTACCAGTGGTACGACACGCCGAACATCCATCTTTGCACGGTGGCCGATTTCGACGCGTTCCTCGTCGCGCGCGGGCACCGCGTCGTCGACCGCGTCGTGCTCGCCCGCGGCCGTCCGGTGGCCTTCGCGCCGAACCTGACCGGCGAGCTGGCGATCTACCGCTTCCGCAAGGCATGACCCACGGGCCGCGCAAGCGATGAGGGCTTTCGTCGATTTGCGAGATCGGCTTCGTCTAAGGGAGGGCATCACGGCGCCCCACCCGCTGCCCGGCATGCAAGGTTCCGCGCATCGGTAACGAGCCCCGTATGATCCGCGAAACCTGGCGCGAGGCGCTGCTCAACCGGCGGATGCTGATCTGCGTCTTCACCGGTTTCTCGTCCGGCCTGCCGCTGTATCTGCTGCTGAACCTGCTGCCGGCGTGGCTGCGCACCGAGGGCGTCGACCTCAAGACGATCGGCTTCTTCGCGCTGATCCAGCTTCCGTATACGTGGAAGTTCCTGTGGTCGCCGCTGCTCGATCGCTATGCACTGCCGCTCCTCGGGCGCCGCCGCGGCTGGATGCTGGTGACGCAACTGGTGCTGCTCGCGTCGATCCCGGCGTTCGGCGTGCTGCATCCGCGGCAGGACATCTGGGCGATCGTCGCGCTGTCGACGCTCGTCGCATTCTTTTCCGCGAGCCAGGACATCGTGCTCGACGCGTTCCGCCGCGAGATCCTGCCCGACCCGGAGCTCGGCCTCGGCACGGCGATCCACGTCAACGCATACCGGATCTCGAGCCTCGTGCCCGGCGCGCTGGCGCTGATCCTCGCCGACCGCATGCCGTGGTCGAGCGTCTATTCCGTCACGGCGCTCTTCATGCTGCCCGGCATCGCGATGACGCTGCTCGTGCGCGAGCCGTGGCTCGTCAGGGGGCGGCCGAGGACGCTGCGCGAGGCGGTCGTCGAGCCGTTCCACGAGTTCGTGACGCGCAACGGCTGGCGCGCCGCCTCCACCGTGCTGCTGTTCATCTTCCTCTACAAGCTCGGCGACAGCATGGCGACGGCGCTCGCGACGCCGTTCTACCTCGACATGGGCTTCACGATGACCGACATCGGCGTCATCGCCAAGAACGCGGGCCTGTGGGCGAGCGTCGCCGGCGGGCTGCTCGGCGGCCTGTGGATGGTGAAGGTCGGCATCAATCGCGGCCTGTGGCTCTTCGGCGTCGTGCAGCTCGTGTCGATCCTCGGCTTCGCGTGGCTCGCCCACGTCCACCAGGCCGATCGCTTCCTGCTCGCGTTCGTGATCGCGTTCGAAGCGCTCGGCGTCGGCCTCGGGACGGCGGCGTTCACGGCGTTCATCGCGCGCACGACCGATCCGCGCTACACGGCGACCCAGTACGCGCTGTTCACGAGCCTCGCCGCGGTGCCGCGCACGATCGTCAACGCAACGACCGGATGGATCGTCGAGCGGATGGGGTGGCTCGATTTCTACCTGCTGTGCACGTTTCTCGCGCTGCCCGGGATGGCGCTGCTGCTCTGGGTCGCCCCGTGGCGCGACGACGATGTCGCGACGCCGCAGGCGGCGAACGGCCGCGTCGCGGGCTGATGCGGCAGAATAGGCGCCACCCACCGATGAACCGACAGAAGTTCAGCGCGATCGCCCATCGCGATCACGACTACTGCAACCCGATCTCCGCGGCGAAGATCGAGCGCGTGCTCGACCTGCTGCCGCTCGAGGAGTCCTCGCGCGTCCTCGATCTCGGATGCGGACGGGCGGAGCTCGCGCTGCGCATCATCGAGCGCTTCGGCGCGCGGGTGATGGCGATCGACAACTCGTCGCTGATGCTCGACGCCGCCCGCGAACGGGCGGAATGGACCGGCGCGCTCGGCCGGCTTCATCTCGACAACGTCGACATCGCCGAATTCCAGGCCGATCCGGAGACGTTCCACCTGACGGTGATGATGGGCGCGGGCGGAATACCGGGCGGAATGGCGGGCATCTGCCGCCACCTCAAGGTGTGGACGAAATCGGGCGGCTACGTGCTGATCGGCGAGGGGTTCTGGGGCAAGCGCCCGCATCCGCACTACGTGTCGTTTCTCGGCGGCGACGCGGGCCAATACCTGAAGCACGCGGGCAACATCCACGCGGGGGTCGAGGCGGGGCTGATCCCGATGCATGCCGCCACCGCGTCGCGCGACGAGTGGGACGAATACGAGTGGAAGTATTGCCGCTCGGTCGAGCGCTACGCGCGCGAGCAGCCGGACGATCCCGACGTGCCGGAGATGCTCGCCGAGATCCGGCGCTGGCGCGACGGCTACCTGCGGTGGGGCCGCGAGACGCTCGGCTTCGCCGTGTATCTTTTCTACCGGCCGGGCCCGCTCGTCGGTTAGCGTTAGCGCCCCGCCCGCTCCAGCTCCTCGGCGACCTCGAGCCACCGGGTCTCGAGGCGCGCGAGCGTCCAGGCGAGCTCGCCCTGCCGCGCCAGCGCGGCGACGAGGCGCTCCTTCGCGTCGTCGACATAGGCTTCGCCCGAAGCGAGCCAATCGTCGAGCGCCGCCTTCTCCGCGCCGAGCCGCTCGAGGTCCCGCTCGAGCTCCGCTTGCCGCGCCAGCAGCGGCTTGCGCGCGTCCGTGCGCTTCCGGCGCGCCTCGGCTTCCTCGCGCCTTTGCGCGCGCCGATCGACGGACGGCTTCGTCGCCGCGCCGGCGTCGTCGCCGCGGCGCGCCGCGCGGCGGGCGCGATCGAGCACCCACGCGCGGTAGTCGTCGAGGTCGCCGTCGAACGGCGTCACCGCGCCATCGGCAACGAGCCACAGCTCGTCGACGGTCGCGCGCAGCAGATGCCGATCGTGCGCGACGACGATCAGCGCGCCGCCGTAGTCCTGCAGCGCCTCGGTCAGCGCCTCGCGCATCTCGAGGTCGAGATGGTTCGTCGGCTCGTCGAGCAGCAGCAGGTTCGGGCGCTCGCGCACGATCAGCGCGAGCGTGAGCCGCGCCTTCTCGCCTCCCGAGAAGCGCGCGACCGGGGCGCTCGCCATGTCGCCGCGGAAATCGAAGCCGCCGAGGTAGTCGCGCAGCTCCTGCTCGCGCGTCTGCGGCTCGAGCCGCGCGAGATGCCACAGCGGCGTCTCGCCGATGCGCAGGCGCTCGACCTGGTGCTGCGCGAAATAGCCGAGGCGCAACTGCTGCGACGCGGAGCGCCTGCCGCGAAGCGGCGCGAGCACGCCGGCGAGCGCCTTCAGCAGCGTCGACTTGCCGGCGCCGTTCGCGCCGAGGAGCCCTATCCGCGCCCCGCTCAGCACGCTCCAGTCGATGTCGCGGAGCACGGGTGCGGCGCCGGGATAGCCGAGCGTCGCCTCCTCCAGCCGCACGAGCTGCCGCGCGCTGACGTCGACAGGCGGAAACTCGAACGAGAACGGGCTGTCGACGTGCGCGGCGGCGATCAGCTCCATCCGCTCGAGGGCCTTGATTCGGCTCTGCGCCTGGCGCGCCTTCGTCGCCTTCGCGCGGAAGCGATCGATGTACGAGCGCAGGTGCGCGATCTGCCGCTGCTGCCGCGCGTACGCCGCCTGCTGCAGCGCGAGCTTCGCGGCGCGCTCGCGCTCGAACGCGGCGTAGTTGCCCGGGTAGGCGACGAGCCTGCCCGCGTCGACGTGGACGATCGTATCGACGACGGCGTCGAGGAAATCGCGGTCGTGCGTGATCAGCAGCAGCGTGCCGTCGTAGCGGCGCAGCCAGTCCTCGAGCCACAGAACCGCGTCGAGGTCGAGGTGGTTCGTCGGCTCGTCGAGCAGCAGCAGGTCCGAGCGGCACATCAGCGCCTGCGCGAGATTGATCCGCATCCGCCACCCGCCGGAAAACTCCTCCACTGACCGGGACTGCCGCGCCTCGGTGAAGCCGAGACCGGCGAGCAGCATCGCCGCGCGCGCACGCGCGCCGTAGCCGCCGATCGCCTCGAGGCGATGATGGAGCTCGGCGACGTGCGCGCCGTCGTCGGCGCCCGCGATGGCGAGCGCGCGCTCGATGTCGCGCAGCTCCCGATCGCCGTCGAGCACGTATTCGATCGCCGCGACGGGCGAGGCCGGTGTCTCCTGCGCCACGTGTGCGAGCGTCCATCCGGGCGGGAGCTCGATCGCGCCCGCGTCCGGAATCAGCTCGCCGCGGATCGCCGCGAACAGGCTCGACTTGCCGGAGCCGTTCGCGCCGACGACGCCGACCTTGTGGCGAGCGTGGACCGCGAGGTCGGCGCCGTCGAGGAGCCGGCGGGTGCCGCGCGCGAGCGTCAGCTTCGAGATCCGGAGCACGCCTATCGAAGCGCGTACTCGTAGTCGATCACGAGCGGCGCGTGATCGGAGAAGCGCCGGTTCCTGTAGATCGACGCCGCGCGCGCCGTCGCCGCTATGCCCGGCGTGGCGATCTGGTAATCGATCCGCCATCCGACGTTCTTCGCCCACGCCTCGCCGCGGTTCGACCACCACGTGTACTGCTCGGGGCGCGGATCGACGCGCCGGAATACGTCGACGAAGCCGAGCTCGTCGAACACGCGCGTGAGCCATGCCCGCTCCTCGGGAAGGAAGCCGGAGTTCCTCTGGTTGCCGCGCCAGTTGCGCAGATCGATCCGCTGGTGCGCGATGTTCCAGTCGCCGCACAGCACGACCTCGCGGCCGCTGCGCACGAGCCCCGCGAGGTGCGGCAGGAATGCGTCGAGGAAGCGGAACTTCGACGCCTGGCGATGCGGCCCGCTCGAGCCGGAGGGCAGGTAGACGCTCACGACCGACAGGTTCGCGAAGTCCGCCTGCAGATAGCGACCCTCCGAATCGAACTCGGCGTGCCCGAATCCCGCCGTGACGCGCGGCGCGCTCTTCGCATAGAGCGCGACGCCGCCGTAGCCCTTGCGCTGCGCCGCATGGAACGTCGCATGCGCCTTGCGCGGCGTGGCGAGCGAGCGCGGGACCTCGCCGGCGAGGCACTTGATCTCCTGCAGGCAGACGACATCCCACGGCTCGGCGCGGGCGAGCCAGCGCGCGAGCCCCTTGCGCTCGGCCGAGCGCAGGCCATTGACGTTGAGCGTGATGATGCGCATTCGGCGCGGCGCCAGGAGCGGGCGAGTGTACCGGAGCTCCGAGGAACGTGACGCTATACTCATCGACGCTCCCGCGATCGAACGAAAAGATGAGCGACTTCCGCCAGGAATTCCTGCAGTTCGCGCTGGCACGCGACGTGCTTAAGTTTGGGCAATTCGTCACGAAGGCGGGGCGCAGGAGTCCATACTTCTTCAACGCGGGCTTGTTCAACGACGGGACCAGTCTGGGCCGTCTGGGCGAGTTCTACGCGGAAGCGCTGTTGGCTTCGGGCGTCGCGTGCGACCAGCTTTTCGGACCGGCGTACAAGGGGATCACCCTTGCGGCGGCGACGGCGATCGCCCTTGCCGCCAGAGGTCAGAACTTGCCCTACAGCTTCAATCGGAAGGAAGCGAAGGATCACGGTGAAGGTGGAATCGTCGTCGGCGCCCCGCTGCGAGGCCGCGTGATGATCGTCGACGACGTCATCACCGCCGGCACGTCGGTGCGCGAGTCGGTCACGCTGATTCGCGCACAGGGCGCGCAGCCGGCCGGCGTCCTGATCGCGCTCGATCGAATGGAGCGCGGCCAGGGAGCGACTTCGGCGACGCAGGACGTGCGCGCCGCGTTCGGCATTCCGGTCGTCGCGATCGCAACGCTCGACGACGTGATGACGTTCATCGCCGGCCGGCCGCAGCTTGCCGCCGCCGGTCCGGCCATTGCGGCGTATCGCGAGCGTTACGGCGCACACTGACGGACGACGGGATCCCCGACGAGCGAAGAGACGACATGAGCAAGGCACTGAACCGGACCGAACGCGACGCCGACGACACGGGCATGGACATGCTGCCGCCGGACGAGGAGCGGAGCTCGATGTGGCTGCTGCCGGCGTTCCTGCTGGGTGCCTTTCTGCTCGCGATAGCCGTCAACGCGCACGCTGCCCTCTACAAGTGGACCGACGAGCGCGGACGCGTGCACTACACCGACCAGTTGCCCGCCGAGGCGATGAATCGGGAGCGCGTCGAATTGAACCGGCAGGGCCTGCCCATCAAGAAGGCCGAGCCGTCGCGTCCCGCCGTGCAGCGCATCGCGAAGACCGAGGACGACGACCAGCGGCAACGCCAGGCCGAGCGCGAGCGCGTGATCGCGCAGCGGCGCGACCGCGCGCTCGTCGAGTCGTACACAAACGAGGGCGAGATCGATCTCGCGAAGACGCGCGCCATCGCGACGATCGACGGCCAGGTGCAGTCGGCGGAGGCGTTCATCGCGCAGATGGCGAAACGGCGCGAGGAGCTCGAAGCGAAGAAGGGCACTTTCGCGCCGCGGCCCGTTCCCGGCTCGATCGCGCGGGAGATCGAGACGATCGACACCGAGATCGGGCACCAGAACGAATTCATCGCGGGCAAGAGGAAGGAAGCGGCGAGTGTGGGTGCGCGCTACGACGCCGACAAGCTGCGGTTTCGCGAGCTGCGCGGCGGCGCGCCGAGCGGGTCGGCGGTCACCGCGGTGGACGGCCGCATCGCGGCCAACCAGCCGGCGGGCACGGAGCCGGCCGGACTGCCCACGATCCGGCGCTGAGCGCTCGCGGCTCGGGGCCCGGCGCCGGGCGTTCGGCGTCGACCGTTTCGCATCGCGGCGGCGGCGGCGGCCCGACGCCCGAGCGCATCGCCTCCGGCAATCGCGAAGCGCGGCACCTGCGATAATCTGCGGTTTTCGCGCCGCGACCGGCGGCAAGTCCCATGGCTCAATACGTTTACACGATGAATCGTGTGGGCAAGGTCGTCCCGCCCAAACGCGTCATCCTCAAGGACATCTCGCTGTCGTTCTTCCCCGGCGCCAAGATCGGCGTGCTGGGATTGAACGGGTCCGGCAAATCGAGCCTGCTGAAGATCATGGCCGGCGAGGACAAGGAGTTCGACGGCGAGGCGATCCCGATGCCCGGCATGCGCATCGGCTACCTGCCGCAGGAGCCGCTGCTCGACCCCGACGCGACCGTGCGCAGCGTCGTCGAGGAGGGCATGGGCGAGGTGCTCGCCGCGAAGGCGAAGCTCGAGGACGTCTATGCGGCGTACGCGGAGCCCGACGCGGACTTCGATGCGCTCGCGGCCGAGCAGGCCCGGCTGGAGGCGATCATCGCGAGCGCCGGTGCCGATGCCGGCGTGCAGATGGAGATCGCGGCCGACGCGCTGCGCCTGCCGGCGTGGGACGCGAAGATCGGCAAGCTCTCGGGCGGCGAGAAGCGCCGCGTCGCGTTGTGCCGCCTGCTGCTGTCGAGGCCCGACATGCTGCTCCTCGACGAGCCGACGAACCACCTCGACGCGGAGAGCGTCGAGTGGCTCGAGCAGTTCCTGCAGAAGTTTCCGGGAACGGTGATCGCCGTGACGCACGACCGCTACTTCCTCGACAACGCCGCGCAGTGGATCCTGGAGCTCGACCGCGGCTACGGCATCCCGTGGAAGGGCAATTACACGTCGTGGCTCGAGCAGAAGGAGGCGCGCCTCGAGCGCGAGGCCAGGACCGAGGCTGCACGCATCAAGGCGATGCAGAAGGAGCTCCAGTGGGTGCGCACGAACCCGAAGGGCCGTCAGGCGAAGAGCAAGGCGCGGATCGCGCGCTTCGACGAGCTCGCCTCCTACGAGCACCAGAAGCGCAACGAGACGCAGGAGATCTTCATCCCGGTCGCCGAGCGGCTCGGCAACGAGGTGATCGAGTTCCGCAACGTCGGCAAGGGCTACGGCGAGCGCCTGCTGATCGACGATCTGTCGTTCAAGGTGCCGCCGGGAGCGATCGTCGGCGTGATCGGCCCCAACGGCGCCGGCAAGACGACGCTCTTTCGCATGATCGCCGGACGGGAGAAGCCCGACGCCGGCGACGTGATCATCGGCCACACGGCGCAGCTCGCCGTCGTCGACCAGACGCGCGAATCGCTCCCGAACGACAAGACGGCGTGGGAGGCGATCTCCGGCGGCCTCGACATCCTGACCGTAGGCAAGTTCGAGATGCCGTCGCGCGCGTACCTCGGGCGCTTCAACTTCAAGGGCGCGGATCAGCAGAAGAACGTCGGCCAGCTATCGGGCGGCGAGCGCGGCCGCCTGCACCTCGCGGCCACGCTGCTGAAGGGCGGCAACGTGCTGCTGCTCGACGAGCCGTCGAACGACCTGGACGTGGAGACGCTGCGCGCGCTCGAGGATGCGCTCGGCGAGTTCGCCGGCAGCGCGCTCGTCATCTCGCACGATCGCTGGTTCCTCGACCGGATCGCGACGCACATCCTCGCCGCCGAGGACGACTCGAAGTGGGTGTTTTTCGAAGGCAACTACCAGGAATACGAGGCCGACAAGCGCAAGCGCCTGGGCGAGGAGGGCGCACGCCCGCACCGGCCGCGGTACAAGCCGCTGCACGGCTGACTTCGCCGCCGCATCGCGCAGGCGTCAGCCGGCGAGCTTGCGCTTCAGCACCGCATTGACTTCCGCCGGGTTGGCCTTGCCCTTCGACGCCTTCATCACCTGGCCGACGAGCGAGTTGAACGCCTTCTCCCTGCCGGCGCGGAGCTCCGCAACGGTCGCGGCGTTCGCCGCGATGACCTGATCGACCAGCGCCTCGATCGCACCGGCGTCGGAGATCTGGCGGAGGCCGCGGCGTTCGATGATCGCGTCCGCGGTCTCGGCGCCGCTCGCCTCGCCCGCCCACATCGCGTCGAACACGTCCTTCGCCATCTTGCCGGAAAGCGTTCCGTCGGCGACCCGGCGCAGCAGGCCCGCGAGCTGCACCGGCCCCACGGGTGCGCCCGACACCGGCACGTCCGCGCGATTGCGCGCCGCGGCGAATTCGCCGAGGACCCAGTTCGCGACGAGCTTGTGCGACCCGACGTCCGTTGCGGGCAGCGCCGCGCACACGGCCTCGTAGTAGTCGGCGAGGTCGCGCGAAGCGGTCAACTGCAATGCGTCGTAGCCGCCGATGCCGTGCTGCGCGGCGAGCCGCGCGCGCATCGCCTCCGGCAGCTCGGGCATCGCCGCGCGCACGCGCCCGATCCAAGCCGCATCGATCGTGAGCGGCGGCAGGTCGGGATCGGGGAAGTACCGGTAGTCCTGCGCGTCCTCCTTGCTGCGCATCGAGCGCGTCTCGTTGCGATCCGGGTCGTAGAGTCGCGTCTCCTGCTCGATCGCGCCGCCGTCCTCGAGGATCTCGATCTGGCGCCGTGCCTCGAAGTCGATCGCCTGCGCCAGGAAGCGGAAGCTGTTCAGGTTCTTGATCTCGCAGCGCGTGCCGAGCGGCGCGCCGGGGCGGCGCACCGAGACGTTCGCGTCGCAGCGGAAGCTGCCCTCCTGCATGTTGCCGTCGCAGATGCCGATCCACGTCACCAGCGCGTGCAGCTTCCTCGCATACGCGACCGCCTCGGCGGAGCTGCGCAGGTCGGGCTCCGACACGATCTCGAGGAGCGGCGTCCCGGCGCGGTTGAGATCGATGCCCGAGACGTCGCCGGCGTCCGGCAGGCCCTCGTGCAGCGACTTGCCGGCGTCCTCCTCGAGGTGCGCGCGCGTCAGGCGCACGGTCTTCTCGCCGGCGCCGATCGGAATCGTCAGCGCGCCCCCCTGCACGACCGGGATCTCGTACTGCGAGATCTGGTAGCCCTTCGGCAGGTCCGGGTAGAAATAATTCTTGCGCGCGAAGACGCTCCTGCCGTTGATCGTGCCGCCGACCGCGAGCCCGAAGCGGATCGCACGCTCGACGGCGCCGCGATTGAGCACCGGCAGCACGCCGGGCAGCGCGATGTCGATCGCGGACGCCTGCGTGTTCGGGCTCGCGCCGAAGGCCGTCGACGCGCCGGAGAAGATCTTCGACGTCGTCGAGAGCTGCGCGTGCGTCTCGATTCCGATGACGATTTCCCAGCTCATCGTCGATACCCCGGCGGAACGCGCGTGTGCCAGTCGGTCGCCTGCTGAAACCGGTGGGCGGCGGCGAGGAGCCGCGCCTCGCTGAAATGGTTGCCCTGGAGCTGCAGGCCGACCGGCAGCGAAGCGGACGTGAATCCGCAAGGGATCGACATCGCCGGCATTCCCGTGAGATTGGCCGCGATCGTGAAGATGTCGTTCAGGTACATCTGCACCGGATCGTCCGCCTTGGCGCCGATTGCGAACGCGCACGTCGGCGCCGTCGGTCCGGCGATCACGTCGCACTGCGCGAAGGCGCGCTGGAAGTCCTGCGCGATCAGGCGCCGCACGCGCTGCGCCTTCAGGTAGTAGGCGTCGTAGTAGCCGTGCGACAGCACGTACGTGCCGACGAGAATGCGCCGCTTCACTTCCGCGCCGAAGCCCTCGGCGCGCGTGCGGCAATACATGTCGGTCAGGTCCGCGTAATGCGCCGCGCGATGCCCGTAGCGCACGCCGTCGAAGCGCGACAGGTTCGACGACGCCTCGGCCGGCGCGATCACGTAATAGACGGGCACCGAATGCTTCACCGCCGGCAGCGCGATGTCGACGGTCACCGCGCCGAGCGCGCGCAGTTGCGCGAGCGCGGCATCGATCGCCGCCGCGACGTCGGCTTCGATGCCGGCGCCGAAGTATTCGCGCGGCAACCCGATGCGCAGGCCCTCGAGCGGCTTCGCCGCGGGCGCGGCATCGAGCGCCCGCGCGTAGTCTTCGCGTGGCCGATCGAGCGACGTCGAATCGCGCGCGTCGTGGCCGGCCATCGCGGTCAGCAGCAGCGCGCAACCCAGCGCATCGGCGGCGAACGCGCCCGGAGTGTCGAGGCTCGAGGCGAACGCGACGAGGCCGTACCGCGAGCACACGCCGTAGGTCGGCTTGATGCCCGTCACGCCCGACATCGCGGCGGGCTGGCGAATCGAGCCGCCGGTGTCGGTGCCGGTCGCCGCCGGCACGAGGCGCGCGGCGACCGCGGCCGCCGATCCGCCGGAGCTTCCGCCGGGCACGCAGGCTGCGCTCCACGGATTGCGCGCGGGCCCGAAATAGGAGGTCTCGTTCGACGAGCCCATCGCGAACTCGTCCATGTTCGTCTTGCCGACGAGCACGGTGCCGGCCTCGCGCAGGCGGGCGACGACGTGAGCGTCGTAGGGCGCGACGAAGTGCTCGAGCATCCGCGAGGCGCACGTCGTGCGCAGGCCCGCGGTCATCAGCACGTCCTTGTGCGCGATCGGGATGCCGGTGAGCGGCCCCGCGTCGCCGCGCGCGCGCGCCGCATCGGCAGCCCGCGCACTCGCGAGCGCGCCCTGCGCATCGACGGTGATGAACGCGTTGAGCGGCGCCTGCGCGGCCTCGATCCGCGCCAGCGCATCCTGCGCGAGCTCGACGCTTGAGACCTCGCGCGCCCGCAGCGCCGCCGAGAGTTCGCCGATCGAGGTCACGTCACTCGAGCACCCTCGGCACCAGGTAGAGACCGTCGGCGACGGCGGGTGCCGACTGCTGGTAGAGCGCGTGGCGGTCCGTTTCCGTGACGGCGTCGTCGCGCATCGGCAGCATGACGTCCTGCGTGTGCGCCATCGGCTCGACGCCGGTCGTGTCGATCGCCTGCAGCTCGTTGATCAGCGAGAAGATCGCGTCGAGCTTCGCCCGCACGTCCTCGGCGGCGCTCGCGTCGATGCCGATCCGGGCGAGATGCGCAAGGCGCACCACATCGGCGGGCGAGAAGCTCATCGCGGGCAATTTCGGAGGTGGACCCGGCCGCGCCGGGAATGCTTGTCGCGAGCCGGCGACCGCGCGCGGCCGCTCGAAAAACCGCGTCAAATCAGTGCGGAAAGCAACAAGGCTTAGGTTATCATATCGGCCATTTTGGACGGTCGGCGCCCGCTCCAGCCGGAGCCCGGCGAGCGCGACCGTCACTGGGCCGCGTTCTTCATGTTCGAGTCCTTCAAAGGCTACTTCTCCAGCGACCTCGCGATCGATCTCGGCACCGCCAACACGCTGATCTATGTGCGCGGCAAAGGCATCGTGCTCGACGAGCCCTCGGTGGTGGCCATCCGCCAGGAAGGCGGACCCAACGGCAAGAAGGTGATCCAGGAAGTCGGCCTCGCGGCCAAGCAGATGCTCGGGCGCACGCCCGGCAACATCACCGCGATCCGTCCGATGAAGGATGGCGTCATCGCCGACTTCACGGTCACCGAGCAGATGCTGAAGCAGTTCATCAAGAAGGTGCTCGACTCCCGTCTCTTCTCGCCCTCGCCCCGGATCATCATCTGCGTGCCGTGCGGATCGACGCAGGTCGAGCGGCGGGCGATCCGCGAGTCGGCGCTCGGCGCGGGCGCCTCCAAGGTGTACCTGATCGAGGAGCCGATGGCGGCCGCGATCGGCGCCGA
>DASURV010000054.1:0-32573 GCA_036375455.1 Casimicrobiaceae bacterium | reverse complement strand
GCGGCTTGCCGCCCGTCGCGAGCGTCGCCGTGACGCGATCGGTCGCCGTATCGATCACCGAGACGCTGGCAGAGCCTTCGTTCGGCACGTACGCGACGGGCGCGGCGACCGCGGCATCGGATACGGCGGCGACGATCAACGCGAAGCATCCGGGCAGATAGCGCATGGGGTGTGTCTCCGAGGGTCGTGCCGCCGCGCACGGGCGGCCGCGGCGTCGGGCGCGCGAGGCTTGCGAAAAATCGACGCGACCAGGTGAATCTCGTATCCTAACCGACCCCGTCCCGACCCCGGCTCCCGATGCACGATCGACTGCAATGCCGCCACGCTTCGCTCGCGCGCCGGACCCGGTGCCGTGCTCCGGCCGCCGCCTGCGCGCTGCTGCTGGCGCCGCTCGCGATGGCGCAGGATGCTTCCAGCGGCATTGGCGTGATCGATCCCGTCACGGTGACCGCCACGCGCCGCGCCGAGCGGGCGTTCGACGTTCCGGCGTCGGTCGACACGATCGAAGCGTCGGTGTTGCACGACGGGCAGCCGCAGGTGAATCTTTCGGAGACGCTGCCGCGCATCCCGGGCGTGTTCGCGGCCAATCGCCAGAATTACGCGCAGGACCTGCAGATCAGCTCGCGCGGATTCGGCGCCCGCGCCGCATTCGGCGTGCGCGGCATTCGCCTCTACCAGGATGGCATCCCGGTGACGATGCCCGACGGCCAGGGCCAGACCGGCAGCTTCAGCCTGATCTCGGCGCAGCGCGTCGAAGTCCTGCGCGGCCCGTTTTCGGCGCTCTACGGCAACGCCTCCGGCGGCGTGATCTCGGTGTTCACGGAGGATCCTCCCGACTCGCCGCTCCTGTCCTTCATCGGCGGGGGCGGCAGCTACGGCACCGGAACGCTCGGCGTCGTGCTCGCGGGCCGGGGACGGCAGGTTGGCGCGGTCGCCGCGGCGAGCGAGTTCGTGACCGGCGGCTACCGCGATCATTCGTGGGCGCGGCGCGACCTGACCAACGCGAAGCTCGTGCTGGACGCGACGCCGGCGACGCGCGTCACGCTGATCGGCAACACGCAATATCAGCCGGAGACGGAGGATCCGCTCGGTCTCACGCGCGCGCAATGGGAGGCGAACCCGCGCGGCGTGGATCCGGTCGCGATCCAGTACGACACGCGCAAGACGATCAACCAGGCGCAGGGCGGAGCGGCTCTCGATCACCGCTTCAGCGACAGCCTCGATCTGCACGTCGACGCCTATGGCGGGCGCCGGCTGATCCGCCAGTACCTTGGGTTCCGAGGCGAGACGCCGCCGACCTCGTCGGGCGGCGTCGTCGATCTCGATCGCGACTTCGGCGGCGTCGGAGCGCGCATCGTCTGGCGCGCACAGGCGCTCGGGCGACCGATCGCCGTGACGTTCGGCGCGGACGCCGACCGCCAGCACGAGGTGCGCAAGGGCTTCGTCAACGTCAACGGAGACCTGGGCGACTTGCGGCGCAACGAGGATGATACGGTCCGCAGTTCCGATTTCTATGCGCAGCTCGAATGGGAGCTGGCGGCGCAATGGTTGGCGACCGCGGGCATCCGCACGAGCAGCGTCCGGTATTCGTCGGACGACCACTTCGTCACGGCGACCAACCCGGACGACAGCGGCAGCCAGCGATTCGACGATACGAGCCCGGTGCTGGGCGTCGTGTTCCACGCGAGCGAGACCTGGAATATCTATGCGAGCTACGGCGAAGGCTTCGAGACACCGACGTTTGCCGAGATCGCGTATCGCAGCAACGGGAGCGGGCTCAATTTCGACCTCAAGCCGGCGACGAGCCGCGCGATCGAGATCGGCGCCAAGTATCGCCTCACCGACCGTCACCGGCTGAACGTCGCAATCTTCTCCGTCGACACGAAGAACGAGATCGTCACCGATACGTCGACCAGCGGGCGCACGACGTTCAAGAACGCCGGCAAGACGCGGCGGCGCGGCGCCGAAGCGGCGTGGGACGGCGTCTATCGCTACGGTCTGCAGACGCACGTCGCGCTGACGTGGCTGCGCGCGGAATTCGTCGATTCGTTCACGACCGGGTCGCCGCCGTCCACCGTGGCGGCCGGGGCGAGGCTTCCGGGAGTGCCGGCGAAGCAGGCGTATGCCGAGCTCGCGTGGATACCCGGCCGCTGGTCGGGGCTCGACACCGCGGTCGAGGTGCAGTACGTCGACAAGCTCTACGTCAACGACCGCAACAGCGACGCGGCCCCCGCCTACACGGTGATGAACGCGCGGATCGGCTTCGCGCAGACGAGCGGGCAGGCGACGTGGCGCGAATTCGTGCGCGTCAACAACCTGTTCGACCGCAACTATGCCGGATCGGTCATCGTGGGCGACACCAACGGACGCTACTTCGAGCCCGCGCCGGGTCGCAACTGGTTCGTCGGCGCGAGCGTCGACGTGAGGCTCTGATCGCGCCATGCCGCCGCCCGACCTCTGCACGACGCCGCTGCGCTACACGACGACCGCTGTGGTGCTGCACTGGCTGATCGCCGCCGTCGTCATCGGCCAGTTCGCATGGGGCTGGCTGATGCAGGAGATCCCCAAGTCCCCGCCAGGCTTGCGCGCGGACGCTTTCAATTTCCACAAGTCGATCGGCCTGTGCCTGCTGGCGGCGACGCTGTTTCGCCTCGGCTGGCGCCTCGGGCACCCGCCGCCGCCGCTGCCCGCGCTGCCGGCGTGGCAGGCGTGGCTCGCGAAGGCGACGCACGCCGCGCTCTACGCAGCTCTGATCGCGATGCCGCTCGCGGGCTACCTCGGTTCCGTGTGGAGCGGCTATCCGGTCAAGTGGTTCGGCATCACGTTGCCGGCGTGGGGAGGCAGCGTGCCGGAGCTGAAGGATGCGATGAGCGCCGTGCACGCCGCGACGAGCTGGATCCTGCTGTCGCTCGTCGCGCTGCACGTCGCCGGGGCCCTGCACCACGCGTTTCGCGGCGACGGCATCGTCGCGCGGATGACGCTGCCGCGACCCCGGGGGCGCGCGCCGACCGCGCCGACTCGCATGCCGGCCGCCCACTGATCGGGCGGGCGCGCGTCCGGCGTGCCTCAGTTGCGCGAGCGCGCCGCCTGCTCGAGCACGTCGACCGTCTGCTGGTGCCTGAATTCGCGCGCCATGTCGAGCGCGCTCTTGCCGCGGTTGTCGACGCGGTCCACGCGGGCGCCCGCATCGATCAGCGCGCGCGCCGTGTCGGCGTGCCCGTAGCCCGCCGCCCACATCAGCGCCGTCAGGTCGTTGCGGTAGATCGCGTTCGGATCGACGCCGCTGGCGAGCAGCAGCCGCACGACCTCCGTGTGGCCTTCGCCCGCGGCATAGGTCATCGCATTCTTGCCGATGCGATCGACGGCGGCCGCGTTCGCGCCGCGCTGGAGCAGGGTCCGCGTCATCTCGACGTGCCCGGCGTACGCGGCCGCCATCAGCGGCGTGACGCCGTTGACCGCGGGCTCGTTCACGTTGGCGCCGGCGGCGAGCAGCACCTGCGCGATGTCGGCGCGATTCTTCTTGAGCGCCACGAGCAATGCCGATTCGCCCAGCCGGTTGTGGGCGTTCACGGCGGCGCCGTCGCGCAGGGCGCGCTCGACGCCCGCCGGGTCCTCGTTGCGGACGGAGGCCAGCAGGCGCGCATTCGCGGCGAACTCGTCGTCGGCGCCGGCCGGCAGCGACAGGGCGAGCAGCGCTCCGAGCGCGAATGTCAATACCCCCGCCCCTATGATGCGGCGACGCCGCGCCGGCGTCGCTCCCCGATCCGACCCGCGCGTTACCCCTACACACGTCTCATTCACGATCTCCTCCGCTGCTGGTCATGCGTTGTCGCATCGCACAAGACGCGTCGATTGCAAGTTGCCGGGAAACGCACTATAACGGCGTCTCGCGAGCGTACCAAGTCGCAGATCGCGATGGCCGTATCCTCCGAGCACGCGCCAGGGAGAACGCACAATGATCGAACGCAATCACGCAGCGGGGATCTTCGCGGCGGCGGCCGGCTTGGCGCTGGCGCTGTCCGTCGATGCACAGGAAACGGGAGCGGGGGCAACCACGACGGCAAGGCCGATGTCGGGCGGCCTCGTCTCCATCACGCAGGCGATGCTCGACAATGCGGCGACGGATCCGAAGAACTGGATCCATTCGAACGGCAGCTACACGCAGACGCGCTACTACGCCGGCTCGCAGATCAACGCCGGCAACGTCGGCAAGCTCAGGCCGGCGTTCGTGTTCCAGACGGCGGTGCTCGAGTCGATGGAGACCGCGCCGATCGTCGTGAACGGCGTGATGTTCCTCACGACGTCGTTCAACCACGTCTACGCGATCGACGCGGCGACCGGCGAGGAATACTGGCATTACAAGCACAAGATGGGGCCGATCACGACGTTCTGCTGCGGACCGAACAACCGCGGCGTCGCGATCGAGGGCGACCGGCTCTTCATGGGCACGCTCGACGCCAAGCTCGTCGCGCTCGACGCGAAGACCGGCAAGCTGCTGTGGGAGACGCAGATCGCCGATCCGGAGAAGGGCTACTCCGAGACGATGGCGCCCACGGTCGTCGAGGGCAAGGTGCTGATCGGCACCAACGGCGGGGAATACGGCATCCGCGGTTTCGTGAAGGCGTTCGACGCGAAGGACGGCAAGCTGCTGTGGACGTTCTACACGATCCCCGAGAAGGGCCACGAGGGCGTATGGGCCGAGAACGACGCGACCGGCCGCAACATGAAGCGCGACATCGCCGCCGAGAAGGCGGCGTTCGCGAAGGATTCGTCGTTCTTCGACAAGCTCGGCGGCGGCGTGTGGATGACGCCCGCGATCGACCGCAAGACGCGCACGGTGTTCTTCGTCGTCGGCAACCCGTCGCCCGACCTCTACGGCGCGATCCGACCCGGCGACAACCTGTACACCGACTCGATGGTCGCGATCGATCTCGACAAGGGCACGTACAAATGGCACTCGCAATACATCGCGCACGATGTCTGGGACCTCGACGCGGTGAGCCCGCCGATCCTGACGCAGGCGAAGGACGCGAGCGGCAAGGTCGTCGATGTCGTGATTCACGGCGGCAAGACCGGCCACGTCTACGTCCACGAGCGCGCGAGCGGCAAGCTGATCCGCTTCTCCGAGGCGATGATCCCGCAGGAGAACATGTGGGTGCTGCCGACGAAGGAGGGCGCGCGGATGCTGCCGGGCGCGAACGGCGGCGTCGAGTGGTCGCCGATGGCGGTGAATCCCAAGCTGCACATGGCCTACGCGGCCAACCTGCATCAGCCGATGACCTACCACGTCGAGGAGGCGCCCTATCCGGGCGGCAGCAAGCTGTGGCTCGGCGGCGCGTTCAAGACGATCCCGACCGAGGAGCAGTGGGGCCAGCTCGTCGCGGTCAACCTCGACACGGGCAAGGTCGCGTGGAAGCACAAGACGCCGCAACCGCTGATCGGCGGCGTGCTCGCCACCGCCGGCGACATCGTGTTCAACGGCGAGGCCAACGGCTGGTACAAGGCGTACGACGCGCGCAGCGGCAAGGAGCTGTGGAAGTACAACTGCGGCGCGGGCGTCAATTCGCCCGGAACGTCCTACATGGTCAAAGGCAAGCAATACGTCGCGATCGCGGCGGGCGGCAACAACCAGATCGACGCGAAGCGCGGCAACAGCGTGTTCGTGTTTGCGCTGCCGTAATCGCCGCTCCCCGAAACAGCGGCCACTCCGGAACCGGGGTGGCCGTTTTCTTGTCCACCGCTGTCGGCGGCGGCGCGCCGATCGAATCTTCCGCATGAACACGATACTCCGCCTCGCCGTCGCGCTCGCGCTCGGCGCGGCCGCGCCGGCCATCGCGCAGGCTCCGCCCGCACCGGTGGCAGGCGCGAGCGTCGAGGCCAACGTGCAGGTCTGCGTCACGTGCCACGGTCCGAACGGCAACTCGACCAACCCGACGCATCCGACGCTTGCCGGGCAGAACGCGCGCTACCTCTACCTGCAGCTGAAGGACTTCAAGGAGGGACGGCGGCAGGACCCGCAGATGAGTCCGATGGCCGCGCCGCTCGGCCGCGACGACATGCTCGCGCTCGCCGATTATTTCTCGAAGCAGAAGCAGGCGCCGGGCGGCTTCAACGCGGATGCCGCGAAGGTCGCTGCCGGCCGCAAGAAGTCCGAGGAGGTGCTGTGCCCGATGTGCCACCGCGGCGATTTCGTCGGGCAGAACGAGATTCCCCGGGTCGCCGGGCAGCAGTATGCTTACGTGAAGAAGCAGCTGTCCGACTTCAAGGCGAGGCGGCGCACGAACGACGCCGGCAACATGACCAGCGTCGCCGGCACGCTGTCCGGCGACGACATCGAGAACCTCGCCCAGTACATCGCGAACCTTTATTGATGCCCGACGCGGCACCCGACCCTCGCGAGCCTCCATCGATGCCCGAAGCGCCATCGGACGCCGGCGAAGTGGCGAGGCTCGTCTCGGAGCTCGAGCAGGCCGAGGCGTACGAGCAGCGGCTGCGCCAGCTCATCGTCGACGTGCGCGACCAGCTCGCGGCGGGCCATCACTCCGCCGCGCTCTCGATGCTCAATGCGGCGCTGAACGACATCGACGCGGCCACCGACGTCGTGACCGCGCATCCGGCGCCTCGGTAGGACCGGCGCCCGCCGGCACGCCGTGCCGTGACGGCGCCAGGTTTCGGAGCGATCAGCTCCTCGGCGTGCGGCCTATGGCGGCGACCGGCGCGCCGCCGCGCGAGCCGATCATCCCGTGCTCGTCGGAGATGATGATCTCCACGCGCCGGTTCATCTGCCGTCCCGCCGCGTCCGCGTTGCTCGCGACCGGATATTGCTCGCCATGGCCCCGCACGAGGATGCGTCCCGGGTCGATGCCGCGATCGATCAACGCGAGCCGCACGGCGGACGCGCGGCGCTCCGACAGCTCCTGGTTGAACGCCGGATCGCCGACGCCATCGGTGAAGCCCTCGATGCTGACGCGGCGCCGCGGATATTGGCGCATGAAATCGGCGAGATGCTCGACGACGCGCACGCCGCCCGGCCGCAGTTGTGCACGGCCGGAGTCGAACAGGACGTCCGAGAGCGTCACGACCATGCCACGGTCGGTGGGACGCGCCTGCAGCTCGTGCAACGCCGCCTCCAGCGACTGCGCTCGCGCTTGCGCATCCTGCGCCTGCTGCCGCTCGGCATCGGCCTGCTGGCGTGCGACCTCGGCCTGCGCGCGCGCGCCGGCCGCCTGGCGTTGCGCCTCGGCCGCATCGTGGCGCGTCGCATCGGCCTGTGCCTGGGCGCGCTGCGCATTGCGCCGTGCGGCGTCCGCGTCGCGCTGGGCCCGCTCCGCTTCGCGCGTGCGCGCCTCGAGGCGCACGCGGGCGCGCTCGGCATTGGCCGACGCGATCGACGCCTCCGCCCCCTTCAGGCGCGCCGTCTCGGAGGCGATGGCGGCCCGCGTCGATGCCAGATGCGCGAGATGATGAACGTCGGCGGTAGCGCCATGCTCGGCCCACAGCGCGTCGGCGCGGCGCATGGCGTCGACCGCACGATTGAGCTCGACCGGCGCGAGCGTTACCACCTGCGGATCGCCCTGCGCGGCGAGCACCGCCGCACGTGCGCTCTCGACTTCGGCATCCCGTTCGGGGATCACCGCACACGCGCCGACGACGAATGCCGGCAGCGCGATGCCGGCGACGGCTTTCCAGGTCTTCATCGTTTCACTCCTTCCAAGGCGTTGAACAAGTCCCGGCGCGCGTCGCCCTTCAGCGGGCGCGCTGGAGCTCCTCGCGCAACGCGCGATTGCTCGCCTGCACCTCGGCGGCGGCGCGGACGGCCTTCGTCGAGCGTGCCCGCGTGGCGGCGAGGCGGGCGTCTGCCTCCGCTTCCTCGGCGAGTTGCCGCGCGGCGACGTCGTCGCCGTGCGCGAGCGCGTCGTGAGCGCGGTCGAGCTTGCGTTGCGCGTCGCGGAACTCGGCGCCCGCGTACTCCGGACCGCCGGCGGCGGCGGCATCGCTGATCGCGGCGCTCGCGACGGCGAGCTGCGCCGTCGGCGGCGGGCCGGATACCGTCGCACAGCCGACGGCGAGCAGCGCCCCGCAGGCCGCGGCGGCGAACTTGAACGGATGTGTGAAGCGCGAAATGTCAGGCATCGGGAGCTCCTCGGCCGGAACGCGCGCTTCGTCGCTGCCGACGCGCATTCCGACGGCATTACCGATACTGCAATGGCGGCAGGGCAGGATTTACAAGATGCCGCCGTTCTTGAGGGTGCATGCGGCAACGGTGCAAGATGCGCGCCGCTTCTTGAGGGTGCATGAGGCAACGGTGCAAGATGCGCGCCGCTTCTTGAGGGCGCGCGAGTCACCGGTGCAAGATGCGCGCCGCTTCGACGCGCACCGGGAAAGGAGTATCCTTGTTCGCTCGCGCGACAAGAGCGAACGCATGCGCGCGCGTCTCCCGACCTACGGAGGTGCATCGTGGCCGTTTCCCTCGCAATGACCGTCAACGGCAAGCCGGTGAAGGCGGAGATCGATCCGCGCACGCTGCTCGTCGATTTCCTGCGAACGAACCTCGGACTCACCGGCACGCACGTCGGCTGCGACACCGCGCAATGCGGCGCGTGCACGATCCACCTGGACGGTCGCGCCGTGAAGGCGTGCAACGTGCTCGCGCTGCAGGCGCAAGGCGCGACGGTGCTCACGATCGAGGGTCTCGCCGCGAACGGCACGATGCATCCGATGCAGGCGGCATTCAAGGAATGCCACGGCCTGCAGTGCGGCTTCTGCACGCCGGGCATGGTGATGAGCGCGCTCGATCTGGTGCAGCGCCATCCCGGCGCGGACGAGAAGACGATTCGCGCGGAGCTCGAAGGCAACCTGTGCCGCTGCACCGGTTATCACAACGTCGTGAAGGCGGTGCAGCAGGGCGCCGCCGCGATGGCGAAATAGGAGGGGCCGACCATGGGTGCCAACGAAGCGGGCTACATCGGCCAGTCGGTCAAGCGCAAGGAGGACGCCCGGTTCCTGACCGGTGCGGGCCAGTACACGGACGACGTGACGCTGCCCAATCAGACGCAGGCCTTTTTCCTGCGCTCGCCGCACGTGCACGCGACGCTCCGTGGTATCGACACGGCGCAGGCGAAGCAGGCGCCGGGGGTGGTCGCGATCTACACCGGTGCGGACCTCGAGGGCGTGAACGGCCTGCCTTGCGGCTGGCTGATCACCAGCGTCGACGGCACGCCGATGAAGGAGCCGCCGCATCCGGTGCTCGCGAAGGGCAAGGTGCGCTACGTCGGCGATCCGGTCGCGCTCGTCGTCGCCGAAACGCGCGACCAGGCGAAGGACGCGGCCGAACTGATCGCCGTCGACTACGACGTGCTGCCGGCCGTGGTCAACGTGGTCGACGCCCTGAAGCCCGGCGCGCCGCAGATTCACGACGAGGCGCCGGGGAACCAGTGCTACCAGTGGGCGCTCGGCGACAAGGCGGGCGTCGACGCGGCGTTCGCGAAGGCCGCGCATGTCACGAAGCTCGATCTCGTCAACAACCGGCTGATTCCGAATGCGATCGAGCCGCGGGCCGCGGTGGCGGCCTACAACCGCGCCGAGGACGCGTACACGCTGCATGTCACCAGCCAGAACCCGCACGTCGAGCGGCTGCTGATGACGGCGTTCGTCCTCGGCCTGCCCGAGCACAAGGTGCGCGTGATCGCGCCCGACGTCGGCGGGGGGTTCGGATCGAAGATCTACCTCTATCCGGAAGAGACGGCGATGGTCTGGGCGGCGAAGCGCGTCGGGCGGCCGATCAAGTGGGCCGCGGAGCGCAGCGAGTCGTTCCTTGCCGATGCGCACGGCCGCGATCATGTCACGCATGCGGAGCTCGCGCTCGATGCGAACGGCAGGTTCCTGGCGCTGCGCGTCGACACGAAAGCCGCGATGGGCGCGTACCTGTCGACGTTCGCCTCGTGCATCCCCACGATCCTCTATGCGACGCTGCTCGCCGGCCAGTACACGACGCCGGTGATCCATTGCGAGGTGACGGCCGTGTTCACGAACACCGCCCCCGTCGACGCCTATCGCGGCGCCGGCCGGCCGGAGGCCACGTACGTCGTCGAGCGCATCGTTCACCAGGCGGGTGTGGAAATGAACATCCCGCAGGACGAGATCCGGCGGCGCAATTTCATCCGCGAGTTCCCGTACCAGACGCCGGTTGCGCTCCTCTACGACACGGGCGGCTACGACGCGTGTCTCGACGAGGCGATGAAGATCGCCGACGCGAAGGGCTTCGCGAGCCGCAAGGCGGAGGCGGCGAAGCGCGGCAAGCTGCGCGGGCTGGGCTATGCGTCGTACATCGAGGCGTGCGGCATCGCGCCGTCGAACGTGGCCGGCGCGCTCGGCGCGCGCGCGGGGCTGTTCGAGGCGGGCGAGGTGCGCGTGCATCCGACCGGCAGCGTGACGGTCTTCACGGGCTCGCACAGTCACGGCCAGGGGCACGAGACGACGTTCGCGCAGGTCGTCGCGACGCGTCTCGGCATTCCGGTCGAGAACGTCGACGTCGTCCACGGCGACACCGGCCGCGTGCTGTTCGGCATGGGCACCTACGGCTCGCGCTCGCTCGCGGTCGGCGGCACGGCGATCGTCAAGGCGCTCGACAAGATCGTCGCGAAGGGGAAGAAGATCGCGGCGCATCTGCTGGAGGCGGCCGAGACCGACATCGAGTTCAAGGACGGCAAGTTCACGGTCGCGGGCACCGATCGCGGCAAGACGTTCGGCGAGATCGCGCTCACCGCGTACGTGCCGCACAACTACCCGCTCGACAAGCTCGAGCCCGGCCTGAACGAGACGGCGTTCTACGATCCGACGAACTTCACGTTTCCCGCCGGCACCCACGTCTGCGAGGTCGAGATCGATCCGGACACCGGCGCGGTGCAGGTCGTAAGCTTCAGCGCCTGCGACGACTTCGGCAACATCATCAACCCGATGATCGTCGAGGGGCAGGTGCATGGCGGTCTCGCGCAGGGCATCGGCCAGGCGCTGCTCGAGCGCTGCGTCTACGACGCCGAGAGCGGGCAACTGCTGACCGGCAGCCTGATGGATTACGCGCTGCCGCGCGCCGACGACGTGCCGTCGTTCAAGGTGGGCACCAAGGTGACGCCGTGCACGCACAATCCGCTGGGCGTGAAAGGCTGCGGCGAGGCCGGGGCGATCGGGGCGCCCGCCGCGCTGATGAACGCGGTGCTCGACGCGCTCGCGCCGGCCGGCGTCACGCACTTCGACATGCCCGCATCGCCGCATCGCGTATGGCAGGCCCTTCAATCCGCGAAGGCTTGAGGAAACGATCATGTACGCAATCGACTATCAGCAGGCGACGTCGGTGGCCGACGCCAGCGCGCTGCTCGCGAAGACGGGCGGCAGGCCGCTTGCCGGCGGACAGAGCCTCGTCGCCGCGATGAAGCTGCGCCTCGCGCAGCCGGGGACGCTCGTCGATCTCGGCCGCATCCCCGAGCTGAAGGGCATCCGCAGCGACGGCGACGCGCTCGTGATCGGCGCGATGACGCGGCATGCCGAGGTCGTCTCGTCCGACGAGGTCAGTCGCGCGATTCCCGCGCTCGTCGCGCTCGCCGAGGGCATCGGCGATCGCCAGGTGCGCAACATGGGCACGCTCGGCGGCTCGATCGCGAACAACGATCCGGCGGCGGATTGGCCCGCCGCAGTCGTCGGCTTGAACGCGACCGTCATCACCGACAAGCGGCGGATCGGCGCCGGCGATTTCTTCAAGGGCATGTACGAGACCGCACTGGGCGCCGACGAGATCATCACGGCGGTATCGTTCCCGGCGCCGAGGAAGGCCGCGTACGCCAAGTTCCCCAATCCCGCGTCGCGCTTCGCGCTCGTGGGTGTCTTCGTCGCCCAGCTCGCCGACGGCAGCGTGCGCGCGGCGGTCACCGGCGCCGCACCGGCGGTCTTCCGCGCGAGCGGCATCGAGGCCGCGCTGGCGAAGAGCTTCACGCCGGACGCGGCGAGGGCGGTGAAGGTCGACGCGAGCGGCCTGAACAACGACCTGCACGGGTCGGCGGCGTATCGGGCGCACCTGGTCGCGGTGATGGCGTCGCGGGCCGTGGCGGCCTGCGGGTAGGCGTCCTTCGGACCGTGGCCGGCTGACGGGGACGGGGCGGGCGGCGCCCGGCTGGCGGCGCGCGCTTACATCGGGAGCACCAGCTCCGAGTAGCGGCGCAGTGCCGCGTCCGCCGTGAGCAGGTGCAGGGGCTCGTGGGTCGCCTGCGCGATCAGCAGACGGTCGAACGGGTCGCGGTGATGATCCGGCAGCGCCGCAACGCGCGCCGCGTGGGCCGCCGTGACGGGAAGCTCGACGAATCCGCTCGCGGCGATCGCCGCGACCAGATCGTCGGGTGCGGCGACCAGCTTGCCGATGCCGATCTTGATCGTGGCCTCCCAGATCGATGCGGCGCTGACGAACACGCGCTCGGCGCGCGCGATCTCGCCTCGGGTGCGCGCAGCCAGGCGGCGCGAATCGGCGAGATACCAGAGGAAGATTCGCGTGTCGAGCAGCAGCCTCATCGGCGGCGCTCGAACTGGGTGGCGACGGTCGCAATCGCGGTCGCACCGGGGAGCCGTGCCGTAGAATCGAAGCTGGCAACGCCTGCGAACGTCGACGTGGACAACGAAACCGCACCGCCTCCCGCCTCCGTCGACGGAGCGCTCGCACTGCTCGAGGGACAGAACTACGTCGCCGACCGCAGGCTCGCCACCGCGGTCTTCCTCGCCCTCAAGCTGCGGCGGCCGCTGTTTCTCGAAGGCGAGGCCGGCGTCGGCAAGACCGAGATCGCCAAGGTGCTTGCGGCCGGGCTCGGCCGGCGGCTCGTGCGCCTCCAGTGCTACGAGGGCCTCGACGCGGCGGCGGCGGTGTACGAGTGGAACTATCCGCGACAGATGGTCGAGATCCGGCTCGCGGAGGCCGCGGGCGGCGTCGAGCGCAGCGAGCTCGCGCACGACATCTTCACGACGCGCTTCCTGCTGCGCCGGCCGCTGCTCCAGGCCCTTGCGCCGGAGGAGGGCGTCGCGCCGGTGCTGCTGATCGACGAGCTCGACCGCGCCGACGAGCCGTTCGAGGCATACCTGCTGGAAGTGCTGTCCGACTATCAGGTCACGATCCCGGAGCTCGGCACGATACGCGCCGCGACGCCGCCGATCGTCGTCATCACGTCGAACCGCACGCGCGAGATCCATGACGCGATCAAGCGCCGTTGCCTCTACCACTGGGTCGATTATCCGGATGCCGCGCGCGAGCTTGCGATCGTGCGCCGCAAGTGTCCCGCGGTTCCCGAGGCGCTCGCGGGGCAGGTCGTCGGCTTCACCCAGCGGCTGCGCGCGCTCGACCTCTTCAAGGCCCCCGGCATCGCCGAGACGCTCGACTGGGCCGAGGCGCTGGTTGCGCTCGACCGCGTCGCGCTCGACCCGCAAACGGTCGCCGATACGCTCGGCGCGCTGCTCAAGTATCAGGACGACGTCGGCGCCGTCACGCCGGAGGTCGCGGCGCGGCTGCTGCGCGAGGCGCAGGCGGACGACGCGAGCGTGGCCTGTCGATGACCAGCGGAGCCCTCGCGCAGGCAACGTTCCTCGTCGCTCCGCCGCGCGGGCGTCTCGCCGAGAACGTGCTGCACTTCGTACGGATGCTGCGCGCGGCCGGGCTGCCCGTGGGGCCCGCCAGGGTGCTCGACGCGCTCGCGGCGGCCGAGGCGGTCGGCATCGAGAACCGCTCCGATTTCCGGGAGGCGCTCGCCGCGGTGCTCGTGTCGCGCCGCGAGCATCTCGCGCTGTTCGAGCAGGCGTTCGACCTGTTCTGGCGCAATCCGCGCCTGCTCGAGAAGATGATCGCCGCGCTGCTGCCGAAGATCTTCGGCCGCACCGGCGACACGGCCGACGAGCTTCCCGCGCGCCTCGCCCAGGCGATGCTGCCGCCGGCGCCGCCTCGTCCCGAAGGCGAGCCGCAGGAAGCCGAGCTCGACGCCACGTTCTCGTTCTCCGCCCGCGAGGTGCTGCAGAAGAAGGATTTCGCGACGATGAGCGCCGCCGAGCTCGCCGAGGTGAAGGCGCTGCTGCGGCGGATCAAGCTGCCGTTGCCGCAGCGACCGGTGCGCCGCACCGTCGCGTCGCCGCGCGGTGCGACGGTCGACCTCAGGGCGACGCTGCGCACGAGCATCGGCGCCGCCGGCACGCTCGCGCCGCTTCGCTTTCGCGCGCGCCGCCGCCGCACGCCGCCGCTCGTCGTGCTGTGCGACATCTCCGGCTCGATGGACCGCTATGCGCGGATGCTGCTGCATTTTCTGCATGCGATCACCAACGATCGCCACCGCGTGCACGTGCTGACGTTCGGCACGCGCCTCACCAACATCACGCGCCACCTGCGCCATCGCGACGTCGACGTGGCGCTCGCCCGCGTCGCGAGCGCCGTCGAGGACTGGGCCGGCGGCACGCGGATCGGTCATTGCCTGACCGAGTTCAACCGCAAATGGTCGCGCCGCCTGCTCGGGCAGAATGCGATCGTGTTGCTGATCAGCGACGGTCTCGACGCGGACGCCGGCGACGGACTGGCGTTCGAGGCGGAGCGGCTCGCGAAGTCGTGTGCGCGCCTCGTATGGCTCAATCCGCTGCTGCGCTATGCCGGGTTCGAGGCGCGGCCCGCCGGAATCCGCGCGCTCCTGCCGCACGTCGACGACTTTCTTCCGGTGCACAATCTGGAATCGCTGACCGATCTCGCCAGGACGCTGGCGCGGCCGCGTCCCCGCGGCGATCCGGCGCCGGCAGCGGCCGGCTGAACGGCCCCGGCAATGGAACTGTCGAACACCCGGATCGTCCCCGCACCGCCGGCCGCGGTGTGGTCGGCGTTGAACGATCCTGCCGTCCTGAAAGAGTGCCTGCCCGGCTGCGAGTCGTTCGAGCAGAGCGGCGAGAATGCGTTTGCGGTCGTGATCGCGGCGCGCGTGGGCCCGGTTGCCGCCCGCTTCAACGGACGCATGACAATGACCGACATCGAGCCCCCCAGCGCCTATACGCTGCATTTCGAGGGGCAGGGCGGCGCGGCGGGGTTCGCGCGGGGGGAAGCCCACGTCAGGCTCGCCTCGGAGGGCGAGGTGCAAACGGCGATGAGCTACACGGCCAGGGCGCAGGTCGGGGGCAAGCTGGCCCAGATCGGCTCGCGCCTCGTCGACGGGGCGGCCGCGAAGATGACCGACGATTTCTTCGCGCGCTTCGTCGCGCGCGTCGCCGGGCCGGAGGCCGCCGCAGCCGCCCCGGCGCCCGCGGCGACCCCGCTCGCGCCGCCCGGCGGATCGCCATGGATTCGCTATGCGGCAATTGCGATCATTATCATCGTGCTCGTCGTGCTATACCTGCGCGGCTCCCGCTAGAGCGCGCACCGCAATGGAGACCCGGGATGGATAGCGTCGATCTGGAAGTGCTGAAGCGCAGTGCCGAATGGGTGGACCAGGGCCGCCGCGTGCTGCTCGTGACGGTCGTGAAGACGTGGGGCAGCTCGCCGCGCCCCGAGGGAGCGATGCTCGCCGTGCGCGACGACGGGCTCGTCGCGGGCTCGGTGTCCGGCGGCTGCATCGAGGATGACATCGTCGATCGCACGCGCCGCGAGGGCCAGAAGGCGACGAAATGCGAAGTCGTCACGTATGGCGTTTCCGCCGACGAGGCGCGCCGCTTCGGCCTGCCTTGCGGCGGCACGATCCAGCTCGTGCTCGAGCCGCTGACGCGCGAATCCGGCATGCTGGCGCTGCTGCGCGAGGTCGAGACCGGGCACCTGGTCGCGCGGCGGCTCGATCTCGCGTCCGGCTTCGCGACGCTGCACCCCGCGAAGGCGAACGACGGCGTCGAGTTCGACGGCAAGGTGCTGCGCACGATCCACGGACCGCGCCACCGGATGCTCGTGATCGGGGCGTCGCAGCTATCGAAGTATCTCGCGCAGATCGCCGTGGGCCTCGATTACGAGGTGACGATCTGCGATCCGCGCGAGGAATACACGGAGACCTGGGACGTGCCCGGCGTGCGCCTGGTGCGCACGATGCCCGACGACACGGTCCAGGCGATGCAGCTCGACGAGCGCTGCGCCGTCATCGCGCTCACGCACGATCCGAAGCTCGACGATCTCGCGCTGCTGGAGGCGCTCAAGTCGAGCGCGTTCTACATCGGCGCGATCGGCTCGCGGGCGAACAACATCAAGCGCCGCGAGCGGCTGCGCGAATTCGACCTGACCGACGCGGAGATCGCGCGCCTGCACGGGCCGATCGGCCTCTACATCGGCAGCCGCACGCCGCCCGAGATCGCGATCTCGATCCTCGCGGAAGTGACCGCGGTCAAGAACGGCGTCGATCCGCGCCACGTCACCTCGGTCGCCGCCGCCAAGGCGCAGCTCGAGCAGACGCCCGCCTGCAGCGTGCTGGCGGAAGACTGAGCGGGCACGTGAATCCCAACGACCCGCGGCTGAAGTCGTTCGTGACGGTCGCACGGGAATCGCATTTCCCGATCCAGAACCTGCCGTACGGCGTATTCACGACCCCGGCCAACTATACGCCGCGCATCGGCGTGGCGATCGGCGATCAGGTGCTCGACCTGTCGGTGCTCGAGCAGGCCGGCTGGCTCGAGATCGCCCCGGGCGAGCGCCTGTTCAATCGGGCGACGCTGAACGCGTTCATCGAGCGCGGGCCCGAGGCGTGGACGCGCGTGCGGGCGATCGTGAGCGACCTGCTGCGCCACGACAACGCCAAGCTGCGCGACAACGTCGCGCTGCGCGCGCGCGCCTTCACGTCGCAGGCGGCGGCGAAGATGCTGCTGCCGTTGACGATCGCGGGCTATACCGACTTCTATTCGTCGAAGGAGCATGCGACCAATGTCGGCTCGATGTTCCGCGATCCCGCGCACGCGCTGCTGCCCAACTGGGTGTACATCCCGATCGCGTACAACGGACGCGCGAGCTCGATCGTCGTCAGTGGCGCGCCGGTGATGCGGCCGAACGGGCAGATGAAGCGTCCCGATGCGCAGCGGCCCGTCTTCGGCCCGTGCCGCAAGCTCGATTTCGAGCTCGAGCTCGCGTGCATCATCGGCGTGGGCAACGCGCTCGGCGAGCCGGTGCCGGTGGCCTCCGCGCTCGATCACGTGTTCGGGATGGTGCTGATGAACGACTGGAGCGCGCGCGACCTGCAGCAGTGGGAATACATGCCGCTCGGCCCGTTCAACAGCAAGACGTTCGCGACGTCGATCTCGCCGTGGGTCGTGCCGATATCCGCGCTCGAGCCGTTCCGCGTGGAGGGACCGGTGCAGGATCCCGCGCCCCTGCCTTATCTCGAGACGTCGGGGCCGCAGGCCTACGACATCCACCTCGAGGCGATGCTCATCCACGCCGGACGAAGCGCCGCGACCGTCTGCCGCACCAACGCCAAGCACCTGTACTGGAGCATCGCCCAGCAGATCGCGCACCACACGGTCGCGGGCTGCAACACCCGCGTCGGCGACCTGATGGGCTCGGGAACGATCAGCGGCAGCGAGCCGGATTCGTTGGGCTCGCTGCTGGAGCTGACGTGGAACGGATCGCGTCCGCTGAAGCTGCCCGATGGCAGCGAGCGCCGCTTCCTCGAGGACGACGACGAGGTCGTGCTGACCGGATGGGCGCAGGGCCGGGACTATCGCGTGGGATTCGGCGAGGTCCGCGGCAGGGTGGTGGCCGCGCGTACGCTCTGAGGGTACCCCGCGTCCGCGAGGCGGGCGCGGATCAATCGCCCGCGCCCGGATGGCGCGCGATCGGCCCGTCGGGTTCTCCCCGCAGGCCGAAGACGCGGCGCATCCAGGCGCGCGACGATGGCGTCAGCGCCTCCTTGCGCCGCTGATCGGCCGCCCGGCGCGCGATCTGGGAGCGCGTCGGATACGCGTGGATCGCCGCCGAGAGGTCGTCGACCTTCATGCGCTTGTCGAGCGCGAGCACGCACTCGGCGATCAACTCGCCCGCGTCGGCGCCGACGATCGCCGCGCCGAGCAAACGCCCGCGGCGGTCCGTCACGAGCTTCGCGAAGCCCTCGGTTTCGCCTTCGGCGCGCGCGCGATCGACATCGTCGAACGGGAAGCGGTAGACGCGGTGCTCGATGCCGTGCGAGCGCGCCTCGGTCTCGGAGAGCCCGACGCGCGCAAGCTCGGGGTCGGTGTACGTGCACCACGGCACGACGGCCGACGGCTTCGCCCAGCTCATCCGGAACAGCGTCTTGCGCAGCACGATGCCGGCGTGGTGCTCGGCGACGTGCGTGAACGGATAGGCGCCGGCGACGTCGCCGACGACATGCACCTGCGGATTCGTCGTGCCGAGCACGTCGTCGACGACGATGCGGCCGTTGTCGACCTGCACGCCGGCCGCGTCCAGACCGAGGCCCTCGACGTTGGGCACGCGTCCCGCCGCGATCATCAGGTGCGAGGCCGCGAGCTGCTCGACTGCGCCGTTGGCGGTGCGCAGCGTCATCCGGATGCGCCCCGCGTGCGGGTCGCCCGGCATGACGCCGCCGACCGTGATGCCGAGGCGATAGCGGACGCCTTCCGCCTCGAGCTGGCGCTGGACGACCGCGGCGACGTCGGCGTCCTCGCGCGGCAGGATCTTGCCCGCCATGTCGACGACCGTCACCGTGCTGCCGAGGCGGCGGAACGCCTGCGCCATCTCGGTGCCGACCGGGCCGGCACCGACGATGATCAGGTGCGACACGGCTTCGCGCAGCGAGAACACCGTCTTGTTCGTCAGGTAGGGCACGTACGCGAGGCCCGCGATCGGCGGGACGGCGGGGCGCGATCCGGTCGCGAGCACGAAGTGGCGCGCCGTGATCGTGCGCCCGTCGACCTCGAAGGCGCCGGGCGAGACGAACGTGCCGCTGCCGTGGATCACGTCGACGCCGAGGCTGCGGAACCGCTCCGGGCTGTCGTGCGCGGCGATGCCGGCGATGACGCCGGCGACGCGCTCCATCACGCGCGCGAGATCGGGCCTGGGATCGACCGGCGCGAGGCCCCAGCGATCGGCGTGGCGCATCGCATACGCGACGCGGGCGGACTTGAGCAGCGTCTTCGACGGCACGCAGCCGTGCCACAGGCAGTCGCCGCCGAGGCGATCCTTCTCGATCAGTGCGACCTTGGCACCGAGCTTGGCACCGCCCGCCGCCACGACCAGGCCGCCGGCGCCGCCGCCGATGATGGCGAGATCGAATTCGGGCTTGCTCACGCGGCTCGACGAGCGGAAGGACGGGCGCGCCGCGAGGGCGGGCGCGCCCTGCGATCCATCTTACTCCTTCCTGCCCGGGACACGCTCGAGTCGTTCGACGCGTCTCGTGAAGTCGCGCCCGCGGGTGCGAGCATCGGTGCTCAGTGGAAATCGCGGGAGCGCGTCGGCAGCGACCCGAGCAGCGGCGTCAGGTCGACCAGCCGGCCGGCGAGCACGTGCACGACGTCGCCTTCGCGCTCGACCTTGCCGTAGACGGCGAGAAGCCGCGCGCCGAGGAGCTCCCGCCGCTGCCGCTCGCCGAGGTCGCGCCAGACGATGACGTTCGTCGCGCCGGTTTCGTCCTCGATCGTCACGAACACGACGCCGCTCGCGGTGTCCGGCCGCTGCCTGCCGATGACGATGCCGGCCGTGCGCACCAGGCGGCCATGCGGCGCGCGCCGGATGTCGTCGGCCGTCGCGAGCCGGCGCTCGCGCAACCGGCGGCGCAGCAGCGCGAGCGGATGCCGGCGCAACGTGAGGCCGAGACGACGGTAATCGGCGACGACGTCCTGGCCTTCCGTCGGCGCCGGCAGCGCCGGCCGCGCTTCGTCGAACGTGCTGCCCGCAAGCAGCGCCGGCAGCCGCTCGATGCCCGCGACGTCCCACACGGCTTCGTGCCGGTGGCCGGCGAGCGGCGCGAGCGCATCGGCATCGGCGAGCGCGGTGAGGTCGCGCCGGTCGAGCCGCGCGCGATGCGCGAGATCGGCAACGCTCGTGAATGGCTGCGCGCGCCGGGCCTCGACGATGCGTGCGGCCCCCGCTTCGGTGAGGCCGCGGACGAGCCGCAGGCCGAGGCGCACATGCGGGATCGGTGACGACTTTTCATGCTGCGGCGAGCCAGGAGCCGTCTCCGGCCCCAACGTGCAATCCCACTCGCTCGCCGTCACGTCCGGCGCGCGCACGTCGACGCCGTGGCGGCGCGCATCGCCGACGAGCTGCGCCGGCGCATAGAAGCCCATCGGCTGCGAGTTCAGCAGCGCGGCGCAGAACGCCGCCGGCTCGTAATGCTTGAGCCAGCTCGAGACGTAGACGAGCAGCGCGAACGACGCCGCGTGCGACTCCGGAAAGCCGTATTCGCCGAAGCCCAGGATCTGCTGGTAGATCTGGCGCGCGAACGCCGCGTCGTAGCCGCGCGCGCTCATGCCGTCGACGAGCCGCTGCTCGAAGACCTGCAATCCGCCCTTGCGCTTCCATGCCGCCATCGAGCGGCGCAGCCGATCGGCCTCGCCGGGCGTGAAGCCGGCGGCGACGATCGCGAGCTGCATTACCTGCTCCTGGAAGATCGGCACGCCGAGCGTGCGCTCGAGCACCGCCTGCACCGCGGCGCTCGGATACGTCACCGGCTCGAGGCCCTGCCGGCGCCTGAGATACGGATGCACCATGCCGCCCTGGATCGGGCCGGGCCGCACGATCGCGACCTCGATGACGAGATCGTAGAACGTGCGCGGCCGAAGGCGCGGCAGCATCGACTGCTGCGCCCGCGACTCGATCTGGAACACGCCGATCGTGTCGGCGCGCTCGATCATCGCGTAGACGGCCGGATCCTCCGCCGGGATGTCCTGCATCCGCAGCGTCGCGCCCCGGCGCGCCGACACGAGGTCGAGCGCGCGCCGGATCGCCGACAGCATGCCGAGCGCCAGGCAGTCGACCTTGAGCAGTCCCATCGCGTCGAGATCGTCCTTGTCCCACTGGATGACCGTGCGCTCGGCCATCGCGGCGTTCTCGACCGGCACCATCCGCTCGAGCGAGTCGCGCGCGATGACGAAGCCGCCGACGTGCTGCGACAGGTGGCGCGGGAAACCGAGGAGCTGTCCTGCGAGCGCGACGACGCGCCGCAGCAGCGGATTGCGCGGATCGAAGCCCGCCTCGCGAATGCGGTCGGGATGGATGGCGCGGCCGTCCCACCAGGCGAACGCACCGGCCAGGCGGTCGAGCTGCGCGGGATCGAGGCCGAACGCGCGGCCGACGTCGCGCACCGCGCTCTTCGGCCGGTACGTGATCAGCGTCGCGGCCAGCGCGGCGCGGTCGCGGCCGTACTTGCGGTAGACGTACTGCATCACCTCTTCGCGCCGCTGGTGCTCGAAATCGACGTCGATGTCCGGCGGCTCGTTGCGCTCCCTGCTGATGAAGCGCTCGAAGAGCATCGCGCTTCGCGCCGGATCCACCTCGGTGATGTGGAGCGCGTAGCAGACGGCCGAGTTGGCGGCCGAGCCGCGGCCCTGGCAGAGGATCTGCCGCGCGCGCGCGAACGCGACGATGTCCTGCACGGTGAGGAAATACGGCTCGTAGCGCAGCTCCGCGATCAGCGCGAGCTCGTGCTCGATCAGCGCGCGCACGTTCGCCGGCACGCTCGCGCAGCGCAACGCGCTGTCGCCGCGCAGAAAACGATCGGAGTCGTTTTCGGCATGATCTTCCGGCCGCAAGGGACTCCGATCCCGGTTCGCGCCGTAGCGCTGCGCGAGGCCGCGCTCGACCAGCTTGCGCAGCCAGGACGCGGCCGTCTCGCCGGCGGGAACGATTTCCTCCGGATATTCGTAGCGCAGCTCGTCGAGCGAAAAGCGGCAGCGCCGCGCGATCGCCAGCGTCTCGGCGAGAAGCTCGGGCGGATAGACGCTCGCGAGCCGCGCGCGCGAGCGCAGATGCCGCTCGCCGTTCGGATGCAGCGCGTGGCCGCACTGCGCGAGCGGGGTCGCGAGCCGGATCGCCGTCAGCGTGTCCTGCAGCGCGCGGCGCGCGCGCACGTGCATCTGCGCGTCGCCCGCGGCGACGAGCGGCAGCCCGCTCGCCTCCGACAACGCCGTCAGGCGGGCAAGCCGCGCCGCGTCGCCGGCCTGCGCGAGCAGCTCGACGCCGATCCACGCGCGGTCGGCGAACACGTCGCGCACCCAGGCGGCGGCTTCGCACAGCGCAGCGTCGACGTCCACCGCGCGCAGATCGGGCACGGGCAGCCACAGCGCGAGACACGCGGCGGCAAGCTCCGCCACGTCGTCGCGCGTCAGCCGATACCTCCCCTTGGCCGCGTTGCGCCGCCCGCGCGTGACGAGCCGGCACAGATCGCCGTGGCTTGCACGGTCGGTCGCGAGCAGCACCAGCTTCGTCGCGTCGGCGAGCGTGAATTCGCTGCCGACGACGAGCGGCAGGCCGGCGTCCTTCGCCGCGAGATGCGCGCGCACCGCTCCGCCGAGCGAGCATTCGTCGGTGAGCGCGAGCGCCGAATAGCCCTGGCTCGCCGCGCGCTCGACCAGCTCCTCCGGATGCGACGCGCCGCGCAGGAAGGAGAAATTCGACAGGCAGTGCAGCTCGGCATAGGCCGGCAGCAGGTCGGGCGATCCCATACCGGATAAATATACGGTATCCGAATCCGCCCGGCCAGTTCCCGCGAGCGCTTGACGTAAGATGCATTCCGCGATCGCGCGGCGCACGCCGCCGTTGCCGTCACGTCGGCGTCATCGCCCTACGACGATCGGAACATGCCGCCCATCGCCTTCGACCGCTTCCATCGCTACGCCGAGCTGACCGATCTGCTGCACGCGCTCGCCCGCGAGCACCCGCAGTTCGTCGCGCTCGAATCGATCGGCAGAAGCCACGAGGGACGCGACATCTGGGTGCTGACCGTCACCAACGGCGCGAGCGGGCCGGCGCGCGAAAAGCCCGCGTTCTGGATCGACGGCAACATCCATTCGACCGAGGTCTCGGCCTGCTCCGCCACGCTGTACTTCGTGCAGACGCTGCTCGCGCTGCACGGCGGCGACGCCGACGTGACGCGCGCGCTCGACACCCGCGCGTTCTACGTCTGTCCGCGGATCAACCCCGACGGCGCCGAATGGGCGCTCGCAGACAAGCCGAAATGGGTGCGCTCGAGCACGCGGCCGTATCCGCACGACGAGGAGGAGATCGAGGGCCTCGTCGTCGAGGACATCGACGGCGACGGGCGCATCCTGCAGATGCGCATCGAGGACCCGAACGGCCTGTGGAAGGCGCATCCGCAGGAGCCGCGGCTGATGATCCGCCGCGAGCCGACCGAGAGCGGCGGCACCTACTACCGGATCCTGCCGGAGGGCCGCTACGACGGCTGGGACGGCTACACGCTGAAGGTCAAACGGCCGTGCCAGGGGCTCGATCTGAATCGCAATTTTCCCGCGAGCTGGCGCCAGGAATTCGAGCAGCACGGCGCCGGGCCGTATCCGACGTCGGAGCCCGAGATCCGCGCCGTGGTCGACTTCGTCGTCCGCCACCCGAACATCACGGGTGGCACGAGTTTCCACACGTGGAGCGGCGTGCTGCCGCGCCCGTTCGAGCATCAGCCGGATGACGAGATGGATGCCGAGGACCTGTGGTTCTACCAGGCCGCCGGCCGCAAGGGCACCGAGCTCACCGGCTACCCGGCGATCTCGGTCTACCACGAGTTCCGCTATCACCCGAAGCAGGTGATCGGCGGCACGTTCGACTGGATCTACGAGCACCTCGGCCTGTTCTCGTGGGTCGTCGAGATCTGGTCGCCGATGCGCGAGGCGGGGATCGCCAACTACCGGTTCATCGACTGGTTCCGCGATCATCCGATCGACGACGATCTGAAGCTCTTCCGCTGGAACGAGGAGAAGCTCGGCGGCGCCGCGCACAGCGGCTGGAGGCCGTTCGACCATCCGCAGCTCGGCAAGGTGGAGATCGGCGGCTGGGACCGCTTCCACGCGTTCGGCAATCCGCCGCTGCCGCTGCTCGAGCGCGAGCTCGCGCGCTTCCCGCGCTGGCTGCTGTGGCAGGCGCTGTGCTCTCCGCGGCTCGAGCTCGTCCATGCGGCCGCGAGCGCGCTCGGCGACGGGACGTGGAAGGTCACGGTCGTGATCCAGAACACCGGCTGGCTGCCCACCTACGTGTCGAAGCGCGCGCTGGCGCGCAAGACGGCGCGCGCGATCGTCGCGGAGGTCGACCTGCCCGCGGGAGCAGCGCTCGCGACGGGGAAGCCGCGCGAGGAGGTGGGGCAGCTCGAGGGCAAGGCGTACAAGCACACCGGCATCTCGTTCTGGCCGGACTACCACGTCACCGACGATCGGATGCGGCTCGAATGGGTCGTGCGCGGCGACGCCGGTGCGACGATCGGCGTCACGCTGCGGCACGAGCGGGCGGGCACCGTGCGAGCGAGCGTCCCGCTCGTCGAGGCGAAGGCGTAAGGAGGAAAGCTCATGAACGGTTTGCGATTCGCGGCACGCGTGCTGCAGTGGACGGCGATGGCGCTTCTCGCCGGATGCGCGGCACCTCCGGCCGGCCAGCGTGCGGGGCTCGAGCGCATCGAGCACATCATCGTCGTCTACGCGGAGAACCGCAGCTTCGACAATCTCTACGGCCTGTTTCCCGGCGCGAACGGCATCGCGAACGCGACGCCTGCGCAGTACACGCAGGTCGACCGCGACGGCAAGCCGCTGCCGCACCTGCCGCCGGTGTGGAAGGGCAAGGAGCCCGACCCCGCGTTTCCGCGCGACCTGCCCAACCGGCCGTTTCGCATCGACGCGCCGCCGATCGACCTGCCGCTGTCGGCGCCGACGCGCGATCTCATTCACGAGTTCTATCGCAACCAGGAGCAGATCGACGGCGGGCGCAACGACCGTTTCGTGGCCGCCTCCGATGCCGGTGCGCTCGCGATGGGCCATTACGACGGATCGAGGCTGCCGATGTGGAAGTGGGCGCAGCAATACACGCTCGCCGACAACTTCTTCATGGCGGCGTTCGGCGGGTCGTACCTCAATCACCTGTGGCTGATCTGCGCCTGCACGCCGCGCGACGACCATGCGCCGCAGGGGGCGCGTGCGCAGGTCGACGAGCGTGGCTGGTTGAAGACGAAGCCGTCGTCGCCCGCGTCGGTCCTGGCGGGGGCGCCCGAATTCCTGGGCGGCGAGGCCACTCCGGACGGCTACTCGGTGAACACGACGCAGCCGCCCTATCAGCCTTCGCGCGTGCCGCCGGCGAAGGATGGCGACCCGCGCTTCGCCGATCCTTCGAAACACACGCTGCCGCCGCAGACGGCGAAGACCATCGGCGACACGCTGTCGGCGAAGGGTGTCTCGTGGGCCTGGTACTCCGGGGCGTGGGACGCTGCGGTCGCGGACGGCATGCAGCCGCCGGATGCGCCGCGCAAGGTCATCGCCACGCGCGCGAACGGTGCGCCGTACTTCGTCACGCACCATCAGCCGTTCAACTATTTCGCGCGCTTCGCGCCGGGGACGCCGGATCGGGAGCGGCACCTCAGGGACTACGCGCAACTCGCCGCCGGCATCGAGAAGGGCGATCTCCCGCAGGTGGTCTTCTACAAGCCCACCGGTATCCTGAACCAGCATCCCGGCTATGCCGACATCCTGTCGGGCGATGCGCACGTCGCCGAGCTCGTCGCGAAGATCAAGGCGAGTCCGCTGTGGGCCTCCACGGCGATCATCGTCACCTACGACGAGAACGGCGGCTTCTGGGATCACGTCGCGCCGCCGAAGGGCGATCGCTGGGGACCGGGATCGCGCATTCCGGCGATCATCGTCTCGCCGTACGCGAGGCGCGGCCACGTCGACCACACGTTCTACGATACGACGTCGATCCTCAAGTTCATCACGCGCCGCTTCGCGCTCGAGCCGCTGCCCGGCGTGCGTGCGGGCGCCGGCGACCTGACGGCGGCATTCGATTTCGGCGGGTGAGCGGTTGACGACGCGCTCGGAGGCCGTCGCGGCAAGGCGGCACATTCCCGCCGGCGTGTGGACGCTCGGGTTCGTCAGCCTGCTGATGGACACGTCGAGCGAGCTGATCCATGCGCTGCTGCCGCTCTACATGGTCGGCGCGCTCGGCGCGTCGATGCTGCTCGTCGGCATCGTCGAGGGCGTGGCCGAGGCGATCGCCCTGATCGTCAAGGTGTTCTCCGGCTACTGGTCGGACGTGTGGCGCCACCGCAAGCCGCTGGTCGTGCTCGGCTACGGTCTCGCCGCGGTGTCGAAGCTCGCGTTTCCGCTCGCGCCGACGCTCGGATGGGTGGTCGCGGCGCGCTTCGCCGACCGCGTCGGCAAGGGGATCCGCGGCGCCCCCCGCGACGCGCTGATCGCAGACCTGACGCCGCCGAGCGTGCGCGGCGCCGCGTTCGGGCTGCGACAGGCGCTCGATACGATCGGCGCCATCGCCGGGCCGCTGCTGGCGGTGGCGGCGATCGGCCATTTCGCCGGCGACTTTCGCGCCGCATTCTGGGTCGCCATCGTTCCGGCCGCGCTTTGCATTGCGCTGCTCGTGTTCGGCGTGCGCGAGAAGGACGACGACGGCTCGCGCGACGGCGCAAGACGCGTCTCGTGGCGTGACGCGCGGCGGCTCGAGCGCCGCTTCTACGCCGTGACCGCGATCGCCTTCGTGCTGACGCTCGCGCGCTTCTCGGAGGCATTCCTCGTGCTCCGCGCGCAGGATGCCGGGATGGGCACGACGGGTGCACCCTGGGTGATGGTCGCGATGTCGATCGTCTATGCGGCGATCGCTTACCCGGCCGGCCGCGCCGCCGATGCCGGACACGCGAGAAGACTTCTGTCGGCCGGGCTGATCGCGCTCATCCTGAGCGACCTCGTGCTCGCCATTGCCGGCAGCGCCGCCGGGGTGCTCGCCGGCGCCGCGCTGTGGGGCCTGCACATGGCGCTGACGCAGGGCCTGCTCGCCGCACTGGTGGCCGCCACCGCGCCGGACGACCTGCGCGGCACCGCATTCGGCGTCTTCAACCTGGCGAGCGGCGTTGCGCTGCTCGCGGCGAGCGCCATCGCCGGCTACCTCTGGCAGGCGCTCGGCCCCGCCGCGACCTTCCTCGCGGGTGCCGCGTTCACCGCGATCGCGTGGGTCGCGCTGCTCGCCTACGCGCCCGGGGTGCCGCGGCTCGACGGCAGGCATTGAACGGCGCGGGCCGGTCGCGATCGAATATCGGCGGGCGTAAGCTTTCGGGCCGGGCCTCGACTGAAGGGGAAGCGAGGCCCGGCGCGTGCCGCCGACGTCGGGGCATGCGCGCCAGTATCCAAGGACCACGCCGGATGAACGATCGAGCCAGCCCGGACATCACGACGACCGCCATCGCCGCGAGTGCACGGTCGCGCGAGCTCTATCGACGCCACTCGCCGGCGGTGCGGATCATGCACTGGATCAACGTGATCGCGCTGACGCTGATGTTCATGAGCGGCCTGCAGATCTTCAATGCGCATCCGGCGCTCTACTGGGGTGAGTCGTCCTATGGGGGACGGCCGCCATGGCTCGAGATCGGGGCGCGCGAAGGGCCCCGCGGCGAGGCGGTCGGTTACACGCGCCTGTTCGGGCACGAATTCGACACGACCGGCGTGCTGGGAATATCGACCGATGCCGGCCGCATGTATGCGCAGGGGTTCCCGTCGTGGCTGGCGATTCCCTCTCATCAGTGGCTCTCGATGGCGCGCTCGTGGCATTTCTTCTTCGCCTGGGTGTTCCTGCTGAACGGCCTCTGCTACGTCGCCTACGCGATCGGCAGCCGCCATCTCGCGCGCGACCTGTGGCCGACGCGCGCGGACTGGCGCGGCATCGGCGCCTCGATCGTCGATCACCTGCGCTTCCGGCATCCGACCGGTGAAGCGGCGAAGCGCTACAACGTGCTGCAGAAGCTCGCCTACGTGACGATCGTCTTCGTCCTGCTGCCGCTGATCGTGCTGATGGGGCTCGGCATGTCGCCGCGCCTCGACACGCTGTTCGGCGGCTGGGTCGGCTGGTTCGGCGGCAGGCAGGCGGTGCGCTCGATCCACTTCATCGTCGCCTGGGCGCTCGTCGCCTTCGTCCTGGTCCACCTCTTCGAAGTGATCGTCACCGGGTTCTGGAACAACCTGCGCTCGATGATCACCGGGCGCTACCGCGTGCCCGCCGAGGGCACGCACGCAGTCGGCAGGAGGATCGCATGACCACGGGGCGCGGCGAGCGGCGCGAGCCGCGAGTGCGGGGGGATCATGCAAGCGGCGTCGCTCGCAACGCGCGCCGCCGCTTCCTGCGCGGCATCGCGGCATCGCTCGGCGCGCTCGGCGTCGCGGGCTGCGATCGGCTGTCGCAGAGCGAGTGGTTCCCGCGGGTGCTCGAGTCGGCACAGCGGGCGAACGAGGGCCTCGCCAAGCTCGTCACCGGCCGCAAGGCGATGGCGCAGGAATTCACGCCGCGGGACGTGTCGCCGACGTTCCGCAGCAACGGCACCGCGCAGCCGGACAATCCGGAATACGCGGCGCTCGCGGCCAACGGCTTCCGGGATTACTCGCTCGAGGTCGCCGGCCTCGTCGCCAGGCCGCGCCGCTTCACGCTGGCCGAATTGCGCGCGCTGCCGAGCCGCACGCAGATCACGCGCCACGATTGCGTCGAAGGCTGGAGCGCGATCGGCAAGTGGCAGGGCGCGAGATTGTCGGCGCTGCTCGACGCCGTCATCCCGGCGCCCGCGGCTCGCTACGTCGTGTTCCACTGCGCCGATCCGATGGAGGACGACGGCACGTCGCCCTACTACGAAAGCATCGACATGGACGATGCCTATCACGAGCAGACGATCCTCGCCTATGCGCTGAACGATCAGATGCTGCCGATCAAGAACGGGGCGCCGATCCGGCTGCGCGTCGAGCGGCAGCTCGGCTACAAGCATGCGAAATACGTGATGCGTCTCGAGCTGGTCGAGAGCTTCGCGCACATCGGCGAAGGGAAGGGCGGCTACTGGGAGGACCAGGGCTACCAGTGGTACGCCGGGATCTGACCCCGAAATAACTCGCGTATACGTCGCTACCGAAACAGCCCGGCGTATACGTCGCGGGCTCCGCTCGCGCGCCGCCCGCCCGCGGCTTCCGGATCAGGCGCCGGGCGCAACGCCCAGATGCTCGGCGAACCATTGCGTCGCGAGCGTCGCGACCTGCTCGAGCGCCCCGGGCTCCTCGAACAGATGCGAGGCGCCTCGCACGATCGCGAGGCGGTTCTCGCACTTCAGGCGCTCCTGCGCGCCGCGATTCAGCTCGAGCACGTCGGCGTCGTCGCCGCCCACGACGAGCAGCGTGGCCGCCGTGACGCGCGGCAAGTCCGTTCCCGCCAGATCCGGACGGCCGCCTCGCGAAACGACGGCGCTTACCCGCTTCTGCAGGGCCGCGGCGGCAACCAGCGCGGCCGCGCTGCCGGTGCTCGCGCCGAAGAAGCCGAGCGGTAGCGGCCGCAGCTCCGGCTGCGCATCGACCCAGCGCGCCGCATGGACCAGGCGCCGCGCGAGCAGCGGGATGTCGAACCGATGCTCGCGCGTGTGGATGTCGCGCCGCTCCTCGTCGCGCGTCAGAAGATCGAACAGCAGCGTCCCGATGCGCGCGCGCTGGAGCTGCGCGGCCACCCACCGGTTGCGCGGGCTGTGCCGGCTGCTGCCGCTGCCATGCGCGAACAGCACGATGCCCTGCGCGCCGGCGGGGATGTCGAGGTCGCCCTCGAGCGACGCCGCTTCCGCCGGAATCCGGATCTCACGCGCGGCGTCTTGCGCGGAATGCGCGTTCATCGCACCGACTCCTCGGGAGCCAAGCGGTACGCCGGTTCCCTCGACAAGCATACGCTCCCGGTAAGGTTGACGGCTCCGCCCCGACGAACTGTCCGGAATGCGCCGGCGCTGCGCGATACGCAAGCATCGTCGGACGCTCCGACGCGGCGAGCGCAATGGCCTCGCCGCTTCCCTTCATTCGTCATAGGAGAAACCGACCATGTTCACCGTTGTCACCCGGCGCGCCGGCCTCGTGCTCTGCGCGCTCGCGTTGTCGCTGCCGATCGCGGCGCTTGCCGAAACCCCGGAGGCGCCGCCCGCCGTGCCGGCGAGCGGGATCGTCAAGGTCAAGAGCGCGTATCCGGTCGCGGAGACCGTTGCACGGATCAAGCGGGACGTCGCCGCCAAGGGCATCACGTTCTTTTCGGAAGTCGACCAGCAGCAGCTCGCGGCAAGCGCCGGGATCAGCATCGGCGCATCGACGCTGCTCACGTTCGGCAATCCGCCGCTCGGCACGCTCTTCATTCGCGCGAATCCGGTGGCGGGACTCGACTGGCCGGTGCGCGTGCTCGTGCTGCAGGATGCGAACGGCGACGTCTGGGCGGCCTACACGGACTTCGGCTGGATCGCGCGCCGCCACGACGTCACCGGCGCGGACCGCGATGCGTTCGCGAAGGCGTCGGAGGTCATTGCCTCGATCACGTCGACGATCAAGTGAAAGGCTGGCGTCACGCGAAGAGTCCGTGCAGGAACCATTCGCCGTCGTCGGTCCCGTAGCGGTGGTCGCGGTAGATCCAGGCGATCCCGCCATGCGGATCCTCCGCGACGAAATAGTCGCGGCGGAGATCGCGGCCGTCCCACCAGCCGGATTCGATGCGCTCGGGACCATCGCGCAGGATCCACGGTTGCGCCTCGAGCACCGCTCCGAGCGGCTGCGCCTCGTCGAGCAGCCAGATCGGGCGCGGTGCCGCGATCGGCGCGGGCGCCTTCGCGCGCGCGCCCGGGGCGGCTTGCGCGCGTGGCGGCGGACCCGTGCGCGCGGCCGCGGCGCGCGATGCCTCGCGGCGCGCCACGATCGGCGGCGCTTCCCGCGCCGCATGTTCGGGACGATGCTCGGCTCTCGCAGCGGGCATCGCGACGGCGTCGTCGCCGAGGCGCGAGCGCAGCCGCTCCATCAGCGGAACGACGACGGCATCCGCTTCGTCTTCCGGCAACAGGCCCAGGTTGCGGCCCGCGAGCGGCATCGTTTCGTCGCTCGCCAGCACGATCGCTTCGACGGGCGCCGGCAATGCGACGCGCGCGAGGCGCTCGCGCAATACCGCGAGCAGATGGGCCGGCGCACGCGCCGGTGCGCCGAGCGCGAACGTGGCGATCGTCGGCGGCGTTCTCCGCTCGCGCACGTGGCGCTCGTGCACGAGCGCGAGCGACATCCGCACGACGCCGAGGCCGCGTGCGAGCAGCCAGTGCGCGAGGTCGTTCACCAGGCGATCGACGCCGAATCCCAGCGCTTCGATGCCGTCGACCGGTGCGGGCAGCGGCAGCCTGCGCTCGAAATGCGGCGGCGGCCGGTACGGCTCGCGCGGGTCGGGAAGGCGGTCGAGCGCGCGGTCGAGCGTATCGACGAGGCGTCGATCGAAGCGCCGCGCGAGCGCCGCCCGCGGCAGCATCCGCGCGGCGCCGAACGTCGTGATGCCCGCGGCGCGCAACGTCGCGAGGGTGTCCGCGTCGAGATCGAGCAATGCGAGCGGCAGCGGCGCGAGCGTGGCCTCCAAATGCATGCGGTCGAGCACCGGCGTGACGCTGCCGGCGCGCGCGAGCAGCAGCGCGGCGGTCGGGGTGGGGGCCAGTGCCAGCGCCGTGTCGTGTCCGCGCGCGCGGACCTGCGCGGCGAGTTGCCCGAGCAGTTGCGACAGGCCCCCGAACAGGCGCACGCTGCCTTCGATCTCGGCGACGATCGCGTTCGGCAGTGCGAGGCTCGCATTGGGCGTGAAGGCGAGGGCGAGCGCCGCAATCTCGCGCAGCGCGTCCTCTTCGGCCGCGATGTCGCGATCGCGCAGCACGAGAGCCGGTGCAAGCGCCAGCGCCGCCGAGACCAGTTGCTCGCGGCGAATGCCGGCTGCGCGTGCAGCGGCATTGGCGCAGACGACCCGCGGAGGGTGCCCGCCGCTCGCGACGGCGAACGGCCGCCCATCGTCCCGCGGCGCGACGGCGCGCGTGAACGCCTCGAGCGGAAGCGATGGCAGCAGGACGCAGACCCACAGCATCGGTCGGGCATCGGGCGTTGGGCGGCGAGTGCTGCGCCGAACGCCCGACGATTCATTCGCCGGGCGTGACGACGACCGAAGCCGCGGAGCGCCGCGCCGGACCATGATCGACCGCTTCGATGTTGTTGCCGTCGGGATCGCGCACGAACGCGGCGTAGTAGCCGGGGTGATAGTGGCGCTCGCCGGGAGCGCCGTTGTTGCGGCCGCCGGCGGCGAGGGCGGCCGCGTGGAAGCGCTGCACCGTGTCGCGATCGGGCGCCTGGAAGGCGACGTGCACGTGTGATGCCGGCCCGCCTTCCGCGTCGCTCACGAACAGCTCGTCGGCGAAGAAATAGCCGTCGCCTTCTCCGGAGAGATCGCGCCCGAGCGATTGCAATACCGCGCGATAGAAGCGCTTGCTGAGGTCGAGGTCGGCGACGACGAGGTGCACGTGGTCGATCAGGCGTCCGAGATGAAAGTTCATGATGCCTTCCTGCGGGGAAGCCGCGCGCCGTGGCGGCGGACGTGGGGCGCGGACGTGGAGCTGCGCCGC
>DASURV010000053.1:0-5439 GCA_036375455.1 Casimicrobiaceae bacterium | reverse complement strand
GGTCAGTCAGCACGCGAAGTGCCGCCGCCGCCATCGCTCGCTCGTCTCCAACGGGAACCAACAACGCGGTCTTGCCATCGTCGACCATGTCCGGAATGCCACCCGCGTCGGTCGACACGATCGGGACGCCGCTCGCCATCGCCTCGAGCAGCGAGATTGGCATGTTGTCGACGCGCGAAGGATTGAGAACGACGTCGGCGCTGCGGTACACGTCGGCCATGCGCTCGTTGTCGAGCCGGCCGGTAAACGTGACAGCGCTGCGCAGTCCGAGCTCACCCACGATGCGCTCCAGCGCCCGTCGGGCGGGACCCGATCCGACGACGGTAAGGTGGGCCTGCGAATTGTTTTCGAGAACGCGTGAAAACGCCCGCAGCGCCGTCGGAATGTCGTAGATATCTTCGAGATTGCGCGCTACGACCACGCGCCAGCGCGAATCGTGTAAGTCGCCAGGGCAAAACCGTGCAAGGTCGACGATGTTCGGAACGATCTCGGTCGTGATGCCGTGCGCACGGAACACGCGCTCGAGGAATCGCGAGGGCACGACGATGCGGCGGGCACGCCTTAGCGTCGGCCGCACCAGGGGCGATTGCCGCGACAGGAACGCCTCGGCTTCGCCGCCCCGGTAGTTGACGATCGCGGGACGGTGGCGAAGCCATGCGATCCAGATCGCCGGCGCGGCGATCAGGTGCCACGCCCATCCCGAGTTCGCCATCACGTGCACGATGTCTGCATCGCGCATCGCTCGCCAGAGCCTCGCGAGGTACGGGATCAGGCGAAAGAGCGCGCGCACGCCGCGCACCGACCCGATCCATGCGGGCCGATAGGGCGCGTTCGTCTGCACGAGCGTCACTCGGCATCCGTCGTCCTCGAGCAGCCGCGCGAGCTGCCGGGTCTGATTGGCCATGCCGCCCGATGGCGGAGGGAGCGGACCGACGAGCAGCAGCTTGCCGGGCGGCTCGGCAGCGCCGGTGCGGGCGGCGGTGCGGGCGGTGGTTTCCGGCGATGCTGGCGGGTTCATGAGGCGATCGTCCGCGGGGAGGTCAGGAGATTGCGCGCGAGCCGATAACCCCAGATCCCTGCGCTCGCCTCCCACGGCGTGAAGCGCGGCAACTCGAACGCCGAGCTTCCGGCGCGCGCGGCGCCGGGCGATGTCGAAACGGCCGCCGCGAATCCGAGTCCGCGCACCATCTCGACGTGCTCGGCCGCATAGTCCGCTCCGGGTTTGCCGTTCGGATACGCGAAGAGGCGCACGGGTTGCCGGATGATCGCCTCGAGCGCATCGCGGCCATCCGCGATCTCGCGTCGCGCCGTCGGCGCGTCGCTCCGGGCGAGAATCGGATGCGTCATCGTGTGTCCGCCGATCCCCATGCCGGCCGCCGCCAGCGCCCTGACCTGCTCGCTCGTCATCATCAGATCGCCGGCAAGACGGCCACCGGCGCTCGATGCGATCGCCTCGGCACGCGCGAGTCGCTCATCGGGCGCCAGGTACTTCAGCCTCGCGAGCAGTGCGTCGATCGTGCGCCGGCGCGCCTCGATCGATCCCAGCGCATGGACGCCGAGGCCCAGCAATGAAAGGTCGAGAGGGGAACCGGAGGCCCGGCGGATCGCTTCGATCACCGTGTCGTTCCACATCCGTCCTCCGTCGAGGAAAGCGGTGGCGACGAAGAACGTGGCGGGCAGGCCGTGCTCGCGCAGGATCGGCAACGCCGCGTCGTAGTTGTCGGCATAGCCGTCGTCGAACGTGATCGCGAGCGCGCGTTCGGGCAGGCTTCCACGGGCGAGCGCCGCGACCGCATCCTCCAGCGGCAGCACGTTGAACCATTCGCGGATCCAGCGCAGCCGCTCGTGAAAGGCGGCCGCATCCACCTCGTTCGGAAACAGCGCGTCGGGCTCCGGCCGCACCCGGTGGAAGATCAGCGTCGTCAGCTTGCCGCGTCGTCCGGCGGGCGAAAGCAGCCGCAGCAGCGGGCGCAGCCGGGGCGGCGCGCGCCTGGCTTCATCATCGACGCGTGAAGCGTCGATCGCGGCGGAGGCGCCCTCGCTACGCATTGCCGGCGGAGCCGAGTGCGGCCGACAGGTGCGGCGCAATGAGCAGGACGCCCAGCACGCCGATCGCGACGACCGCGGCGATGACCCGATGGCGCAGACGCTCCATCTGCGCGACACGTGCGTCGTTTTCCGGAGTCACCAGTGCGACGAACGGCGGCAGCCGCCAGATCGCGCCATGCAGCCGATGCAGGAGCGGCCCGACCCAGCGCGTGATGCCGCGCGGGAGGATCGTCGCATCACGGGTGATGACGTCGTTGCCCCACCACAGGTACCACTCGGCGGCGCCGCGCCGGTAATAGTCGAGCAGCTTGTCGGGGTGGCGAAACCCGAGCCTTCCCGGGCCCGCCGGCGGAAATTCGACGTCCGCCGGGACTTGCATGATCGCGCGGCGCAGGTCGAGCGCCGAGAGCGGGGTCAACGAGCCCGCCAGCGTCGCATACACGTTGTTGTGCACATCGAGAAACGCCCACGCGCCCCGCTCCCGGTCGAAGACCTCGACGAACGTGTGGCCGTGGCCGCCGAAGCCGTCGAACGAGAACGACCACTGCCGGCAGAAGAGCCCCGCGCCGCGCGCCGCGGCGAGGAATACGCGCACGTAGTCGGCACAGTAGCCGCTGCCGTCGAGAATGCGGCGGAAGGTCGTGGCGAGGTCCGCGCGGATCGCGCCGGGGCGCTGCCAATTCGCGACGAGCATCGTGACGATCGCGCGAGCCCTCGCCCAGTCGCCGTTCGTCGCCGTCACCCCGGTGTCGACGAGCGCACGCCCGATCTCCTCCGGCGGGTCGGCGGTCTCGACGCGAAACCCCAGCGGCAGAGTCGCGGGCGTCCACCTGAAATCCTCTTCGCGTCCTCGCCGCAGCAGAAATGCGTTGCGGACGCGGACCGCCCGATCGACCGACGATAGCGCCAGCCACGCCAACGAGCCGGCGGCCAGCATCAGCCCCGCCATGAGGATCAGCGCCGGTACCTTGGGTATCACCAGCACAATCCGCTGTAGCGCCCGCGCAGCTTGCCTTGCACGGGCAGGTTGACGAGATCGAGCACGACCTGGTCCTCGCGCACGTGCTCGACGAGCGCCGCCGCGATGCCGGCGCCGTCGAGCCCCACGACGAGGACGTCGGACTTCGCGATCACCGCCGCGATGTCGCCGTGGATCAACTGGCCGATGTGCGGCACGTGCTGCTCGATGAAGCGGCGGTTCGCGCCCAGCAGGTTGGAAAGCTGCACCTCGGGATCGTAGACCGACAGCTCGAGTCCCTTGCCGATGAAGTGCTCGGCGAGCGCCACGAGCGGGCTTTCGCGCAGGTCGTCCGTTCCCGTCTTGAAGGACAGGCCGATCATGCCGATGCGCCGCTTGCCGGTCGCCATCACCTTCGCGATCGCGTGATCGACTTGACTGCGGTTCGACGCGAGGATCGCGCCGTGCATCGGCAGGTCGACGTCGCGCATCTTCGCGAGATGAAGCGTCGCCCGCAGGTCCTTCGGCAGGCACGAGCCGCCGAACGCGAAGCCGGGCCGCAGGTAGGCGGGCGATATGTTGAGGTGGCGATCCTTGCAGACGAGATCCATCACGGCGAATGGGTCGACTCCCATCGCCTCGCACAGGCGCGCCGTCTCGTTGGCGAACGTGATCTTCAGCGCGTGGAAGTTGTTGCAGCAGTACTTGACCGTCTCGGCGGCGCGGATCGACGTCTCGTGGAACTCGCACGGCAGGTGCCCGAACAGTACGCGCAGCGCATCACGCGGCGCCTGGGCATTGGCGCCGACGATCGTGAACGGCGGCTTGTCGTAATCGCCGATCGAGCTCCCTTCGCGCAGGAACTCAGGCTGGAAGCAGACGTGGAAGTCGACGCCGTCGCGCTTCCCCGAATGCCGCTCGAGCAGCGGACGCAGCGTGTCCTCGACGGTTCCGGGCACGAGCGTCGAGCGGAAGACGACGATGTGCGACGACGGCTTGTCGCACAGCGCGGCGCCGATGCTCTCGGCGAGCCGCAGCATCGCCGACTGGTCCTGGCTGCCGTTCGGCGCCGACGGCGTGCCGACGCACACCAGCGAGAGCTCGGATCCCAGGACCGCCTTGCGCGTGTCGCGCGTCACCGACACGCGTCCGCTCGCGACGACGTCGCGCATCAGCTCGACCATGCCCTCCTCGACGACCGGCGTGCGGCCGGCCGCGATCAGGTCCAGCTTCGCCTGGTCGATGTCGACCCCGATGACCCGGTGGCCATCCCGCGCGAGGCACGCGAGCGAGACCGCGCCGACGTAGCCGAGGCCGAAGATGCTGATGTCCATTGCGCTCCTGCTCACGCGGGCTGCGGCACGCCGCGCGTCGCGCGATTCGCGATGCACCGCTCGATGATGGCATCGAGCCGGCGCATCGACCGCTCCCACGCATGGTGCGACAGCATCCGTGCCCTGCCGGCGGCGGCGAGACGCGCGCGTTCCGCCGGATCGCCGGCGATCCGCTCGATGGCCGCGGCATATTCGGCGGGCGTGGATGCGACGAGAAAATGTTCGCCGCCCTGCGCGTCCACGCCGCCCGCGGCGACGCGACTGGTGACGACCGGCACCCCCATCGCCATCGCCTCGAGGATCTTGTTCTGGGTCCCGCGCGCGATGTTGAGCGGCGCCACCATCAGCGCCGCGCCGCGCACGAAAGGTCGCACGTCCGGGACCGAGCCCGTGACGGTCACGCCCGGGATCTCGCCGAGCCTGCGCACCGCGGGCGAGGGATCGGCGCCCACGATCGCGAGCTTCGTCGCGGGCCGCCGCGCCTTCAGCAGCGGCAGCGTGCTCGCGCAGAAGTCGAACATGCACTCCTGGTTCGGATAGTAGTCCATGCGCCCGACGAAGGCGATCGCGTCTGGGTCGTACGCCTCGGCCGCCGGTGCGAAGTATTCGGCGTCGACGCCGTTCGGAAACCAGTCGGATGGCACACCGGTCCGATAACCCTCGAGCGTCTCCCATTCGGCGCGCGTGGTCGCCGTGCAGAAATCGAAGCGCCTGGCGACGCGCCGCTCCTCGCGCTCGAGCTTGCGTCCCTCCAGCGCGTAGCCGAGCGACAGCGGAAACGGCTTGTAGCGCGCGTACTCGAGCCATTTCTGCGAATCCATGTCGCCGAAATCGAGAATCTTGGGAATGCCCTCGACGCGCTCGACGTACTGGGCCACGCTCGAGCAGTGGACGAAGACGAGGTCGAACGCCTCGCGCGCGAGCGCCGCGCGCACCCGTCGCGCGAGGTCGGACGAATGGAAATAGCCGAGCGACGACGGCGTCAGCGTCGGCAGGCGCACGAGCATCCGCGCCACCTGCAGCGGCGCAGTGACGACGCCCACGTCGTAGCGCGCACAGTAGTCGCGCAGGCCCTCTCCCTCGCGCGCCTCCTGCGGC
>DASURV010000052.1:0-2324 GCA_036375455.1 Casimicrobiaceae bacterium | reverse complement strand
ATCCTGGCCGCGAAGGACGCCGCCGGCGTGCCGCTTGCATCGGCCGATTGCTATTGACGATCGCCGCGTGAGCAGTGCGCAACCGACGATCCTGCTGCTCGGCGCCGGCGGCCAGCTCGGACGCGACCTCGCGGCCGTCCTCCCGGCTTGCGGACCGACGATCGCGTTCGATCGCGCGGGGCTCGACCTGACCGATCCGCACGCGATCGCCCGCACGGTACGCGGCGTCAAGCCGCAGTTCGTCGTCAACGCCGCCGCGTACACCGAGGTCGACCGCGCCGAGGACGAGCGCGGGCGCGCCTTTGCGGTGAACGCGGTCGCGCCGGGCGTGCTCGCGGAGGAGGCGCGTCGCGCCGGGTCCGTGCTCATCCACTATTCGACCGACTACGTGTTCGACGGCGAGCGCGCGGCGCCGTACGACGAGGACGCGAAACCGAATCCGCGCAACGTCTACGGCGAGAGCAAGCTCGCGGGCGAGCGGGCGATCGCGCAGGCGAATGCGAGCGCGCTGATCCTGCGCACGAGCTGGGTGTATTCGCGCACGGGCCGCAATTTCCTGACGACGATGGAGCGGCTTGCGGGCGAGCGCGACGAGCTGCGCGTCGTCGCGGATCAGACGGGCGTTCCGAACTGGACGCGCGCGCTCGCGCGCATCACGGCGGCACTGATCGCGCGCGGCCGCGACGATCTCGTGCGCCGCGCCGGCCTTTATCACGTCAGCGCGCAAGGCGAGGCGACGTGGCACGCGTTCGCGCGCGCGATTCTCGAAGGCCGCGGCGTGCGCATCACGCCGATCACGACGGCCGAGTATCCGACGCGCGCACGGCGCCCCGCATACGCCGTGCTCGATGCCTCGCGGATCAAACGCGTGTTCGGCCTCGCGCTGCCGCATTGGGCCGAGCTGCTGCGGGAATGCCTGCGCTCGCCCGCAGAACCACCGCCTGCCATGCCGAAGGCGAGCTGATTTGCGCACGGCGCCGTTGTTCCGGGCCTGCACGGTTCTCGCGGTCGCCAGCGCCTCGTTGCTCGCGGTCGTGAGCACGACGCTGCCCGCATGGGCGGACGTGCCGATCACCGCGGTTCCGCCCGCCGACTATCGCGCACCAGCGGCTTTGCGAGCAGGACCGGCGCGCATGGCGCTGACCGCGGCCCTGCCTGCAAGGCGGGTCGTGCTGCCCGAGCCGTCGCCGGACGAACGTGCGGCGCTGCGCGCGCGCAACGCGTCGCACGTTGCGCGAAACGGATGCATGACGAGATCCTCGCTGGCCGTCGGGTTTCCGCGCATGGCGCCCGCGGACATGCAGGTGCAGCCGCTGGCATCGCTGCCGTGGGTCACGCTCGCCGACGGTGCGCGTGCGGCGAAGATCGACGTCGTGTCGCCGGGCGCCGCCGCGGTGCGCGTCGCACTCGAGCTGCATGGAGCGGCTGTCGGCATGACGCTGCGCTTCACCGGCAACGGCGAGCGGGCGGAACCGCTCGGCCCGGTGACCGCGGCTGCGCGCGAAATCACCGGGCTCGACAACGGCGAGCACCCGGGATGGGAACGCACCGGCCTGCGCTTCCTCGCCTATACCGCCCCGGGGCCGGGCATCTTCCCGGTGTGCCGCTTCTATCGCACGCCGGGGGCCTGCGACTCGCACTTCTATTCGGCGATCAAGGCCGAATGCGACGCGATCCTCGCGAATCCAGCGCTTTCGGCGGGCTGGAATCTCGAAAGCGGCAACGTCTTCTACATCCGCCAGCCCGATCCCGTCACGGGGCAATGCGCGCAGGGCACGCGGCCGATCTGGCGCTTCTACAACCAGCGCACGATCAATCATCGCTACACGACGGAGCAGGCCGTGCGCGACGCGATGCGCGCCGATCCGCTGCGTGGCAGCCGGAAGGTTATCCGCCGGACAACATCACGATGTGCGCGCCGGTCGGGAGCTGAGGCGAGAGATACGGGAGCGGCTTCAGAATCGCGGGCGCAGGAGCCCGATCGTGAAGCTGCTCAGGGAGTAAACCGCTCCAGAGCCGAAGCGAGCGCCCCGAGTGCGCGAAGGCCCGGAGCGGGCCCCGAGACAGTACATGAAGTACGGTGAGGGGCGAGCGAGGACACGACAAAGCAATCGGGGCGCGCAGCCCGGCTATGAGCGGTTTACCGGAGGCCGGCGGCGAAGTCGGCGATGGCCTTCATCTGCTCGTCCGTCAGCTTCGACGCGATCGCGGTCATCACGCGTCCGTTGACGTCCTTGCCCGCCGCATCGGCGCCGCGCTCGCCGACCTTGAACGCCTTGAGCTGCGCGTACGTGTAGTCGGCATATTGACCGGCGAGGCGCGGA
>DASURV010000051.1:0-3114 GCA_036375455.1 Casimicrobiaceae bacterium | reverse complement strand
GAGCGGGTGCGCCTCCGTGATTGGGGCATCGCCTTCTGCGCGCTCTCGGCATGCTGGTCGGACGAGTCCAATCATCGCGACGGATGGGAACAGGCGCTTGCCGTGGCCGAACACCTGTCCAACCTGTAACATCCGGCCGCGGAATCTCCGCGCGAACCCCCATCCGCCGCCCGAGACGCACTTGGTATCCTGACTCGATGAGCACCGACACGGGACGCCTCGCCGAAGCCTTCTTTCGCGACCGCTACGGGATCGACCAGTCGGTCGCGGCCGAGGTCATCGGGATCGCGATGAGCCGCGGCGGCGACCGCGGCGAGCTTTTCTTCGAGCATCGCGAAGGCTCGAACATCAGCTTCGAGCAACAGGCGGTCAAGTCGGCGAGCCGGAGCATCACGCAGGGCCTCGGCGTCCGCGTGATGCAGGGGGACGCCATCGGCTACGCCTTCACCGAAGACCTCTCCCGTGACGCCATGCGCCGGGCGGCCGACACAGCCGCACGCATCGCCTCCCGCGGCGACACGGCGCCGCCGGTCGACGTCGTGCACTACGAGTCGGCGGACTACTACGCGCCCTCGGCGAGCACGACCGGCGTCGCGCCCGCGGAGAAGGTCGAGCTGATCCGGCGCGCCGACGCCGCCGCCCGGCGCTTCGACCCGGCGATCGCGCGCGTCGACGTCAACTTCATCGACGAGCTGAAGCACGTGATGATCGTGACGAGCGACGGCCGTATCGCGGGTGACGTGCAGCCGCTCGTCCGCTTCAATGTCTCGTGCCTGTCGGAGCGCGACGGCAACCGCCAGAGCGCGCGCTGGGGCGGCGGCGGACGCATGGGCATGGCCTACTTCGACACGCACAGACCGGAAGCGCTCGCCGAGGAGGCGGCGCGCCAGTCCATGGTCCTGCAGTCCGCGATCGATGCGCCCGCCGGCACCTTCCCGGTCGTGCTCGCGGCGGGCGACAGCGGCATCCTGCTGCACGAGGCGATCGGCCACGGACTCGAGGCCGACTTCAACCGCAAGCGCACCAGCAACTACACGGACCAGGTGGGCAACGTCGTCGCCTCCGAGCTGTGCACCGTCGTCGACGACGGCACGATCCGGGACAGCCGGGGCTCGATCAACATCGACGACGAGGGCAACCTGCCCGGCTACAACGTCCTCATCGAGAAGGGCGTCCTGCACGGCTACATCCAGGACACGCTCAGCACGAAGCACTTCGGCGTGCGGCCGACGGGCAACGGGCGGCGCCAGTCGTTCAAGCACTACCCGATGCCCCGCATGACCAACACCTACATGCTCGCCGGCGAGTCCAGCCCGGAGGACATCATCCGCTCGGTCGACCGCGGCATCTACTGCGTCGCGTTCAACGGCGGCCAGGTCAACATCAGCAACGGCGACTTCGTGTTCAGCGTCACCGAGGGGTACATGATCGAGGGCGGCCGCATCACGGCGCCGATCCGCAACGTGAACCTCATCGGCAACGGGCCGGACGTGCTGCGGAAGGTCACCGCGGTCGGCAGCGACTTCGCGCTCAGCGACGGGCGCTGGACCTGCGGCAAGGACGGCCAGTCAGTGCCCGTCGGCGTCGGCATCCCGACCACGCTCGTCAGCGGCATGACCGTCGGCGGCACGGCTATCGGCTAGCGGCGAAGGAGGCCGCCCGGACAGCATGCTCGTCGCCTTCCTGTTCTCCGTGCTGAGCGTGAACGGCGCGCTGTTCGACCTCGTGAACGACGACCTCGCCGGCCGATTCGGCGCGCTCGATGACTTCATGAAGCTGTGCGCGAAGTACGCGATCTACGCGATCGTCGTGCTCGTCGCCGGCTCATGGTTCGTCCGCGCCGGTCGCGGCGAGCACCGGCGCATCGCGGTGTACTCGGCGGTGGCAGCGGCCGCGCTCGCGCTCATCGCCGCGCTCGTCATCCAGCACTTCTACGTGCACCAGCGGCCGTTCGTGCAACGGAGCGACGTCGACCTGCTGATGTCGCACTCCGCCGACGCGTCGTTCCCGTCGGAGCACGCGACGGCCGCCTTCGCGATGGCGGCGGGCGCGGGCATCTATCGAGCGCGTCTCGGCATCGTGCTGCTCGTGCTCGCCGTGCTCGTCGCGTTCTCGCGCGTCTACGTCGGCATCCACTACCCGGCGGATGTCGCCGGCGGGGCCGCGCTCGGGATCATCGCCGCGATCGCTGTCTGGGCGGCGCGGCCCGCGCTCGACTACATCGACCGCCTCGTCGTCGCGCGTATCGTGCCGGAGTTCTTGCGATGAGCGACCACCACGCGTCGTTCGCGAGCGAAGACCTGGTCACGCTGGCCGGCGACATCGTCGCCCGCGCGCGGGCGCTCGGCGCCGACGAGGCGGACGCCTTCGTGCTCAGCGGCATCGAGTCTACGGTGAGCGTCCGCCGCGGCGAGCTCGAGAAGCTGATCGAAGCCGGCTCCCGCAGCGTCTCCATCCGCGTCATCCGCGAGAAGCGCACCGCCGTCTGCAACACGTCCGACCTGACGCCGCGCGCGCTCGAGGAACTGGTCGCTACGGCCGTGGAGCTCGCGAAGATCAGCGAGCCGGACGAGTACGCGGGCCTACCGGCGAAAGAGGAGCTCGCGACGGACTTCGGCTCCGCGCTCGCGCTCTACGACGAGTCGGTCGAGTCGCTCTCCGTCGACGAGATGAAGGACGTGGTGCTGCGCGCGGAGCAGGCCGCGTTCGACCACGACAGCCGCATCACGAACTCCGAGGGCGCCGAGTTCAGCGCCGAGCGCGGCCAGCTCGTGCTCGCCAACAGCCTCGGCTTCTGCGGCAGCTACCCGTACACGGGCGCCAGTTTCTCCGTCGCCGTCATCGCCGACGACGCCGACGGTAAGAAGCGCAACGACTACTGGTTCACGGCCGAGCGCATGCTCCACCGCCTCGAGTCACCGGAGGACGTCGGCCGCCGCGCCGCCGCGCGGACGGTGCGAAAGCTCGGCGCGATGAAGGTGGCGACGCGCGAGGCGCCGGTCGTCTGGGACCCGACGATGGCCGCGCGCCTGGCCCGCATGGTGCTCGGCGCGGCGAGCGGCGAGGCGCTGTTCAAGCGCGCGACGTTCCTCGTCGGGCTCGAGGGCGAGCAGA
>DASURV010000050.1:0-4725 GCA_036375455.1 Casimicrobiaceae bacterium | reverse complement strand
ATCGTGCAATACGGCCCGTTCGTCATGAACACGCGCGAGGAGATCGAGCAGGCGATCGGCGACTACCAGGCCGGCCGCTTTGCACGCGAGGACATCGGGACGCTGCGCAGTTCCTGAGCGCCGCGGCGACGGTTGACCGATTTCTGTACGTTCTGAACAGTATGGTCGCCGGGTCAATCGCAGGTCGTTGCACGAGGCGTCGTCGAAAAATGAAACCGGTCGTCATGCAGGGTGCAGAGGAGGCGCGGAAGCGGCTTCCGAGCCTGGTCGAGCAAGCCGCGCGGGGCGAACCCACGATCATCACCAAGCACGGCAAGCCCTGCGCGGCGCTCGTCCCGGCGTCCTATCTGATGCAGAACAAGTGGGGTGTCGATATCCGTGCCCTGCGGGGAACCGGAAGGGGACTCTGGGGCACTTCCGTCAAGCGTGCGCTGAGATCGATGCGCGACGAATGGCGCTAGCCCGGATGTTTCACCCGGGGGGAGTCCAACGAAGAAGGGCCGGTCTGGTGGAATGTCCGGGCGAGGCCCCGCGTGGGGGTTGCCCCCGAATGCGCAGGTCACGGTCGACTCCGCGCCGATAATCTATTTTCTCGAGGACCATCCGCGATGGGCGGCTCGCTTCGCCCCCATCTTCGACGCCGCGGCCGACGGGGACCTCGCGATCTTCGTTTCGACGATCACGGTCGCGGAGGTGCTGGCCGGACCGCTGAGGGCCGGGAACGAAATTCTCGCGGCGCAATAGCACGAGGCGATGCGCGGTTCACGCAACTGGCAGATCGTCGCGGTGACCGAGGAGATCGCGATTCTGGCGGCACGGATTCGCGCGGTGCGGAGGCTGCGTTTTCCCGATGCGATCCAGGTCGCTACGGCCGTCGCGACGAGGTCCGTCGCCCTGGTAACCCACGATGTCGATTCTTCCAGTGTGCAGGAGATCAGGATCGTGACGGGGCGGCCGTGACGATGGGGGCGTGCAACTCGCATCGGCTTGCGCCAGGAGCCGCCGCCGCAGTCAGCATCGGCGTGACGTTGCGCAATCCCGCGGAACGAGCGTCAGCGCTCGGGATAGGGTGTGCCGTCGCGGTGCGTATACGAGCCGATCTTCGAATCGAACTCCAGATCGATGTCCGGATAGCTCGTGACATCGTCCGTCGCGCGCGTACCGACTTCGAGGCAAACGGCGATGCCGTCGCGGCGGTTGACGAGATGGTGCCCGTTGGGCGCGCCGCGCGGGAACGCTGCGCAATCCCCGGCGCGCAGCGTTTCCTCGCCCGCATCGGTGATCATGACGACCTCACCGGCGATCACGTAGACGAATTCGTCTTCCGCCGAATGCCAATGGCGCTGGCTCGACCACGTGCCCGGCGGCAGATGCAGGAGATTGACGCCGAACTGCGTGAGGCCGCCGGCGTCGCCCAGCCGGCGGCGAACCCGGTTTGCCGCCGGCTTGTCGAACGGCGCAGGGTAGGACGAACCGCTGTGCGGCGCAATGGAGGTCAGATCGAGCTTGGGCATTCGCGATGCTCCCCTGATCCGAGCTTCCGGATCGTCGCGCATCATTCTACTTTCATGCACTCGAGACCGCTTTTCGGCAGTCGCCGGGGCCGAGCCAGCCGATGATGCTGCTGGCCGAGCTGGTCGAGACGTCGCGCCGCGTCGCGGCGACGCCGAGCCGCAACGCCAAGGTCGCGGAGCTCGCCGCGTTCCTGCGCCGCCTCGCACCCGAGGCAATCGCGATCGGCGTTTCCTATCTGTCCGGCGAGGCCCGGCAGGGCCGAAGCGGCATCGGCTCCGCGCTTTTCGATCGCGCGCGCAACGACGCGCCGGCCGCCGCGCCGTCGCTGCGGATCGCCGACGTCGATGCGGCGCTCGAGCGCATCGCGGCCACCGCCGGCGCGGGCTCGCAGGCCGAGCGCACGCGAATTCTTGCCGCACTGCTCGCGCGTGCGACGGCCGGGGAGAGCGACTTCCTGCGGCGCCTGATGCTGGGCGAGCTGCGGCAGGGCGCGCTCGAGTCGCTGATGATCGACGCCGTGGCGGCCGCGGCCTCGCTGCCGGTCGCGACGGTGCGTCGGGCCGCGATGGTGGCGCACGGCATCGCGAGCGTTGCGCACGCGGCGCTCACCCAGGGTGCCGAGGGGCTCCGACGGTTCGAGCTCCTGCTGATGCAGCCGGCGGCACCGATGCTCGCGCAGCCGATCGACGACATCGCCGGGGCGCTGCGCGTGCTCGGCAGCGCGGCGTTCGAATGGAAAGTGGACGGCGCGCGCGTGCAGGTGCACAAGGCCGGTGACGAGGTTCGCGTGTTCACGCGCAATCGCAACGATGTCACGGCGTCGGTGCCCGAGATCGTCGACGCGTTGCGCGCCGTGCCGGTGCGCGAGCTGATCCTCGACGGCGAGGCGATCGCGCTGCAGGCGCACGGAGCGCCGCAGCCTTTCCAGGTCACGATGCGCCGCTTCGGGCGCACGCTCGACGTGGCGCAGATACGCGCCGAGCTGCCGCTCGCGGTGTTCTTCTTCGACTGCCTGCGCCACGGCGCGGACGCGCTGACGGCCGCGCCGGCGGCGGAGCGTTTCGCGGCGTTGGCGGATGCGCTTCCGGCGACGCTGCTGATGCCGCGCATCGTCACCGCCGACGCGGTCGTCGCCGAAGGCTTCTACGACGAGGCGTTGCGGCGGGGGCACGAGGGCGTGATGGCGAAGTCGCTCGGCGCACCGTACGAGGCGGGCAGGCGCAGCGCGGCGTGGCTCAAGATCAAGCGCCTGCACACGCTCGATCTCGTCGTGCTCGCGGCCGAATGGGGCCACGGCCGCCGCAAGGGGTTCCTGTCGAACCTGCATCTCGGCGCGCGCGACGCGCAGGGCGGATTCGTGATGCTCGGCAAGACGTTCAAGGGCATGACGGACGAAATGCTCGCGTGGCAGACGCAGGCGCTGCTCGCGCGCGAGATCGATCGCGATCCGTACACGGTGCGCGTGCGGCCCGAGCTGGTGGTCGAGATCGCGTTCAACGACCTGCAGGCGAGCCCGCGCTATCCGGACGGTCTCGCGCTGCGCTTCGCGCGCGTCAAGGGCTACCGCAGCGACAAGTCCGCGGCCGACGCCGACACGATCGATACCGTGCGGGCCATCCACGCGGGACATCTCGCACGGGCGAAAGCCGAATCGCCGGCGAACGGGGCCGTGAGCGCGCAGATGTGACAGCCACTGCGCTTTGGACGATGATATCCGGGCCGCGCGCTCGCGTGCCGCGCACCGCACGGACCGATTTCCACGGGCAAGGAGGCCCCATGTCCACCTGTAAGTCCAGGAGCGCGATCGCCGCAGCAGTTCCACGCCTTCATCGTGCGGGTGTACACGGTGCTGCGGCGAACCACGTAGGACCGGGCGATGTGGCCGAGAGCGACGCGCGATAACGGTCCCGGCGCGACCAGGAACAGGTCGCCGGCGGGCGGCGCACCCGGGTCGCCCCGCGACGCCGGGCAGACGAAGATGCCGCCCGGAAGGATGTGGCTCTGGTTCGCGATCGCATTGCTCGCCAACTTCGTGCTCGCGCGGCTGTTCGTCCCGAGCGGCGAGGCGCCGCTGACCGTTTCCTACACGTTCTTCAAGGAAGAGGTCGCGAAGAAGAACGTGCGGTCGATCTACAGCCGGGGCGAGACGCTCACCGGCCGCTTCGTGCAACCGGTCACGTATCCGCCGGCGGGCGAGGTGCCGGCGGCGGGCGACCGGGCCAAGACGCCGAGCGGGCGCGTCGCGGGAAGCCAGGGTCCGCCGCGGACGTCGACGCACTTCGTCACGACGCTGCCATCGTTCGTGGGGTCCGATCTGGAGTCGTTCCTGATCGATCACGGCGTCGAGATCAGCGCCGAGCCGATCGAGGTCGGCGGCAGCGCATGGTCGACGCTCCTCCTCGGGTTCGGCCCCGCGTTCCTGCTGATCGCCTTCTACGTCTGGCTCTTCCGCCGCTCCGCGCAGCAGGGCGGCGGTTTCGGCGGGGGCCTGCTCGGCATCGGCAAGAGCAGGGCCCGCCGCTACGACGAGGAGAAGGACACCAAGGTCACGTTCGACGACGTCGCAGGCATCGACGAGGCGGAGAACGAGCTGGTCGAGGTCGTGGATTTCCTCAAGGATCCTCCGAAATACACGCGTCTCGGCGGTACCGCGCCGAAAGGCGTGCTGCTGGTCGGCGCACCGGGTACCGGGAAGACGCTGCTCGCCCGCGCGGTCGCGGGGGAGGCGGGCGTGCCGTTCTTCTCGATGAGCGCCGCCGAGTTCGTCGAGATGATCGTGGGGGTGGGCGCGGCGAGGGTGCGTGACCTGTTCAAGCAGGCGCGCGAGAGCGCCCCGGCGATCGTCTTCATCGACGAGCTCGATGCGATCGGCCGCGCGCGCGGGCAGTTCGCGGTCGGCGCATCGAGCGAGCAGGAGCAGACGCTGAACCAGATCCTGACCGAGATGGACGGCTTCTCGAGCCGCGAAGGCATCATCGTGCTGGCGGCCACCAACCAGCCGGAGCTGCTGGACAAGGCGCTGCTGCGGCCGGGGCGCTTCGATCGGCGCGTCGTCGTCAACCTGCCGGACAAGATCGGACGCGAGGCGATCCTCGGGGTTCACACGCGCAACGTGCCGCTCGCGAGCGACGCGAGCCTCGCGGAGCTTGCCGCCGCGACCCCCGGGTTCTCCGGCGCGGAGCTCAAGAATCTAGTCAACGAAGCGGCGCT
>DASURV010000049.1:0-3409 GCA_036375455.1 Casimicrobiaceae bacterium | reverse complement strand
GGGTTGCTCCGCGGCAGAAAGGCGAGCGCGTTCGCGGCGTTGGGTTGCACCGCGGGCATCGTGCCGCATCTGCTCGCAACGGTGCTCGGGCTGGCGGCCGTCATGCATACCAGCGCCGTCGCGTTTCAGGCACTCAAATATGCGGGTGTCGCGTACTTGCTGTACCTCGCGTATGCGACCTGGAAGAGCAAGACGGCGTTCGTGATCGCGGACGTGCCGCCGGGAGATGTCGGCAGCGGCCTCGACATCGTCGTCAAGGCAGTGCTCCTCAACCTGCTGAACCCGAAGCTCACGATCTTCTTCCTCGCGTTTCTCCCGCAGTTCGTGGTACCGGGCGAAGCGGCGCCGCTTCTCCAGTTGCTGGCGTTGAGCGCCGTGTTCATGGCGATGACGTTCGCCGTGTTCGTCGTTTACGGCTTTCTCGCTCATGCGTTTCGCAGGGCCGTCCTCGAATCGCCTCGGGTTCAGGCGTGGTTGCGACGCGGCTTCTCGGCGGCGTTTGCGGGCCTCGGCGTGCAGCTCGCGTTGACCGAGCGGTAGGCTTGGCCGCAGCCGCGGGAGGCTGCATCCCGCGCGCCGGCGCGCGTGCTCGAGGCATCGGCAAGAGGTTCTGAATCACTACCAACGCATTGAAGCGATGGCAAAAATTGCGTCGGGCTGCTATAATCGAACGTTTTGCCAAGCCGCCCGGCCCAACCCGTGTCTGCCCTCCGCAACATCGCGATCATCGCCCACGTCGACCACGGCAAGACGACGCTCGTCGACAAACTGCTCGTCCAGGCCGGGACGTTCGCCGCGCATCAGCACGTCGCCGAACGGATGATGGATAGCAACGACATCGAGCGCGAGCGGGGCATCACGATCTTCGCCAAGAACTGCGCGATCCGCTATCGCGACACCCATATCAATATCGTCGACACGCCCGGCCATGCCGACTTCGGCGGCGAGGTCGAGCGCGTGCTCGGCATGGTCGACGGCGTGCTGCTGCTCGTCGACGCGGTGGAAGGCCCGATGCCGCAGACGCGCTTCGTGACGCTGAAGGCATTGCGGCACGGCCTGCGGCCGATCGTCGTCGTCAACAAGGTGGACCGGCCCGGCGCGCGTCCGGAATGGGTCGTCAACCAGACGTTCGATCTCTTCGATCGCCTCGGTGCGAACGACGCGCAGCTCGATTTCCCGGTGGTGTATGCGTCCGCCTTGAACGGCTGGGCGACGCTCGACGCCGCCGTGGCGAAATCCGGCGAGCAACACGGCGACATGCGTCCGCTGTTCGAGACGATCCTGCGCTCGGTTCCGGCACCGGACGGCGACGTCGACGGGCCGCTGCAGTTCCAGATGAGCGCGCTCGATTACTCGAGCTACATCGGCCGGCTCGGCATCGGCCGCATCCGGCGTGGCACCCTGGTCGCCGGGCAGGAGGTCGCGCTGCTCGATCATCCGCTGGCCGAAGGCGAGATCCCTGCGCGCGGACGCGTCGGCCAGGTGTTCATGTTCGAGGGACTGAACCGCGTTCCGGTCGAGCGCGCCGCCGCGGGCGATATCGTGCTCGTCACCGGCATCGACGACCTGCGAATCGGGACGACGCTCGCTGCAGTCGACGCGCCGGAAGCGCTTCCTGGTATTTCGGTGGACGAGCCGACGCTGTCGATGTACTTCCAGGTGAACACGTCGCCGCTCGCCGGGCGGGAAGGCAAGTACGTGACGTCGCGCAACCTGCGTGACCGGCTGATGCGCGAGCTGCTGACCAACATGGCGCTGCGCGTCGAGGAGACCGCCGACACCGACGTGTTCCTCGTTTCCGGACGCGGTGAGCTGCATCTCACGATCCTGCTCGAGAACATGCGGCGCGAAGGTTACGAGCTCGCAGTGTCGCGCCCGCGCGTCGTGCAGAAGGACATCGGCGGCGTTACCTGCGAGCCGTACGAGATGCTGTCGGTCGACGTCGAGGAGCAGCACCAGGGTGCGGTGATGGAGGCGCTCGGCGTTCGGAGGGGCGAGCTCGCCGACATGGCGTCCGACGCGCGCGGCCGCACGCGCCTCGACTATCGCATTCCGGCGCGCGGATTGATCGGCTTCCAGGGCGAGTTCATGAACCTGACGCGCGGCACGGGCCTCATGAGCCATGTGTTCGACGAATTCGCGCCGGTGAAGGGCGACATTCCCGAGCGCCGCAACGGCGTGCTGGTGTCGCAGGAAGACGGCGACGCGGTCGCCTACGCGCTGTGGAACCTGCAGGAGCGCGGCCGGATGTTCGTCTCGCCCGGCGAGCGGCTCTACGAAGGCATGGTGATCGGCATCCACAGCCGCGACAACGACCTGGTCGTCAATCCGATCAAGGGCAAGAAGCTCACGAACGTCCGCGCGGCCGGCAAGGACGATGCAGTCATGCTCACGCCGCCCATCACGCTGACGCTCGAGTCCGCGGTGGAGTTCATCGCCGACGCCGAGCTCGTCGAGATCACGCCGAAGTCGATCCGCATCCGCAAGCGGTACCTGAAGGAACACGAGCGCAAGCGCGCGGGACGACTGAGCGCGCCGGGCGAGGCGAAGCCGAGCCGAGGACCGAAGGTCGCGGCGGCGCGCGATGGCGAGCGCGCCGACGCTCCGGCGATGGAATGGCGCTGACGGTACAAGGAGGCGCGCCCGCCGCGGCGTGATCGAATCGATGCGGGGCGCCCTCGATGCGGCGACCGCTGAACGGTTCGCGGCGATTGCGCTCGCGAACGTCGCGACCGATTACCCGCACAAGCTCGATCAGGTTCTGACGAGCGAGGCCGACGTGCAGGTGCCGCGCTCCACGGATGCCGGCCCGGATGATTTCTCCCGCTGGTCGCACGCGCTGCAACCGCTCGCCGACGCGTTCGCCGCGCGGTTCATCGAATTCCTGCCGCGCACGCGACATCCGGTTCGCCACGGAGTGCATTCGAACAGCGCGTTCGCGCTTGCCTTCGCGCTCGACTACGCGCGTACGGTTCGCGACGAGGCGCTCGCCGCGACCGCGTGCGCGAAAGCGCAGGAATGGTTCGCGAACGATCGCGACATGCCGGCCGCGTGGGAGCCCTCCGGCGCCGATTTCCTGTCGCCCGCGCTCGTGGAGGCGGAGCTCATGCGTCGCGTTCTCCCGCCCGACGCATTCGGGTCCTGGCTCGCCGGCTTCCTGCCAAACTTTGCCCGCGGCGTACCCGCAGCACTGTTCGCGCCCGTCGAAGTGACCGACCGCAGCGATCCGCAGCTCGTGCACCTCGATGGCCTGAATCTTTCGCGCGCGTGGTGCCTGCGCGGAATCGCGGCTGCGCTATCCCCGGATGACGTCCGCTGCGGCGTCGCACGTGCCGCTGCCGACGCCCATTTCACGGCCGGCTCGAGCGGTCTTGCGAGCGGCGATTTCGCCGGTGCGCATTGGCTCGCG
>DASURV010000048.1:0-2711 GCA_036375455.1 Casimicrobiaceae bacterium | reverse complement strand
GCCACGCAGCAGCGCATCGAGCGCGCATTCGGGCGCGGTGGTGTGATTCGCGGCGCGGCCGCGCGCGCCGGAGTCGACCGGCTCGTGCATCAGCCCGCCGGCAACGGTGCGGTACGGCAGGCCTCGAGGATGTCGAGTATCTGGCCGCGCAGCGATCCCTTCGTCGGCGAAAACGAACCGTCGAATACGGCCGATCCGATCGTGAATGCGTCCGCACCCGCGGCCGCCAGCGCATGGATCTGCTGCACCGAGTTCACGCTGCCTGCGACGATCAATCGCCCGCCGTCGACACCCCGGCGGGCCGCCCGCACGAGCGCGAGCGGGTCCGCGTCGATCGCCCGGAACGCGAGGAGGTCGACACCGCCGCTACCGCGGGCCCGCGCGTCGCGCGCGTCCGCCTCGACATCGGCAGCCGTTCCCTCGAGCCGCGTCGGATGCCCGATCGGACGCCCCGGAAATGGGAAATAGCGGCCGAGTCCGCCGAGCGCGTGCCGTGCGGCGTCGAGATCCTTGCCGCCGAGGATGCAATCGACGCCGAGCGCCGCCCCCGTGGCGACCGACGACGCGACGGCGCCGGGCGTCGTGCTGACGACCTCGAGATAGGACAGCGCCTGGTGCGCGTGAATGCGCCCGACGACGCGCTCCATCGTCGCCGGCGGGACGCCGACGTCCTTGAAGCCGACGTGGCGAACGCCGAGGTCGCAAACGGCCTCGACCAGGTCTTCCGCGTCCTCGACGGTCCGGTCGCGCCGCGTCAGCATGAAGATGAAGTCCATCGGCAACTCCCGCTGGGCGACGGCCGGCCGTGGCGCCGGCGTGTCCCGGACGAATGTTGGCACTCTAACATGAAAGGTTGGAAGTGCAATATTCAGGACATCAGAGGACGGCGACCGCCATGTCGGCTGTCTCCGTCATGACAAAAGCCGAACGGAAGGCGATGATGGCGGCAGCGGTTGTCGCGCCGCCGGCGCGGTCGCGGACAGCACGTGCTCCCGATGTCGCCCCCGATTGCTTTCACCAGGAGATTCCCATGACCACGTTCAAGGTCGGCTATCTGATCGGCAGCCTCGCCAAGGGGTCCATCAACCGCAAGCTCGCCAAGGCGCTCGTGCGACTCGCGCCGCCGCAACTCGACATGGTCGAAGTGTCCTTCCGCGACCTGCCGATCTACAGCTACGACTACGACGCCGACTACCCGCCGCCGGCCCGCGCGTACAAGAGCGCGCTCGCGGCGGTCGACTCGGTGCTTTTCGTGACGCCCGAGTACAACCGGTCGATACCGGGTGGATTGAAGAACGCGATCGACTGGGCAAGCCGTCCGTACGGCCAGAACTCGTTTTCGCGCAAGCCGTCGGCCGTCATCGGCACGTCGCCCGGCGCGATCGGCACGGCGATCGCGCAGCAGCAACTGCGCAGCGTCCTGTCGTTCTGCAATTCGCCGCAGATGAACGCGCCCGAGGCCTACATCCAGTTCAAGCCGGGGCTGATCGACGACGACGGCAACGTCACCGTCGAATCGACCGAGCAGTTCCTGCGCAAGTACATGGAGGACGTGCACGCGTTCATCGTCCGCGTGTACACGGTGCTGCCGCGCAGCGCCCTGACATGAGACGCGAAGGGCCGTCCCGAGCGTCGAATTCCGCCCCCGCGGGGGGCAGCGAAGCGCGCGAGCCCGACGGGCCGCCCCGAGGGCGAGCACGTAAGTGCGAAGCACGAGCCTCGTCCGACGAGCCGCGAGCGTGGGGGGATCATACAACCGCAAACGGAGAGCGGCCCTTTCTCGCGTTCGCCTGTGCGCACCTGACGGACGAGCGTCTCTTCGCCGCGCAGATCGCGGCGCTGCGCGGCGATCACGAATGCGCGGCGTTCGCGTATCGCGACCACGACTCGCTCGGCGCGATGGCGGAAGACCTGCTCGGGCGCGTACCCGCGCGGTTCACGCTGATCGGGCTGTCGCTCGGCGGCTACCTCGCGTTCGAGATCATGCGCCGCGCGCCCGAGCGGATTGCCCGCCTTGCGCTGCTCGACACGACCGCGGCGGCGGACACCGCGGCGCGCCGTACCGGCCGCCTCGCCGACATCGAAAAAGTGCGAAGCGGCGGCATCGACGCGCTGATTCCCGAATTGCCGGCGCGCTGGCTGCATTCGGGCCATCGCGGCGATGCGACGCTCACCGGGCTGATGGCCGACATGGCGCGAAGCATCGGCGCACGCGGGCAGACGAACCAGCAGGCGGCGATGCTCGCGCGTCCCGATTCGCTGGCCGACCTCGAGCGAATCCGGGTGCCGACGCTCGTTGCCTGTGGCCGCGAGGATCCGGTGACGCCGGTGCAGGACCACGAGGCGATCGCCGTGCGCATCAACGGCGCCCGTCTCGCGATCGTCGAGCAGTGCGGGCACCTGTCGGCGATCGAGCAGCCCGAGGCCGTCACGCGCGTGCTCGCAAGCTGGCTGCAGGACACGCGCGCGGCGGCGGCGTAGAAAGGACGCTACGGCGGCGTCAAGCCGCGATGTCGGTGCTGCGCCGCGCCCAGAACGTCACCTTGCCCTCGATGAACGCGAAGACCGCGTACATCGCCACGCCCAGCACGGCGAGCAGGAACACGCCCGCGAACACGAGCGGCACGTCGAAGGTCGAGCCGGCGAGGATCATCATGCTGCCGATGCCGATGTTGGCCGCGACTGTCTCGGCTACGACGGTGCCGACGAAC
>DASURV010000047.1:0-24129 GCA_036375455.1 Casimicrobiaceae bacterium | reverse complement strand
GTCGACGCCGACGCCACGTGCTTGACCGGCTTGAAGTCGGTGCCGGTGTAATACTCGGTGATGACGACCATCGCGGCAGTCAGCACCAGCCCGACCAGCGCGGCGCCCCACAGACGCAGCGGCGTGAGCGAGGCGTTCGCGCCGGCGATGTCGCCCATCATCCACGTGGTGATGAAATAGAAGCCGATCGCCGAGATGACGCCCGCGACGGCGAGCCCGCGGTAGAGCGCGTTCATGATCTTGCCGCCGGCGCGCGCCTTCACGAAATAGCAGCCGACGATGGACGCGAGGATCGAGAAGCCGCCGAGAACGAGCGGATACGTGACCGCGGTGGTGGCCATCGTCGGCAGCAGCAGCGCGCCGAGCAGCATCGTCGCCACGATGGTGACGGCGTACGTCTCGAAGAGGTCGGCCGCCATGCCAGCGCAGTCGCCGACGTTGTCGCCGACGTTGTCGGCGATCACCGCGGGGTTGCGCGGGTCGTCCTCGGGGATGCCGGCCTCCACCTTGCCGACGAGATCGGCGCCGACGTCGGCGCCCTTCGTGAAGATCCCGCCGCCGAGCCGCGCGAAGATCGAGATCAGCGAGCCGCCGAACGCAAGACCGACGAGCGGCTCGATCGCGTGATGCAGCCCCTCGTTCATCAGGTTGGGCGCGTAGTGCGCGGAAGCGACGAGGAACCAGTAGAAGCCCGCGACGCCGAGCAGCCCGAGGCCCACGACGAGCATCCCGGTGATCGCGCCGCCGCGAAACGCCACCGCGAGCGCCTCGTTGAGGCCGGTGCGCGCCGCCTCGGCCGTGCGCACGTTCGAGCGCACCGATACGTTCATGCCGATGTAGCCCGCGAGGCCCGAAAGGATCGCGCCGAGCGCGAAGCCGCCGGCCGTGCGCCAGGTGAGGAAGACGCCGATGACGACGAAGAGGATCACGCCGACGATGCCGATCGTCGTGTATTGCCGGTTCAGGTACGCCTTGGCGCCGGCCTGCACCGCCGCCGCGATTTCCTGCATCCGCGGATTGCCCGCCGGCTTGGCGAGGATCCAGCGGATGGAAATCACGCCGTAGACGATCGCCGCCACCGCGCAGACGAGCGCAAAGATGAGCGGATTGGACATGGGACTCTCCCCTCGAAAGGAATGTGGATCGAGAAACGGCCGCCGAAGCGTCGTTCTTTGCGGGACGCCTGCGGAGGGCGCCCCCGGATCGGATCGGGCGCCCGCCGTTCCCGTTCGGCGGCAGCGCCCTCTGTTGGGCCCCGGCCGCCAAAGCGCGCTATTTTGCCAGCGCGCGGTCCAAAAAGTCGAGCCGGTCCTGTCCCCAGAAGAGCTCGCCGTCGTAGACGTAGGTCGGCGCGCCGAAGACGCCCCGGTCGATCGCCTCCTGGGTGAGCATCGCGTAATGCGTCGCCGTGTCGGGCGCGTTGGCCCGCTCGTCGAGCGCGTCGGGGTCCAGTCCCTGCGCCCCGGCGATCGCCGCGAGCGTGGCCGGCTCGGCGACGTTGCGCTCGTCGGCCCAGACTGCGCGGCCCAGCGCCCCGGCGAACGCGAGCGCCGCGTCCACGCCGTGCTCGAGCGCCGCGAGGATCCACCGCGACGCGAGATTGGCCGAGACCGGGAAGTGCGCCGGACGCGGGTTGAGCGGCAGGCGCAGGAAGCGCGACCAGCGCGCGAGCTCGACCAGCCGATACGCCTGGCGCTGCGGCGCGCGCTGCGCGAGCGGCAGCCCGCCCGACACCGGGAACACCTTGCCGAGATCGATCGGCTTCACGGCGACCGTGGCGCCGCGGCGCCGCGCGATCTCGACGAAGCGGTCGTGACCGAGGTAGGTGAACGGCGAGACCGGCGTGAAGTAGTAGTCGATGTTCCTGCTCATGAGGTCACACGGCGAAGGACGTCGCGAGCCGCTTCGGCACCGCGACGTTCTTCAGTCGCACGTACTGCGGCAGCCCGTCGCGGAAGGGCGGAGGCGCTTCGCCCCGGATGAGCGGCGCGAGATACGCGCGCGCCCGCGCCGTGATCCCGTACCCGTCCGGCGTGATGAAATTGCGCGGCAGCTTCTTCTCCTTGTTCGCGATGTCGGTGAGCGGCGCGATGGCGATCTTCCACCGGTACGGCCGGTCCGACACGCGGACGATCGCCGGCATCACCGCGTTGTGGCCCGCGAGCGCCAGCTCGACGGCCGCCTTGCCGACCGCGTACGACTGGTCGAGGTCCGTCTTCGAGGCGAGATGCCGCGCGGCACGCTGCAGGTAGTCGGCCACGGCCCAGTGGTACTTGTACTCGAGCCGCTCCTTGACGAGCTGCGCGATCTGCGGGCCGACGCCGCCGAGCTGCGCATGGCCGAACGCATCCTTCGTCCCCGCCTCGGCCATCAGCTCGCCCTCGGCATTCTGCAATCCCTCCGACACGCCGATGCAGCAATAGCCGAAGCGCTTCGTGCGCGCGTCGACGAGGTCGAGGAACTTCGCCTCGTCGAACGGGATTTCCGGGAACAGCAGCACGAGGGGAATCGGCGTCGCCGCATCCTCCGCCATGCCGACGGCGGCGGTGATCCAGCCGGCGTGCCGGCCCATCACCTCGAGCACGAACACCTTCGTCGACGTCTTCGCCATCGACGCCACGTCGAACGCCGCCTCGCGCATCGACGTCGCGACGTACTTGGCGACCGACCCGAAGCCCGGGCAGTTGTCGGTGACCGCGAGGTCGTTGTCGACGGTCTTCGGGACGTGGACGGCGGTGAGCGGATAGCCGAGCTTGCGCGCGATCTGCGATACCTTGAGGCACGTGTCCGCCGAGTCGTTGCCGCCGTTGTAGAAGAAATAGCCGATGTCGTGCGCGCGGAACACGTCGAGCAGCCGCTCGTACTGCGCGCGGTCGGCGTCGAGATCCCTGAGCTTGTAGCGGCACGAGCCGAACGCGCCGGCCGGCGTGTGCTTCAGCGCGGCGATCGCGCGCGACGATTCCTTGCCGGTATCGATCAGGTCCTCGGTCAGCGCGCCGATGATGCCGTTGCGCCCGGCGTACACGCGGCCGATCTTCGAGCGGTTCGCGCGCGCGGTCTCGATGACGCCGGCGGCGCTCGCATTGATGACGGCGGTGACGCCGCCGGACTGGGCGTAGAAGGCGTTGCGTCTGGGCATGGTTCGTGGGTCTCGTCGAGGGTCAGGGAGCGGCGAGCGCGCGTGCGCCGGCCTCGAGGAACGCTCGCCCGTAGCGCAGGTCGGGCTCGAGGTGGCACCCCTCGCCCCACTCGTTCCAGGCGTTGACGAAGATCACCCGCTCCTCCTCGGGCCGCGACGCGCGCGCCTGCGCGACGAGCGCGCGCAGCCACCGCTCGTAGTTGGCGGGCTCGGCGTTGACGAAGCAGTGCGAGCTGTCCTGTCCGCGCGGCGTATTGTCCCATCCGGGCATGATGCCGCGAAAGAGCGGATAGGCGGGACGCGGCCGGCCGAGCATCTCCCGCGCGCACGACACGTAGTCGAGCACTTCGCCTCTGAAGCCGGCCCGCTTGCCCACGACCGCCTGCGTGAGCACGTTCGAGCGCGTCCAGTGCGGCGGGAACTCCACGGCGGCGTCGTAGCCGATCCGCCGCGGATCGCCGGGCGCCTGATGCACGCTTTGCACGCAGGCGAGATAGAGACCGGGAAGGCCGGCGCGGCGCGCTTCGTCGCGCCAGAGCGCCGCCCAGCGCCGCGGATCGGGAATGGCGCCGGGGCAATAGACGAGCAGCAACGGGCGCCCGCCGATGCGCACATAGCGGCGGTCGCGCAGCGCGGGCAGGAGATCGCGCAGAAACCGCACGGCATCGTCGTCGGCGTAGCCCTGCGCGATCAGGACCTCGTCGGCGCGCCCGTCCCAGCGCCGCGTCCAGTTCTCGTTCGCCCAGCAGACGCAGAAAGGGAAATCGGGCGCGCCGCTGGCAATGACTTCCTCGAGCGGCCGCTCGAGCAGCCGCTTGCCGGAGAACCAGTAGTGGTAGTAGCAGAACGCGCCGATGCCGTGGGCTCGCGCGAGCGCCGCCTGCTGCGCCCGCGTCTCGGGAACGCGCAGGTCGTAGAAGCCGAGGTCCGCGGGCAGGTGCGGCTGGTGGTGATGGGTGAAATTCGGCTTCGCCGCGACGACGTTGCGCCACTCGGTGAACCCGGGACCCCACCAGCGGTCGTTCTCGGGAATCGGATGGAATTGCGGCAGGTAGAACGCGATCAGCGTTACGTCGCTCGCCATGCGGGACGTCGCCCGGGGGGACGGGCGCTGCTCGACGATGGAGTCCCGGCAGGGCTTGCGCAGGCCTTCAACTGCGCAGCGCCGCCATGCACGCGTCGCGGATTCCCTCGACGGTGCCGAGCCCGTTCACCTTGCGATAGCGTGGCGCGCGCGGGTCGCCGCTCGCCTCCCAGCGCGTGTAGTAGGTGATCAGCGGCTCCGTCTGCGCATGGTACACGGCGAGGCGATTCATCACCGTCTCCTCGCGGTCGTCCTCGCGCTGGATCAGCGGCTCGCCGGTGACGTCGTCCCTTCCCGTGACCTTCGCCGGGTTGAACTTGATGTGGTACGTGCGTCCGGACGCGAGGTGGACGCGGCGCCCGCTCATCCGCTCGACGATCGCGGCGTCGGGGACGTCGATCTCGATCACGTAATCGAGGCCGATCGCGGCGTCGCGCAACGCATCGGCCTGCGGGATCGTGCGCGGGAAGCCGTCGAACAGGTAGCCGGGCCCGCAATCGGGCTCGCGCAGGCGCTCCTTCACGAGGTTGATGATGATGTCGTCGGACACGAGCGCTCCGGTGTCGATCACCTTCTTCGCGGCGAGGCCGAGCGGCGAGCCGGCCTTGATCGCTGCGCGCAGCATGTCGCCGGTGGAGATCTGCGGGATTGCGTAGGCGTCGCGGATGAACGCCGCCTGGGTGCCCTTGCCGGCGCCCGGAGGGCCGAGCAGGATCAGTCGCATGGGATTCGCTCGCCTCGAATGATCGATCGACGGGTTCCGTCATCCGGCTTGCCGCAGGGTTCCACGCGGATCGCGGCAGGCCGACGTGTCGATTCTCGCCGCACCGGCGGCGCACGGTCAATCGGGCCCGCCGGGAGCCTGCGAGCCGGCGGCAAAGCCGAGCAGATCGCGCACGCGCGCCAGGTCTTCGGGGGTGTCGACCCCGGGCGCCGGCGCTGCCGGCACGACCTCGACGACGATCCGATGCCCGTGCCACAGCGCGCGTAGCTGCTCGAGCGCCTCGAAGCGCTCGATCGGCGCCGGCGGCAGCGTCGGGAACGTCCGCAGGAACGCGACGCGATACGCGTACAGGCCGTAGTGCCGGTACAGCGGCAGGCCCTCGGGAATCGCCGCGTGCGCCGTGCCGAAGGCCTCGCGCGCCCACGGAATCGGCGCCCGGCTGAAGTACAGCGCATCGCTGCGGGCATCGAGGACGACCTTGACGACGTTCGGGCTGAACGCCTCCTCGACGCGCTCGATCGGGTGGCACGCGGTCGCGATCGCCGCATCCGCGCGCCGCCGCAGCACGTCGGCGACGCGACGCATCAGCGCCGGGTCGAGCAACGGCTCGTCACCCTGGACGTTGACGACGATCTGGTCGTCGGCGAGCGCGAGCAGCGCTGCCGCTTCGGCGAGGCGGTCGGTCCCGGTGGGATGATCGGCACGCGTCATGATCGCCTCGATGCGGTGCGCGCGCGCCGCATCGGCAATGCGCCGATCGTCGGTGGCGATGACGACGCGCACGGCGCCGCTGGCGCGCGCCCGCTCCGCGACGCGTACGACCATCGGCTTGCCCCCCAGGTCGGCGAGCGCCTTGCCGGGCAGCCGCGACGATGCGTAGCGCGCGGGGATGAGGACGATGAAGCTCACGGAGAAGGCCGTCGCCGCAGCGCCGCCCACCGGGGAGGTGCGGTGCCGCTCACTCCTTGAGCGCTTCCCATTCCTCCGGCGTCAGCTTGCGCGCCTCTTCCTCGAGCATCACCGGGATGCCGTCGCGAATCGGATAGGCGAGCCGGGCGGAGCGCGAGATCAGCTCGTTGCGCTCGCGATCAAGGACGAGCGGTCCCTTCGTGACCGGGCAGACGAGCATTTCGAGGAGCTTCGGATCCATCGATCCTCTCCAGGACAAAGTCGATCAGCGCCGGGTCCGCGCGCGCGCGGACCGGCAGCATCCACATGCGCGCATCGGCGAATGCGCGGCATTTTACCGCGTCCTTCTCCGTCATCAGGATCGCCGCGGCACCGCGAAACGCGACGTCCTCGGCCGTGTACCGGTGATGATCGGGAAACGCCCGCGCGACGCCGCGGAAGCCGTCCGCGCGCAACTGCTCGAAGAACCGCTCCGGGTGGGCGATGCCGGCGATCGCCACCGTTGCCGGATCGGCGAGCAGCGCGGAATCGAAGCCGCGCGCGGGATCGGTCAGGTTGGTCCACGCCAGCGCCTCGTACAGCATCGCGAACTGGTGCGCGTGGCACGGCGGCATCGGTGCCGCGTCGCCGGTCGTGAGCCACACGACGGCATCGACGCTCGCCAGGCGCGACGGCGGCTCGCGCAACGGCCCTGCCGGCAGCAGCAGGCCGTTGCCGAGGCCGCGCGCGGCGTCGATGACCGCGATCTCGACGTCGCGCCCGAGCGCGTAGTGCTGGAGACCGTCGTCGGCAACGACGACGTCGACGTCGGCGTGCGCCGCCAGCAGCGCCCGCGCCGCCGCGGCGCGATCGGCACCGACCCAGATCGGGACGCCGGTGGCCGCCAGCAGCAGCGGCTCGTCGCCGACATCGCGCGCGTCGTCCGCGGCGTGAACCGCGCGCGTGTCGTGCGTGCGCCGCCCGTGCCCGCGGCTCACGACGCCGGGACGGCGGCCGCGCTGCCGCAGCGCGTCGACGAGCGCGCGCACGAGCGGCGTCTTCCCCGAGCCGCCGACGGTGATGTTGCCGACCACGACGAGCGGAGCGCGAACGCGCGCGCTGCGCAGCACACCCGCTCGATAGGCGGCGCGCCGGATCGCCGCGATGCCTCCGAACAGCCACGCGAGCGGCAGCAGCAGGACCGCGACGAGCGTGCGGTCGGGCGAGTACCACGCGCGCTGCAGGCGGGCCGCAGCGCTCGTCACTTCCTGGGGGCGGCGGGCGACGCCTGCGTCGCGAACGTGATGTGCGTAAGTCCCGCCGCGCGCGCCGCCTCCATCACGTGCACCACCGATTGGTGCGTCGCCTGCGCGTCCGCGTTGATGACGACGATCGGCTCCTTCGCCTCGCCCGCGGCGCGCCTCAGCATGTCCGCCAGCGCGGCGACGGTCGTGAACGTGAACGTCGGCTCGCGATCGATCTTGTAGCGACCCTGCGCGTCGAGGCCGACCTGGATCTCGCGCGGCCGCTGCTTCGCCGGGTCGGCATTGGCCTCCGGCAGCGTGATCTGCAGCTCGGCGATGCGCTGGTACGTCGTCGTGACCATCAGGAAGATCAGGATGACGAGCAGCACGTCGATCAGCGGGATGAAGTTGATCTCCGGATCGTCGCCCATCCGATTGCCGCGCAGGTTCATCGGAGGAGCCCGCGCAGCAGCGTTGCGCCCGCGATCACGATCATTTGCGCTCGTTGTGGGCGAAGTCAACGAGCTTGATCGCCTGCTGCTCCATCTCGACGACGAGCGCGTCGACCTTCGCGCGAAAGTGCCGATAGAAGATCATGCTCGGTATCGCGACGATCAGGCCGAGCGCCGTGTTGTAGAGCGCGATCGAGATGCCGTGCGCGAGCTGGATCGGGTTCGATCCGCTCGCCGTCTGCGAGCCGAAGATCTCGATCATGCCGACGACGGTGCCGAAGAGGCCAAGCAGCGGCGCCATCGACGCGATCGTGCCGAGCGTCGTCAGGAAGCGCTCGAGGTCGTGCGTGACGACGCGCCCGACCTCCTCGATCGCTTCCTTCATCACGGGACGGGGGCTTCTCACGTTGGCGAGCCCGGCGGCGAGAATGCGCCCGAGCGGCCCCTGCTCGGCCGTGCGCGCGAGCAGATCCTGCGTCGTGCCGGTATGCCGGAACTCGACCAGCACGTGGTCGACCATGCCCGCGGGCGCGACGACGCTCTGCCGCAGCGACCACAGCCGCTCGAGGATCAGCGCGAGCGCGACGATCGATGCGAAGATGAGGGGCCAGATGGGCCAGCCTGCCGCTTGGATCATCGACCACACGTCGTGTTGCTCCTCTTCGAGCGGCCTTCGCGGCCGTTGCGATGCGGCGAAATGTAGCGTGGCTGTCGGGTTCGAAGCAACCGGCATGCCGCGCTCGCGTGCGTCATTGCGCTCCCGTGCCGCGCCGCGCGCGGCGTCCGCCCGGCTCGGCGATCGTCGCGCACACGGCCGCGCCCACGAGAATGATGATCCAGCAAAGGTAGATCCAGAGCAGGAAGATCGGCAGCGCCGCGAGCGTCCCGTAGACGACCTCGTACGTCGACACGCGCGTCAGGTACCACGCGAACCCGTGCTTCGCGGCTTCGAGCGCCGCCGCGCCGAGGGCGCCGGCGGCGAGCGCCGGACCGAGCGCGACGGGGCGGGCCGGAACGCCCTTGTAGAGCACCGTCAGGCCGGCGGTCGCGAACAGGAACGGCAGCAATGCGACGATCTGCGCCCCGAGCGTCTTGCGAATCGGGACCACGGCGAGCGAGTGCACGACGAGCCAGGTGGTGAGCGAAATGCTCGCGCCGATCAGCACCGGACCCGCGGTGAGGCCGATCGCGTAGACGACGAGGCGCCTTGCGAGCGAGCGGCCGCGCCGGATGCCCCAGATCGCGTTGATCTCGCGCTCGACGGTCGCCACCGCGAGCACGGCGGTCACCGCGATGGCGGCGATCGAGATTCCGGTGAGGCGTGCGGCCTGCTCCGCGAAGCCCTGGATGTGGCCGCGGATCTCCGCTGCGGCGCTGAACGGCAGTAAATGCCGCAGCATGAACTGCTCGAGCGCCTTGAGCCAATCCTCGAACACGGGGAAGCGGGCGACGAACGAAAAGGCCACGGTGACCAGCGGAACGATGGCGAGCAGCGTCGTGAACGACAGGCTGCTCGCCGCGCGCGCCAGGTCGATGTCGCGCAGGCGCGCGACGATGCGATGGAGGAAGCGCAAGGGATTGGCCGTCAACGGATATCGAATCGATGGGCGTCGGCAGTGCTTGCGCCGGCGCGGCGCGACCGTCGGCCGGGTCCGGCGCGATGGGCGTCTGCGAGCCCAATCCCGAATCCCGCGGGATTATCGCAGCCCCCGGGAGAGGGGGTGCCGCGTAAGCTTCGCCGCACCCGCCGCGACACCCGTTCGAGCGACGCAGCGCAAGGCGTGGCCGCCGCGTGTTACCGTCGCGCAACCCGCTCATCGACCTCCAACGGGAGCCACGACATGTCCTCCTCCGCGCTCGAAACCGCCGTCCTCGGCGGCGGCTGCTTCTGGTGTCTCGACGCCGTGTTCCGCGAGCTCGAAGGCGTTCGCTCGGTCGAGTCCGGCTATGCGGGCGGCCGCACGCCGCACCCGACGTACGAGCAGGTCTGCTCGGGCGATACCGGTCATGCCGAAGTCGTCCGAGTCACGTTCGACCCCGCCGTGCTGGCGTTTCGCGACCTGCTGCGGGTCTTCTTCACGATCCACGATCCGACGACCCGCGATCGGCAGGGCAACGATGTCGGGACGCAATACCGCTCGGTCATCTTCTGCCAGACGCCCGCGCAGCGCGGCGACGCCGATGCCGCGCTCGCGGAGCTCACGCGCGAGCAGGTCTGGCCGGATCCGATCGTCACCGAGGTCGCCGATGCGGCCACGTTCGATCCGGCGGAGACCTATCACCAGGATTATTTCGCGCGCAATGGCGGGCAGCCGTACTGCGAGTACGTCGTCGCGCCGAAGGTGGCCAAGTTCCGCAAGGCGTTCGCGCAGAGACTCAGGAAGGCGGGCCGGGAGCCGGGCTAGAGGAGGGCTAGAGGCCGGGGTCAGCTCCGCGCCCCGCGCGTGAGCCAGCCTCCCGTCGCGAGGCAGACGCCCACCGACCAGAGCACCGGCGAGAGGCCGACCGTGCCGCCGACGGCGCCGAACACCAGCGGCACGGCGACCGCCATCGAATTGATCAGCGACATCCGCACGCCGGCCGCCTCGCCCATCCGCCCGGGCGGCGCGTGGCTGTGCAGGAGCGACATCACCATCGGCTGTCCCGCGCCCAGCCCGAGGCCGAGGCAAAACGACAGCGCCATCAGCATCGCGACGCTGCGCGAGAAGGGCAGCGCGAGATACACGAGCGCGGCCACGTAGAGCGCGGATGTCAGCACGCGGTGCTCGGAGGCATGCCGCGCGATTGCCGGCATCGCGAGGCGCACGGTGAACGTGGCGGTCGCGAACGCAGCGAGTACGAGGCCGATGCCGGATGCGGAGAGGCCGATCGCGTTGCCGTAGATCGGCACGAACAGCGTATGCAGCTCCCAGGCCATGGCGATCAGGCCGTTGATGACGAACACGCGCCGCAGCTCGCGATGGGTGACGAGATCGAGCGTGCTGTGCTCGCCGCGCGCTCGGTGCGCCGGGTGGGGACCGGGCAGCGCCAGCCGGCCGGTCGCGAGGACCGCGATCGGCACGAGCGGCAGCAGCGTCAGCAACGCGAACGTCGCGCGGAAGCCCGCGTGATCGATCATCAAGCCCGCGATCATCGGACCGGCGATCGAGGACGTCGAATAGCCCAGCGCAAGCAACCCGAAATTGCGCACGCGCGCGCCGGGGCCGCCCATCTCGCCGGTGGCGTACTGCGCGGCGACCTGGAACAGCATGAACGACACGCCGGTGAGCATGGCGGTCGCGAAGAGCGCCGGCACGCCCGGCAGCAGCGTCGCGACGATGGCGCCTGACGCCATGCCGATCGAGCCCGCCAGCATCGGCCCGCGCACGCCGGCCCGATCCGCCAGCCGCCCCGCGGGGATGGCGAAGAGCATCGGCAGCAGGGCGAAGAAGGCCATCAGCCCGCCGACGGTCGCAACGTTCGCGCCCAGCGCCAGCGCGTTCAACGCGACGCCGACCCGCGAGCCCGTCAGCACCACGTGATTGGCGATGCCGAGCGCGATCAGGACCGCGAAGGGCGAGGGGCGCGCGAAACGGCTCACGGCGCGAGCCGCCCGATCGCCCATCGGCCGCCTTCGCGTGTCCAGACGAGCCGATCGTGCAGGCGCGAGGGGCGGCCCTGCCAGAACTCGAATCGGTCGGGAACCACCCGCACGCCGCCCCAGTTGGGCGGGCGCGGGACCTCTCCGGCAAAGCGTGCGTCGACGGCGCGAAGCTCCGCCTCGAGCCACGCGCGGTCGGCGATCGGCGCGCTCTGCGGCGAGGCCCAGGCCGAGAGCTGCGAGTCCTGGGGGCGCTGGGCGAAGTAGGCGTCGGACTCCGCGTCGCTCACGCGCTCCGCGGCCCCTTCGATGCGCACCTGGCGCTCGAGCTCGATCCAGAAGAACAGCAGGGCGACGCGGGGATTGGCGGCGAGCTCGCGTCCCTTGCGACTGTCGTAATTGGTGTGGAAGACGAACCCGCGGGGGTCCACCGCCTTGAGCAGCACGATGCGGGCACCCGGGCGCCCGGCCGCGTCGACGGTGGCGAGCGTCATCGCGTTGGGCTCGGGAAGCGACGCGGCGAGCGCCTCGTCGAACCAGCGCGCGAACTGGTCGAACGGGTCGGCGGCGGCGTCGCGCTCACTCAACGCCGCGCGCTTGTAGTCGATGCGAAGCTGCGCGAGGTCGGTGGCGAGGGCGGACATCGGGGCGCGAAATGATGGCGCATTCTACTCCGGGAGTGCCGACGAGCCGGAGCGAAATCGCGCGCCCGCAGCGTGCATCGCGCATGCGTTCGCGCCGTTGCAACAGCGCCTCGCCAGAGTGAAATTTCCCTCTGGGAACCCCTACCCACCCCAGGAAAATGCGGTATAGTCGCCGCCGATGGAGCGTCGTGCCTCGGACAGGAAGGCGCGCTCGAGGACGCTACAGCGTAGTCCGCCCGCACAACTGACAGGAAGGAGAAACATGGCTACTGCCAAGAAAGCTGCGAAGAAGACTGCGGCCAAGAAGCCCGCCGCCAAGAAGACGGCCGCCAAGAAGCCGGCCGCGAAGAAGAGCGCCGCGAAGAAGCCCGCAGCGAAGAAGTCCGCCGCGAAGAAGCCCGCCGCCAAGAAATCAGCCGCCAAGCGCAAGCCGAACGCGGCGTTCATGAAGGCGATGACGCCGTCGTCGGTGCTCGCTGCCGTCGTCGGGAGCATGCCGATGCCCCGCACGGAAGTGACGAAGAAGATCTGGGACTACATCAAGAAGAACAGGCTGCAGGACGCCGTGAACAAGCGACTCATCAACGCGGACGAAAAGCTGCGCGCCGTGTTCGGCGGCAAGAACAAGGTGTCGATGTTCGAGATGACGAAGCTCGTCTCGAATCACCTGAAGTAACGCGAAGCCCGCTTGCGCGCCCGACGCTCGGGCGCTTCGACGGCCGGTGCGCTCCTGGGCGACCGGCCGTTTTGCTGCAGGGGCCCGGAAGCGTCCTATTCCACCGCCGCCATCCCGCGCGCGACGCCGGGGCGGGAGGCGAGCTCGTCGGCCCAGCGGACGAGGTGCGCCAGGTTCCCGGCGCGCTCGACGAGCCCGTAGCGCACGCGCACGATCGGATAGAGCGCGAAATCGGCGATCGACAGCTCGTCGGCGAGGTACCGCTGCCGCTCGAGCTGCGCGTCGGCGAGCGTGAAGTAGCGCGTCAGGCGCTCCTCGCAGTAGCCGGCGTTCGCGGCCGAGCGCTCGGGCAGCACCGCGTTGTTCAGGAAGATCATCGTCGAGTAGCTCGCGCAATCGGTCGTCGCGAACATGAACCACTGGAACGCGAGCGCGCGCAACGCCGGGTCCTTCGGGAAAAAGCGCCCGGTCTTCATCGCGAAGTAGAGCAGGATCGCCCCCGACTGCGAGAGCGTCAGCGAGCCGCCGCCCGGTCCGGCGGGATCGACGATCACCGGCACCGCCCCGGCGGGATTGAGCGCGAGGAATTGCTCGCTGCGATGCTCGTCCTTGCCGAGATCGATCCGGTGCACGAGGTACTGCAATCCGCACTCCTCGAGCATGATCGCCACGCGCTGGCTGTTCGACGAGCTGGCGACGTAGAGGTCGATCATCGCGTGCCTCGCGTGGGATCCGGGCGCCGCGCCGGCCAGTCGTCCTCGTCCTCGAGGATGCGGATCACCCGCGTGCGCTTGCCGCCCGCGTACTTCTCCATCTGGACGAGGATCGGAAAGCGCTCGGCGAGCGCCGCGCGCGCCGCCTGCTCGTCGTCGAACACGAGCACGGCGCCGTCCTCGCCGCGGACATCGCTCCAGATGCCCGTGTCGTCCTGCACTTCGATCTTGTAGCGCATCTTCGCTCCGGAGGGCGGCGCGGCCCGTGGACCGCGTCGCGCGCGTGGACCCGGACGCGGGCGCATCCGGGATGATCGGATCAGCCTGCAGCCGGCGCCTTCTGCAGCGCGGCGATCCGCTCCTCGATCGGCGGATGCGAGGCGAAAAGCGCCATCACGCCGCCGCCGCCGGCGATGCCGAAGGCCCGCATCGCCTGCGGGAGCTGGCCGGCCTGGATCCCGCCGAGGCGCATCAGCGCATGGATCATCGGCTGCGGGCCGAGCAGCCGCGCGCTCCCCGCGTCGGCGCGAAACTCGCGCAGCCGCGAGAACCACGCGACGAGCAGGCTCGCGAGGATGCCGAACACGATCTGGCACGCGATGACGGTGACGAAGTAGCCGGGGCCGGTGCCGCGCTCGGTGCGAAACACCGTCTTGTCGACGATCGAGCCGACGACGCGCGACAGGAAGATCACGAACGTGTTGACGACGCCCTGGATCAGCGTCAGCGTCACCATGTCGCCGTTCGCGACGTGCGACATCTCGTGGCCGAGCACCGCCTCGACCTCCTCGCGGCTCATCGACTGCAGCAGGCCGGTCGACACCGCGACCAGCGCGGAATTCCTGAACGCGCCGGTCGCGAACGCATTGGCGTCGCCCTCGTAGATCGCGACCTCGGGCATCGCCACGCCGGCGCCGGCGGCGAGCTTGCGCACCGTCTCGAGCAGCCAGGCCTCGGCCTCGTTGCGCGGCGTTTCGATCGTCTGCGCACCCGTGGTCCATTTCGCGATCGGCTTCGACATCAGAAGCGAGATGATCGCGCCGGTGAACCCGACGACGAGCGAGTAGACCAGGAGCTGCCCGTACTGGAAGCCCTGCGCGGCGAGCGCGCGATCGAGCCCCAGCACCTTCAGCACGATCGACAGGACGAAGACGACGGCGAGGTTCGTGGCGATGAACAGGATGATCCGTTTCATTGAGGTGGCCCGTGTCGTGGTGTCCATCCCAATATTAGCGCGGAACCCTGCCGCCACAAGTTGCGCCGCGCCGCAGGCGCGCGACGAGCGCCGCGAACGCCTGCTGCGCGCCGCTCAGGCGCTCCTCGGCCTGCCCCAGGAGTCGCGCAGCGTGACGGTGCGATTGAAGACGGGGCGAGCGCCGCGGTGGTCCGCGAGGTCGGCGACGAAATAGCCGTGGCGCTCGAACTGGAAGCGCTGCTCCGGCGCGGCCTGCGCGAGCGCGGGCTCGACCTGCGCGGTGATCACGCGCCTGGAGTCCGGATTCAGGTCGTCGAGGAAATTGCGTTCGCGCTCCTCGGGGCCTTCGTCGTCGTCACCGGCGACCGCAACCGCGTGCTGCGGCAGCGGCTCCGCGGCCCCGGCCGTTTCGCCGGCTGCGCCCGGCGCCTCGCGCGCCCCGGGGAACGGCACCCGGAACAGCCGGTCGTAGAGGCGGATTTCCGCCGGAACCGCGTGCGCGACCGACAGCCAGTGGATGTTGCCCTTCACCTTGCGCGCATCGGCGCCCGCGGTCCCGCTGCGGGTGGCGGGATCGTAAGCGCAATGGACGACCGTCACGTTGCCGTCGGCGTCCTTCTCGACGCCGGTGCAGCGGACGATGTATGCGTAGCGCAGCCGCGCTTCCGCACCGGGTGAAAGCCGGAAGTAGCCTTTCGGGGGCACTTCGGCGAAGTCCTCGCGCTCGATCCACAGCTCGCGCGTGAGCGGAACGACGCGCCGGCCGAGGTCCGGCCGCTGCGGATGATTGGGAGCGAAGCAGTCCTCGCTCGCGCCTTCCGGATAGTTGTCGATCACGAGCCGGATCGGGTCGAGCACCGCCATGCGGCGCGCGGCGTGCGCGTTGAGATCGTCGCGCATCGCGTCCTCGAGCACGCCCATCTCGATCCAGGAGTCGGATTTCGAGACGCCGATCCGCTCGGCGAACATCCGGAAGCCCGCGGGCGTGTAGCCGCGGCGCCGCGCCGCGACCAGCGTGGGCATCCGCGGATCGTCCCAGCCGTCGACGTGGCCCTCGCCGACGAGCTTCAGCAGCTTGCGCTTCGAGAGCACGACATAGGTCAGGTTGAGCCGCGCGAATTCGTACTGGTGCGGCAGCGGGCGCTCGAGCCTGCCGCCATCGGCGAGCTTCTCGATCACCCAGTCGTAGAGCGGCCGGTGATCCTGGAACTCGAGCGTGCAGATCGAGTGCGTGACCCGCTCGAGCGCGTCGGAGATGCAGTGCGTGTAGTCGTAGAGCGGATAGATGCACCAGCGGTCGCCGGTGCGGTGGTGGCGGGCGTGGCGGATCCGGTAGACGACCGGGTCGCGCATGTTGACGTTCGGGCTCGCCATGTCGATGCGCAGGCGCAGCACGTGCGCCCCGTCGCGGAACTCGCCGGCGCGCATTCGCCGCAGCAGGTCGAGGCTCTCCTCGACGCTGCGATCGCGATAGGGACCGGCCACGCCGGGCTCGGTCAGCGTCCCGCGCGTCGCCCGCAGCTCGCCCGCGGACTGGCTGTCGACATAGGCGAGCCCCTGTGTCACGAACCACTCGGCGAACTCGTACAGCACGTCGTAGTAGTCCGACGCGTGATACCGATGCGCGCCCCAGTCGTAGCCCAGCCAGCGCACCGACGCGGCGATCGAATCCTCGTATTCGACGTCTTCCTTGAGCGGATTGGTGTCGTCGAAGCGCAGATGGCAGGTGCCGCCGTTCTCGGCCGCGAGGCCGAAGTTCAGGACGATCGACTTGGCGTGACCGAAATGCAGGTAGCCGTTCGGCTCGGGAGGAAAGCGCGTGACGACGCGCCCGCCGTACGTGCCGTTCGCGTTGTCTTCGGCGACGATCGCACGCAGGAAATTCGAGCCGCTCGTCGCCGCGGCGTCGTCGGCCGCGCGCGAATGCACTCGCGTGTCGGCGCGCTCGGCGACGGCGCCGGCAGCAGCGGAAGCCGATCCCGCGTTTTGCGGTGCAGCATGGATGGTTTTGTTCATGAACAAGCGTTTGAACCGGGAATTCTAATCGCCCTGCGCTGTCGCGTCACCGGCCGCGCCATTGGGGCGAATGGGCGGTGCCGCGGAAACCCGCATCGGGAAAGGGTCTGCGGGCAGGGGAGCGGGCGGCCCCGGCGACGTTGTCCACAAATCCTGTGGATAGCGGTGTGCATATCTTGTACATTCGCATCGCTAAGTGACACGCCGGACAGGGAAAATGGCGCAATGACGAAATTTGCCCAAAAAAAAAGAGCCTTTGTTTCAACGACCTACCGTACCGCTTCCGCAGGTGCCTGCGATTGAAACGCTCACGGTCGCGTGGTGGATGACATGCGCTTGCGGGCCGACGACGCAGGGTCCGACCGGCCGCTTGTCATGGACAAACGACAAGACCTGTACACGACAGCGGCGTCGGAGCGCGCGTACGGCCGGGGACTTCATCGATGAGCGATGATGCAGTGCAAAAGCGAGATCTGTTCGACGATCGGGCGGGCTCCGCGCGCGCTCCGGCCGCGCGGGCTCCGGTCATGCCGGTGTCCCTCTTCGTCGCCTCGGCGCGGCTCATTCTCGAGCGCCAGCTTGGACTGGTCTGGATCGGCGGCGAAGTTTCGGGATGCACGCGGGCGGCATCCGGGCATCTCTACTTCACGCTGAAGGACGCCTCGGCGCAGGTTCGCTGCGTCTTCTTCCGCCAGAAGGCGCAGGGTCTCGGCTTTGCGCTGCGCGAAGGTCTCGCGGTCGAAGTGCGCGCCACGCCGTCGATCTACGAGGCACGCGGCGAGTTCCAGCTCAACGTCGAGACGGTGCGCCTTGCCGGCCTCGGCCTGCTCTACGAGCGCTTCCTGCAGTTGAAGAGCCGGCTCGAGGCGGCGGGCTTGTTCGACAACGCGCGCAAGCGCCCCCTGCCCCTCTACCCGCGCCGGATCGGCGTCGTGACCTCCCGCAGGGCCGCCGCGCTGCGCGACGTGCTGACGACGCTCGCGCGGCGCTTTCCGGGCGCGCCGGTGATCGTCTACCCGGCGTCGGTACAGGGTCCGGGCGCCGCGGGCGAGATCGCGGCCGCCATCCGGCTCGCGAGCGAGCACGCGCACGTCGACGTCGTGATCGTCTGCCGCGGCGGCGGCTCGCTCGAGGACCTGTGGGCGTTCAACGAGGAAATCGTCGCACGGGCGGTGTTCGCGTCCCGCTTGCCGATCGTTTCCGGCGTCGGGCACGAGACCGATTTCACGATCTGCGATTTCGTCGCCGACATCCGGGCCCCGACGCCGACCGGCGCGGCGACGCTCGTCGCGCCCGACCGTGCCGCGCTCCGGCAGGCGCTGCGGGTGCTCGCACGCCGGCTCGCGCGCGCGCATGCGCACCAGTTCGCGAGCCGCGCGCAGCGCTTCGACGCGGCCGCACGCCGGCTCGTACATCCGGCGACGCGCCTCGCGCAGCAGGCGCAACGCGCTCGCGCGCTCGGCGAGCGGCTGTCGCGCGCGTTCCTGCATCGCCGCAGCGCCGCGGCGCACCGCGTCGAGGCCGCGCGGGCGCGGCTGCACCGCGAATTGCGCACGCCGCCGCACCAGGCCGCACGCCTTGCGCAGGCGATGCGGGCGCTCGTGCGCGCCGGCCGCGATTGCCTCGCGCATGCGGCGCGCGACGCGCAGCGCCTCCGGACGGCGCTCGCGCTGCTCAACCCCGCAGCGGTGCTCGACCGCGGCTACGCCATCGTGACCGCGCCGGACGGCGCGATCGTCAGCGATGCGAGGCGGCTGCGCCCCGGGGACGACGTCGCGCTGACGCTCGCCAAGGGCCGTGCAATGGCGACGGTGACGGCCACCGAGGACACACGATAAGCTGGCCGGTGCGCCGGTCGATGCAGGGAGAGGTGTCGTGCCGCTGCTGACGTTGCTGATCGGAGCCGCGCTGGGCGGTCTGCTCGGTCACGGCCTGAATGCCGTCGTCGCGTGGGGCTTCGTCGGCCTGATCGCCGGACTCGTCTTCGATGCCTGGCGCAAGTCGCGCCAGCGCCCGGCCGGATCCGCCGCGCCGTCCGAGGCGCTCGACGCGCTGTCGCTGCTCGATCCGCGCGTCGCCGAGCGGCTCCGCGCGATGGAGCGGCGCATCGGTGCGCTCGAAGGCGCGCTCCGGGGCGCGTCGATGCCGCCGGATGCCGGCCGGGACGCGGCGCCGGCACCCGCGCACGCACCGGCGCCGCCGGCGCAACTGCCGGCGGGCGAGGCCGAGGCGGCAACGGCGGTGCCCGATCGCGTCGCGGAGCGCGTTCCGCGCGTCGCCGCACCCGCCCCGGAAGAGCACGCGGCCGAGGGCGCCGCCACGGCCGCTCCGGCCGCCGAGGCGGCAGTCCCGCCGATCCCCGCCTACGGCGTCCGGCGCGGCGATGCGGTGCCGGCGTCGCCGCGCGAGCCGAGCGCGCTCTGGCGCTTCGTGACCGGCGGCAACGCGCTCGCCCGCGTCGGCGTCGTCGTGCTGTTCATCGGCGTCGCGTTCCTCGTCAAGTACGCGTCGGAGCACGTCACGATCCCGATCGAGGCGCGGCTCGCCGCCGTTGCGCTCGGCGCCGTCGCGCTGCTCGCGCTCGGCTGGCGCCTGCGCGACCAGCGCAGCGGTTACGCGATGAGCCTGCAGGGGGCGGCGATCGCGATTCTCTACCTCACGGTGTTTGCCGCGCTGCGGCTCTACCAGTTGCTGCCGCCGCTCGGCGCCTTCGCCCTGCTCTTCTGGATCGCGGCGCTGTCGGGCTTCCTCGCGGTGCGCCAGGATGCGGTCGCGCTCGCCGTGCTCGGCATCGCGGGCGGCTTCGCGGCGCCGGTGCTGGCGTCGAGCGGCAGCGGCAATCACCTGATGCTGTTCTCGTATTACGCGGTGTTGAACGCCGCGATCCTCGGCATCGCATGGTTCCGGGCGTGGCGCGTGCTGAACGTCGCCGGATTCGTCTGCACGTTCATCGTCGGCACGCTGTGGGGCGTCACGCGCTACCGCCCCGACGATTTCGCGACGACCGAGCCCTTTCTCGTGCTGTTCTTCCTCTTCTACGTGGCGATCGTCACGCTCTATGCGCTGCGCCGCTCGGTTGCGGTCAGGCATTACGTCGACGGCACGCTCGTATTCGGGACGCCGCTCGTCGTCGCGCTGCTGCAGGGAGCGCTGGTGCGCCGGATCGAGTACGCAATGGCGTGGAGCGCGCTCGGCGCCTCGGCGACGTACCTGCTCCTCGCGCGGCTCCTCTACACGCGCCATCGCGACGACCTGCGGCTGCTCGTCGAGTCTTTTCTCGCGCTCGGCGTCGTGTTCGCGACGCTCGCGGTGCCGCTCGCGCTCGACGCGCGCCTCACGTCGGCGACGTGGGCGCTCGAAGGCGCCGCGCTGGTGTGGGTCGGCGCGCGACAGCAGCATCTCGGTCCGCGCGCGTTCGGGCTGCTGCTGCAACTCGCCGCCGGGGTCGCGTTCGCGCTCGGATTCTCGCTCTGGACCGAGCGGCTCGTCGCCGGCAACCTGCCGATCCTGAACAGCGACTGCCTGGGGGCGGTGCTCGTCGCCGGCGGCGCGCTCGTCAGCGCGCGCGTGCTCTCGCGCTCCGCCGCCGTCACGGCAACGGAGCGCTCGCTCGCGCCCGTCGTGCTCGCATGGGGCGTGCTGTGGTGGCTCGGTGCCGGCTGGCGCGAAATCGAGCGCTTCGTCGCCTCCGATGTGCGGATCGCGGTGCTGGTCGCATTCGTCGCGGTGTCCGCAGCGGGGTTCGCGGCGCTCGCCAGGCGGCTCGATTGGCCGCTCGCGCGTGCCCCGGCATTGGCGCTGCCGGTCGCGCTGCTGCTGATTGCCCTCTACCGGGTCGGCGCCGTCACGCGCGCGGGCGGTCATCCGCTCGGCAACGGAGGCTGGCTCGCGTGGCCGTTCGCGCTGGCGATTCAGGTGCTGCTGCTGCGACACTTCGACCGGGCATCGTCGAAGGCCCTCGAGGCGGTGCTCGACGCCGGGCACGCCGTGCTCGCGTGGGTCGTGACGCTGCTCGCCGCGCACGAACTGGCGTGGCTCGCCCGATCGAACGTGGCCGGCATCGCATGGCACCTCGTGCCGTGGGGTCTCGTCCCGGCGCTCGCGCTGGCCTTGATCACGCGGTACACGGCGCGCGCCGGCTGGCCGTTCGGCCACCACGCGCGCGCCTATCGCCTGATCGCCGCCGTGCCGCTCGTCGCGGTGATGCTCGTCTACTCGCTCTACGCAAACATCGCCAGTGCCGGCGATCCGGCGCCGCTGCCGTTCGTGCCGCTTCTCAATCCGCTCGACCTTGCGCAGGGCTTCGTGCTCGTCGTCGTCGCGCTCTGGCTGCAGCGGCTGCGCGATGCCGAGGAAGCGCCGCTGCCGAGCGTCTCGCCGGAAATCGTCGCGGCCGTCGCGGCCGCGCTGCTGCTGTTCTGGGTGACCTGCACGACGCTGCGCACGCTGCACCATTGGGCGGACGTGCCGTGGACGGCCTCCGGCCTGTGGACATCGCGGATCGTGCAAACGGCGTTGTCGATCGTGTGGTCGCTGTTCGCGCTCGCCGCGATGGTGATCGCCAACCGGCGCCGCTACCGGGTGGCCTGGGTGGCCGGCGCCGCGCTGCTGGCGGTGGTCGTCGCCAAGCTGTTCTTCGTCGATCTCTCGCAGGTGGGCGGCGTCGAGCGGATCGTGTCGTTCATCGGCGTGGGCGTGCTGCTGCTCGTCATCGGCTACATGGCCCCGGTGCCGCCGCGGCAGGAGGCAAGGTGAAGCGCCTCCTTCGCGCCCTCGCCCGATCCGTGCTGGCGCTCGCGCCGCTCGTCGCGCTCGCGCAGGCGCCCGCCGATTTCGCGATGCGCCAGCCGCTCGCCGTCGGCGGCGACAAGGCGTTCTTCCGCGTCGAGCTGCCCGACGCCGTCTACGACAACGCGGCGCGTCCCGATCTCGGCGATCTGCGAGTGTTCAACGGCGACGCTGCGGCGGTGCCGTACGCGTTCCTGCCGCCGCCGTCGCCGCAGCGCGTCGACACGGGCGGCAGGCCGCTCGCGATCTTCCCGCTGACCGTCGATACGACCCGTCCGGACGCGGGCGACCTTTCGATCAGCCTGCGCAGGGGCGCGACCGCGACGACGGTGGATATCCGCACCCGCGCCGGCGCGCCGGTGTCCGGGTCGCGCGTCGTGGGCTATCTGCTCGATGCGTCGCCCGATGCCGATCCGCTGGTCGCGCTCACGCTGCGGTGGCGCTCGACCGCGAACGTCACGACGCGCGCGCGCGTCGACGCGAGCGACGATCTTGCGGCGTGGCGAACGCTCGTCGCGAGCGCGCCGCTGGTGATGCTGGAATACGATGGCCGGCGGCTTTCGCGCGACCGCATCGAGTTCGCGCCGACGACCGCCCGCTACCTGCGCGTCACCTGGTTGACGCCGGAAGCCCCCGAGCTGGCCTCGGTCGTCGGTCACATCGGCGATCGTCTGGTGGATGCGCCGCGGCGCGTGCGCAAGGCGGCCGGCGTGCCCGACGCGAGCAGCCCGGGCGCGTTCACGTTCGACCTCGGCGCCGCGCTCCCGGTGGACCGCGTCACGCTGGAGCTTCCCGATATCAACACCGTCGCTCCGGTCTCGTGGCAGGCCCGCGTCACGCCGCAGGAGCCGTGGCGATCCGTCGGCGACTCGATCGTCTATCGGCTGCGCCGGGACGGCGGCGAGGTGGTCAACGCGGAGCATCCGATCGCGCCCGCCGCGTCGCGCTACTTTCGCGCCCGCATCGATCCGAAATCCGGAGGCGTGGGAGCGACGCCTCCGACGCTTGCCGCCGGCTGGTACGCGCGGGAGATCGTGTTCGCCGCGCGCGGCAACGGCCCGTTCGAGCTCGCCTACGGCAGCCGCAGCGTCACGCCGGCGGCGCTCGCGATCGAAACGCTCGTTCCCGGCTATGCGGCGCGCAAGCCGCTGCCGGACAATGTCGGCGTCGCGCAGGTCTCCGCCGCGCCGACGTCGGCGAGTCGCACCGCGATGCGCGAGCCGCTCGACTTCAAGCGCTGGCTGCTCTGGGGCAGTCTCGTCGCCGCCGCGCTGCTGCTCGGTTTCATGGCCTTGCGCCTGGCGCAGCAGATGCGGGACGGCGATGGCGCACCGAAGGCGAATCGCGACGGTTAGAGGGAGCCTCTGCATAACCGACCTGCGGCTCGCTTGCGCGATGCGGATACCATAGTCGGAGGTTCCCTGGCGGAAGGCTTTGCACGGCAATGGCAGGCAATACGTTCGGCAGGCTCTTTTGCGTCACCTCGTTCGGCGAATCGCATGGACCGGCGATCGGCTGCGTCGTCGACGGCTGCCCGCCAGGCCTCGCGCTGTCCGAAGCGGACATCCAGCGCGACCTCGATCGCCGCAAGCCGGGAACGTCGCGCCACGTCACGCAGCGGCGCGAATCCGACACGGTCGAGATCCTGTCGGGCGTGTTCGAAGGCCGGACCACCGGCACGCCGATCGCGCTGCTGATCCGCAACGAGGATGCGCGCAGCAAGGACTACGCGAGCATCGCCGACACGTTCCGCCCGGGCCATGCCGATTACACGTATTGGCACAAGTACGGGATCCGCGACTACCGCGGCGGCGGCCGGCAGTCCGCCCGCGAGACCGCGGTGCGCGTGGCCGCGGGCGCGATCGCGCGCAAGTGGCTCGGCGAGCGCTGCGGCGTGCGCATCCGCGGGCACATGACGCATCTCGGCGGGAACGCGATCGCCTTCGAGGGCTTCGAACACGTCGACGACAACCCGTTCTTCGCCGCCAATCGCTCGGCGCTCGGTGAGCTCGAGGCGTTCATGGACCGTCTGCGCAAGTCCGGCGATTCCTGCGGCGCGCGCATCGAGGTGGTCGCGACCGGCGTTCCCGTCGGCTGGGGAGAGCCGGTCGACGACAAGCTCGACGCCGACATCGCGTACGCGATGATGAGCATCAACGCGGTGAAGGGCGTCGAGATCGGCGCGGGCTTCCGCTCGGTCGCGCAGCGCGGCACCGAGCATTCCGACGAAATGGCGCCGGAAGGATTCCTCACCAACAACGCCGGCGGCATCCTCGGCGGCATCTCGACGGGCCAGGACATCGTCGTCGCGATTGCCGTCAAGCCGACGTCCTCGATCCGGCTCGACCGGCATTCGATCGACAAGCGCGGCCGTCCGGTCGTCGTCAACACGCACGGGCGCCACGACCCGTGCGTCGGCATCCGCGCGACGCCGATCGCGGAGGCGATGCTCGCCTGCGTGCTGATCGACCACGCGCTGCGACATCGGGCGCAGAACGCCGACGTCGTCGTCGACACGCCGCCGCTCGCGGCGCAGGCGCCCGCCGAGGTCAGGCAACGGTTGCGCGGCGGCAGCGCCGTCGACGACCCGGAGCCGGACGAGGCGTAGCGGGTACGGGCGACACCGACGCCGCCAGGGCAGCGCGCGAGCGGCCGGGCGACGCGACTTGGGAGTGCCGACCGTAGCGGGTGGCGCGGCGAGCGAAGTCGTGGGTTGACGAGCGAAGCCGCGCCGGGTACCCGTAGCCAATCAAGCTTGCCGACTCCGAGGCCACGCTGCGTACTGTCCGCTGTCGTACTCAGTCTCCGGAGCCACGCACATCGGCGAGGAACCTTCTTTCTCGCTGTCTCAGAGCTCGACCTGGGTTCCGAGCTCGACGACGCGGTTCGTCGGAACCTGGAAGAACTCCGACGCCTTCGTCGCATTCTTCGACATCGACACGAAGAGCTTCTCGCGCCACAGCGCCATGCCCGGCGTGACGGTCGC
>DASURV010000046.1:0-3656 GCA_036375455.1 Casimicrobiaceae bacterium | reverse complement strand
GCTGAAGCGATGCCGAGCGCCACCGGCCGCCGCCGTGAAGCGTAGCGCGCCCGCCCGCCTGTCCGATGTGGCGCGCGCGGCCGGCGTATCGCTGTCCACCGCATCGCGCGCGCTGTCCGATCCCGGGCTCGTGCGTCCGCGCACGCGCGAGCGCATCGACGACGCCGTGCACATGCTCGGCTACGTGCCGCACGGCGCGGCGCGTGCGCTCGCATCGCGGCGCTCGCGCACCGTCGGCGCCGTCGTGCCCACGCTCGACAACCCGATCTTCGCGCACTCGATCCAGGCGCTGCAGCGCGCGCTCGCCGAGGCGGGCTACACGCTGCTGCTCGCGAGCCACGAATACGACGCAGCCACCGAATTCGACGTGACACGCACGCTCGTCGAGCGCGGCGTCGATGGACTCGCGCTCGTCGGCACCGACCACTCGCCGGAGCTGTACCAGTTCCTCACGCGCTCGGGCGTGCCGTTCGAGCTCACCTGGGCGATCGATCCCGATCGTCACCATTATTGCGTCGGCTTCTCCAACCGGCTCGCGTCGATCCGGATCACCCGGCACCTGCTCGCGCTCGGCCATCGGGAGCTCGCGATGGTGTCGGGCTACACGGCGCACAACGATCGCGCGCGCGAGCGCGTGGCGGGCGTGCGCGAGGCGCTCGCCGCGCACGGCCTCGACCTGCCCGGGCGCCGCTACGTCGAGACGGCGTTCTCCGTCTCGAGCGGCCGCGCCGCGCTCGCCGAGCTGCTCGCGCGCGGTGCCGCGCCCACGGCGGTCGCCTGTGGCAACGATCTGCTCGCCTTCGGGGTCCTGCTCGAATGCGCGGCACGCGGCATCGCGGTGCCGGCGCGCATGTCCGTCGCCGGCTTCGACGACATCGAGCTCGCCGCCGAAGTGTCGCCCCCGCTCACGACGATCCACATCCCGACCGCGGACATCGGCCGGCGCGCGGCGGAGCGGCTGCTGGCACGTCTGGCCGGCAAGCGTGTCGCGCGGGTCGAGGAAGTCGAGGTGGATCTCGTCGTGCGCGGCAGCACCGGTCGGGCGCCGTCCCGATGACGCGTCGTGTCGTCGACCCGGGACGAGGGGTTCCTCGGCGTCAGAAACGGTCGGGCGCGAACGGCGCGATGTCCATGAACGGGCGCTCGCCGGACACCAGATCCGCGACGATCTCGCCGGTCGGCGCCGCGGCCGTGAGTCCGACATGGCCGTGACCGAAGGCGAAATACGCATTCGGCACGCGCGGTGAGCGGCCGATCACCGGCATCGAGTCCGGCAGCGACGGTCGGTGGCCCATCCAGCGCTCGACCGTGCCGAAGCGCAGCTCCGGCAGCAGGCGGCGCGCCTTGGCGAGCAAGGCGTCCGCACGGCGAAAGTCCGGCGGTGCCCGCAGGCCGGCGAGCTCCACGGTTCCGGCGATGCGCAGCCCCGCCTCCATCGGCGTGACGAAGTACCTGCCCTCGCCGGAGGCGACCGGTATCCGCGGCACGATGCTCGGCGACTGCAGCGTGACGTGGTAACCGCGCTCGGTTTCCAGCGGGACACGGCTGCCGAGCCGCGCCGACAGCTCGTGCGAATGGGCTCCGGCCGCGATGACGACGGCGTCCGCCTCGACGGCCTCGCCGTCGGTCTGCACGCGGGCGACACGCCCGTCGGCGCACTCGAACGCCGTCGCCGTGCGCGCGAGGAACCGCGCGCCGCCGTCGCGCAGGCGCGCGGCGAGCGCCTGCGACAGCCGCAGCGGGTTCGGGCAATGGCCCTGCTCGGGCAGTAGCACGAGATGCGTCAGGCGCGGCGACAGCGCGGGATCGAAGTCGCGTATTGCCGCTCCGGTGAGAATCTCGATCTGCACGCCGCGCCGCCGCCGCAGCTCGCGGCCGAGCGCGTCGTCGGCGAAGGCGGCCGCGCTTTCGTAGGCGAACGCGTAGCCCTTCTGCTCGATCAGCTCCGGCACGCCGGCACGCGCCGCCAGCGGCCGCCACTGGTCGAGCGTGACGGTGAGCAGCGCGTGCAGCGCGTCGGCGATCGCGTCGACGCGCGCGACCGACGTCGAGCGCTGGAAGCGCCACAGCCAGGGCGCTATCCGCGGCATGTAGCGCAGCGGAATGAACAGCGGCCCCGCCCGGTCCATCAGCCAGCCGGGGACCTTTCGCCACGTCCCGGGCAGGCCGAGCGGCACGCAGGAGGCGCGGCTGAAGCAGCCGGCGTTGCCGAACGAGCAGTACTCGCCCGGCGGCCTCGGATCGATCAGCGTGACGGCATGGCCGCGCATCTGCAGATGGCTCGCGCAGCACAGCCCGACCACTCCGGCGCCGACGATCGCAACGCGCGTGCTCATGTGATCGTCCCTTGGACGCTCATGTTCCTCGAGTAAGTTGCGGACATGGTCAAGGATACTGCCGCGCGGGAATGCGGCCGCCCGGCGCGATGTCCAACGGCCATCCCACCCGACCCACGACGGAGGCGCGCCATGACGATGCAGGCAATCAATCCCGCGACGGACGAGGTCGTCGCGACTTACGACGAGATGGCGCAGTCCGAGGTCGATGCGATCGTCGCGTCGGTCGACCGGGCGGCTGCGAATTGGCGGCGCGCATCCTTCGCGGAGCGCGCGACGCCGATGCGCAGGGCGGCCGCGATCCTGCGCGAGGACGCGCGCGAGTATGCGCGACTGATGGCGCGCGAGATGGGCAAGCCGCTGCGCGACGGCATCGCGGAAGCGCAGAAGTGCGCGCTCGCGTGCGAGTATTTCGCCGAGCATGCCGCGCGCTTCCTGGCGCGGGAACCGGTGGCGACGGAGGGTCGCGCGAGCTTCGTCGCATTCAATCCGCTCGGCGTCGTGCTCGCCGTCATGCCGTGGAACTTCCCGTTCTGGCAGGTGTTCCGGTTCGCCGCGCCGGCGCTGATGGCCGGCAACGCCGCCGTGCTCAAGCACGCGTCGAACGTGCCCGGCTGCGCGCTCGCGATCGAGCAGGTCTTCCGGCGTGCGGGTTTTCCCGAGGACCTGTTTCGCACGCTGCTGATCCCGAGCCGGCAGGTCGACGCGGTGATCGAGCATCCGCGGGTGAGTGCCGTCACGCTGACCGGCAGCGGAGCGGCCGGGCGCGCGGTGGCGCGCAAGGCGGGCGAGCTGCTCAAGAAGACGGTCCTGGAGCTCGGCGGCAGCGATCCGTACCTGGTGCTCGAGGACGCGGATCCGGAAATGGCGGCGGACGTCTGCACGCGGGCACGCCTCGTGAATTCCGGCCAGAGCTGCATCGCGGGCAAGCGGTTCATCGTCGTTGCCGGAGCACGCCCGCGCTTCGAGGCGCTGTTCGTCGAGCGCATGGCGGCGGCGAAAATGGGCGATCCGCTCGACGAGGCGACGCAGATCGGCCCGCAGGCGCGGCGCGATCTGCGGGACACGCTCCAGCGGCAGGTCGACGAGAGTCTCGCCAGGGGCGCGAAGCGCCTGCTCGGCGGATCGATTCCGGCCGGCGCCGGCGCCTGGTACGCCCCGTCGGTCCTGACCGACGTGCGTCCCGGCATGCCGGCGTTCGACGACGAATTGTTCGGACCGGTGGCGGCGGTCGTGCCCGCGCGCGACGAGGCCGAGGCGGTCGCGCTCGCCAATGCGTCGTTGTTCGGTCTGGGCGCGGCGGTCCTTACCCGCGACACC
>DASURV010000045.1:0-3696 GCA_036375455.1 Casimicrobiaceae bacterium | reverse complement strand
GTGATGATGTTGATCGAGCCCATGATCGACGACGCGCCCATGATGTGGACCGCGAAGATCGTCAGATCCATGCCCATGCCCGACTGGATCGTGAGCGGCGGATACATCGTCCAGCCGCCGGAAGCCGCGCCGCCCGGGACGAACAGCGACAGCAGCAGCATCAACGCCGCCGGCGGCAGCAGCCAGAAGCTCAGGTTGTTCATCCGCCCGAACGCCATGTCCGGCGCGCCGATCTGCATCGGGATCAGCCAGTTCGCGAAGCCGACCGCGCCGGGCATCAGCGCGCCGAAGATCATGATCAGCCCGTGCAGCGTCGTCATCGAGTTGAAGAACTCCGGATCGACGATCTGCAGCCCGGGGCGGAACAGCTCGCTGCGGATCGTGAGCGCCATCACGCCGCCGACGATGAACATCGTGAACGAGAACCACAGGTACAGCGTGCCGATGTCCTTGTGGTTGGTCGTCGTGATCCACCGCATGATCCCGCTGGGGTGATGCGCATGCTCGTCGTGCCCGTGCGGCGCGCCGGCGACCAGATCCTGGGGAACGCTGCTCATCGAAGGCTCTCCTTACTTCCGTTCGGCTCTGACTTCCGAGGGCTGGACGACGTTCTCGCTCGCTTTGTTGCCCCAGTTGTTGCGCGTGTAGCTCACGACCGACGCGATCTCCACGTCGGAGAGCTGCTTCCACGGCGGCATCTTGCCGTTGTTCTGGCCGTTCAGCACCACGTCGATCTGGTGCTGCCTCGGCCCGAGGACCACCTTGTCGTTCACGAGCGGCGGGGCGCCGATCGCGGCGTTGCCGGTGCCGTTCGGCTGGTGGCACGCCGCGCAGTTCGCGTTGAACACGTGCTCGCCGCGCGCGACGAGGTCCTTCACGTCCCAGACCTTGCCGGCATCGTCGGCGGCCGCGCCGAGCTTCTGCTTCTGCTCGGCGACCCACTTCGCGTAGTCGTCCTTCGACTTCACCTCGACGACGACCGGCATGAAGCCGTGCTCCTTGCCGCACAGCTCCGCGCATTGGCCGCGATAGATGCCGACCTTGTCGGCGCGAAACCAGACGTCGCGGACGAAGCCGGGGATCGCGTCCTGCTTGACGCCGAACGCCGGGACCCACCACGAGTGGATCACGTCGTTGCCGGTCACCAGCACGCGCACCTTCGCGCCCGCCGGGACGACGAGCGGATTGTCGACCTCCAGCAGGTAGTGCTCGCCCTTCGGCTCGCGTCCCTCGATCTGCGCGAGCGGCGTCGCGAGCGTCGAGTAGTAGCCGAACCCTTCCTGCAGGTAGTCGTAGTTCCACTTCCACTGGTAGCCGGTGACCTTGATCGTCATGTCGGGCGCCGACGTGTCGTGCATCGCGAGCACCGCCTTCGTCGCCGGCCAGGCCATGAAGAGCAGGATCAGGAAGGGAATGACGGTCCAGACGATCTCGACCGTCGTGTTCTCGTGGAACTGCACCGCCTGGTGGCCGACCGACTTGCGGTGCCTGAACAGCGCGTAGAACATCGTCCCGAACACGCCGACGAAGATCACCACGCAGATCCAGAAGATCACCGCGTGCAGATCCACGATCTGCTCGGCCACCGGCGTCACCGCGGGCTGGAAGTTCCACTCCCAGGCCGCGCCGGCCGCGCCAGGTGCGAGAAGCGCCGCGCCGAGGGCGGCGCGAGCGAGGTGCCGCGCGAGTTCCGTTCGATTAGACACCATGCTGTTCCTCGATCACGACCTGGGGAGCCACGTGCGTGCGGCGAGGGACCGCCGCGCGGAAAAGACGCGCGTCATCGCCCGACGCGCGCTCTTCGAAGGGTCCGAATGTTAGCACGGACCCCCTGCCGCTAAAACCCGAGCATCGCGATGGTCTTTGCATCGAATGTGGGTGCGGCACCCGGGTCGACGACCGCAATCGGCGCGCATCCGAGACGATCGGTCAGCGTGCGGATGTTGGCGCCGGCGAGCGCCATCGGCGGCGGCAGACCGTTCGCGACCCAGCCGCGCAGGTCGAGGCCACGCCTTCTCACGGCGAGCGCCGTCAGCAGCGCGTGATTGAGGCACCCGAGGCGCATGCCGACGACCAGCAGCACCGGGAGGTCGAGCGCCGCGGCGATGTCGAGCATGTCGTGGCGCGCGTCGAGCGGCACCAGCACGCCGCCCGCGCCCTCGACGATCAGCGCTTCGGCGACGCGTCGCAGCCTCTCGCCGGCCGCCGCGATCTCGGACAATTCGAGCGTCACGCCGGCCGCCTGCGCCGCTAGGTGCGGCGCGACCGGGTCGGCGAACGCATACGGATTGCAGTCGCGCACGGGCGCGTCGACGTTGCCCGCCGCCCGCAGTGCCAGCACGTCGGCATTCGCGCCGGACGCCGCGTCGAATCCCGCCGCGACCGGCTTCATGCCGACGGCGCGCAGGCCCGCGGCGGCGAGGGTCCGCAGCAGCGCCGTGGCGACGAGGGTCTTGCCGACGCTCGTGTCGGTCCCCGTGACGAAAAGGCCCCGGCAAGCCATCAGCCGCCGCCCCGCGGGCGCTCGATGCGCACGATCGCGTGCCCTTCGGGGGTCGTGCGCGGCTCGCCCTTCCACGCGTGCCCGTAGACGACCTCGAACGTCGCCGGGATCCGTCCGTCCTTGCGCAGCGCCTCGAGGCGCTGCATCGCGCGCGCCCAGCGCGCGCGGCCCATCAGCCCGCGCGGGCGCCCGCGGGTGCGGTTCGTCGCGCCGATGGACTTCAACTCGCCGAGCAGCGCGCGCGGCGCATCGAACGTCAGCGTGACGTATTCCATGTCCATCACCGGATCGGCGAACCCGGCGTGCACGAGCATGTCGCCGATGTCGTGCATGTCGACGAAGCGGTTCGTATGCGTGCTCGCGTCGACGCCGGCGAACGCCGAACGCACCTCGCGCAGCGTGTCGGGCCCGAACGTCGTGAACGACAGCAGGCCGCCGACTCGCAGCACGCGGCGGAATTCCGCGAATGCGCGCGGCAGGTCGTTCACCCACTGCAACACTAGGTTGCTCCAGACGAGGTCGACACAGACGCCCCGCAGCGGCAGCGCGCCGATGTCGGCGCAGACGAATGCGGGCATCGCGCCCGTGCGGCCCGGTGCGAACGGCCGCAGCAGCCGCTGCAGCACCGTGCGCCCGGCCTGCGAGCGCTGCCGCGCGGCGACGACCATCGGCAACGCGATGTCGAGCGCCAGCAGGTGCGCGCCCGGATACCGGAGCGCGAGCTCGCCGACCGCCTCGCCGGTGCCGCACCCGGCATCGAGAATCGCCGCCGGCGCGAGCTTCACGTAGTCGAGCCGCTGCGCCATGCGCGTGCCGATCTCGCGCTGCAGGACCGCCGCCGCGTCGTAGGTCGCAGCCGCGCGGCCGAAGCCGCGGCGAACCGCTCGCGGGTCGACGTCGCGCGGGTCGGGGGCCGCGTAGGTCGGCTCAGCCATCGAGGAAGCGCAGCACGCGGTCGAGGAATTCGGCACGATGCGAGAGGAACGGCGCGTGAGCGGCGCCTTCGATCGTCACGTGCGTCGCGTGCGGCAGCGCCGCGGCGAGGGCGCGCGTGGCCTCGATCGGCACGAGCGCATCGCGGTCGCCGCCGATCACGAGCGCGGGAGCGTCGATGCGCGCAAGCGCCGGCCGCAGGTCGACGCGACGCAGCAGCTCGAGCGCACCCGCGAGCGCCGCGCGCGACGGCTCGCCGC
>DASURV010000044.1:0-15385 GCA_036375455.1 Casimicrobiaceae bacterium | reverse complement strand
GTCGGCGTCCGCGGCGTCGGCCGCGTCGACGACGAGCAACGTTCCGGGCACCATCTCGCCCCGCGGCAGGCTGCCCGGCGATACGCAGTGGATCACGGGACGGGTCGCCGCGGCCGTCGCGGCAGTGCCGCACAAAAGGTGCGACTTGCCGCCACCGCTCGCGCCCCACAGCAGGATGCCGGTCTCGCGCAGGTCGCCCGCCGCGAGCGCCGAGAGCGCGGCAAGCGCCTCGCCATTGGCGCCCGGCACGAAATTCGCGAACGTCGGCGGCTCGGGCCGCCCCAGGTCGAGGATCAGCTGCTCGCTCATCTGCCCGGGGAAAGAGGTGCAGCGACGCGGGCGTCAGCCGGTGTCATCGTCCTGATAGACCGGCGATCGGACGTAGGCCTGCCGCAGATGCCGCAGGCCGACGAGCAGCATCGCGGAGACGGGCAACGCCATCAGCACGCCCGCGAAGCCGAACAACTCGCCGAACGCGAGCAGCGCGAAGATCACCGCCAGCGGATGCAGCCCGATGCGATCGCCGACGAGCAACGGCACGAGGACGTAGCTCTCGAGCAGTTGCCCGATCGCATACACGGCGAGCACCGCGAAGAAGCCCGGCCAGCCATGCCATCCGAGGATCGCCGCGGTCAGGCCGAGGAAGAAGCCCAGGCCGAAACCGACATAGGGAATGAACACGAGCACGCCGGTCAGGATGCCGATCGCGATCGCATGGTCGAGCCGCACGATCGACAGCGCCACCGCGTAATAGACGGCGAGCGCGATCATCACCAGCGCCTGCCCGTGGAGGAACTCGGCGAGCACGTCGTCGACCTCGCGCGCGACCGCGTGCACCTTCGGCGCCCAGCGCCGCGGCAACAGATCGTCGACGCGATCGAGGATCATGTTCCAGTCGCGCAGCAGGTAGAACATGACGACCGGAATGAGCGCGAGATTCACGAGCAGCGACAGCACGATCGCCCCGCCCGTCTTCACGCCGGAGAGCAGGCGCAGCGACAGATCCCGCGCCTGCGCGGCGTTCTCCGCAATGAACGTGCGGATCGATTCGAGGTCGAGCGCGACGGTGACGCCGAGCTTCTCCTCGAGGAACGGCGCGACGCGCGCGGCGAACTGCGCGAAGAGCTCGGGGAGGCGCCGCGTGATCGACACGACCTCGCTCTGCACGAGCGGGATCAGCACGAGGAACAGTCCCGCGAGCACGACGCCGATCAGCAGGATCACGAGCAGCGTGGACACCGCGCGCGGCACGCCGCGCGCCTGTAGCCGGTTGACGACCGGCGTGCCGAGATAGGCGAGCATCGCGCCGATCAGGAACGGCGTCAGCACGGAGCCCAGCCAGTGCAGCGCCAGGAATACGACGAGCGCCGCGCCGACGATCCACAGGTAATGCTTCGGCGCGATCGGGTGCCGCCGGCGCGGCATCTCGGCGGGCTCGGCGGCGGCGCGAAGCGGTGCGGCGTCGGCCGATCCCTCCGCGATGCTCGCGGCCGCGTCGTCGCGCGGATCCTGCGCGACGCCGATACCTTCGATCGGATCCGCGTCCCGATCGAGCGGCGACGCGGGCGGGCCGAGCGTGCTCATGGGGTCATCGCGGCCCCGTATCATCGGGTGGGCGTCCGGTCATCGCGCATGGGCCGGGTGGAGTAGAATCGCGGGCGCAAAAAACGCTGCACTTTACCGCATTGTGCCGTCAGGCTCTTCCCCTTCGCGCGACCCGCTTTCCTATCGCGACGCCGGCGTCGACATCGACGCGGGCGACGCGCTGGTCGAGCGGATCAAGCCGTTCGCGAAGCGCACGCTGCGCCCGGAAGTTCTCGCCGGCATCGGCGGCTTCGGCGCGCTGATCGAGATCGGCAAGCGGTACCGCGAGCCGGTGCTCGTCGCGGGCACCGACGGCGTGGGCACGAAGCTCGACCTCGCGCAACGGCTCGGCCGGCACGACACGATCGGCATCGACCTCGTCGCGATGAGCGTCAACGACATCCTCGTCCAGGGCGCCGAGCCGCTGTTCTTCCTCGACTACTACGTCTGCGAGCGCCTCGACGTCGACGTGGCGGCGAAGGTGATCGAAGGCATCGCGACGGGCTGCGAGATCGCGGGCTGCGCGCTGATCGGCGGCGAGACCGCCGAGCATCCGGGCACGTTCCCCGCCGGCGCCTACGATCTCGCCGGCTTCGCCGTCGGCGTCGTCGAGAAGAGCGCGATCGTCGACGGCCGCGACATCGTCGCCGGCGATCGCCTGGTCGGCATCGCGTCGAGCGGTCCGCATTCGAACGGCTTTTCGCTGATCCGGCGCATCGTCGACGTCACGCGCGCCGACCTGAGCGCGCCGTTCGCCCCGGGTTCGGTGACGACGCTGGCGGACGCGCTGCTCGCGCCGACGCGCATCTACGTGAAGCCGGTGCTCACGCTCGCGAAGCGCGTGCGCGTGAAAGGCATGGCGCACATCACCGGCGGCGGCCTGGTGCTGAACGTGCCGCGGATGCTGCCGGATGCCGTGCAGGCGCGCCTCGCGCTCGCGCGCTGGCCGCGCCCGCCGGTGTTCGCGTGGCTTGCGCAGCACGGCAATGTCGCCGAGGACGAGATGCACCGCGTCTTCAACTGCGGCATCGGCATCGTGCTCTGCATCGCGGCGCGCGACGTGCCGGCGACGCTCGCCGCGCTGGGCGAAGCGGGCGAGACCGCGTACGACGTCGGCGAAATCGTCCCGCGCGCCGACGGCGCTCCGGCGGCGATCGTCATCGCGTGAGCGCCGACGCACGATGGCGCTCGCGCGCATGACCGTACTGATTTCCGGGCGCGGCTCCAACCTGGCCGCGCTGATCGACGCGGCGAACGCCGGCGCCCTCGCCGGCGCCGTCACGCAGGTGATCAGCAATCGCCCCGATGCCGCCGGCCTCGGCCACGCGGAGCGCAACGGGATCGCGACGACGGTGGTCGATCACCGCGCATTCGCATCGCGCGGCGCGTTCGAGGCGGCGCTTGCCGAGGTCATCGATCGCAGCGCGCCCGATCTCGTCGTGCTCGCCGGATTCATGCGCATCCTCGGCGCCGATTTCGTCCGCCGTTACGCGGGCCGGATGCTGAACATCCATCCGTCGCTGCTCCCCGCGTATCCGGGCACCGACACGCATCGGCGCGCGCTCGAGGATCGCGCGACGCGCCACGGCTGCACCGTTCATTTCGTCACGCCGGATGTCGACGGCGGCCCCATCGTCGCGCAAGCGGAGGTGCCGGTGCTCCCGGGCGACGATGCGACGACGCTCGCGGCGCGCGTGCTGGAAGCCGAGCATCGGCTGCTGCCGCAGGTCGTCGGCTGGTACTGCGCCGGGCGCATTACGCTCGACGATGGCCGCGTGTGCAGCGCCGGCGCGGGCGACGGCTGCGTGCACGTTGCCGACGCGGCAACGACGCTCCGGCGATGATCGCGCGGTCTGCATCACGATCCGCGCCTTCGCGATGACGACGCACGCCGCGACGCGCTTCGACCCGCGCCCGCTCGCGACACCGCCGGCCGAACTCGCGCGCAGGCGGCGGGTCTCTCCAGCCATGGACTCGGCAGCCGAATCGCGCACCTCACCGATCGAGGCTCCGCGGCGCTCGCCGTGGCGCGTGCGCCCGTCGCTCCTCTATGCGCTCGGCGTGTCGCTGCTCGCGCACCTCGCGTGGTCGCTGTGGCCGGTGGAGCCTGCCGACGCTCCCGACGCCACGGTGCTGACGGCGACGCTCGAGCAAATGCCGCCGCCGCCCGTTCCTGCCGCCGAGCCGGCACCGAAGCCGCAGCGCGCCGCGGCGAAGCCTCGGCCCAGGCCAACGATCCCCCGCTCCGAGACCCCACCGCCCGTCACGGCGCCCGACAGCGCGGTGGCCGTGGACGAGCCGGCGCCGCCGTCCGAGGCGCCAGCGGCAAGCGCGCGCGATACCGCAGCCCCGCAGGCAGCGACCGCAGCGCAAGCGCCGGTCGCCGCGCCCGAACCGGCGGCCGCACGCGAGGTCGTCCTGCCGCCGCGCCTCGACCTCGCGTACAAGGTCTTCCTCGGCACGCAGGGCTTCATGATCGGCGAGGCGACGTATCGTTTCGAGCATACGGGTGATCGCTATCGCATCTCGACGGTCGGCCAGGCGCGCGGGCTCGCCGCGCTGATCGTGCGCGGCACCGGCAAGGTCGAAAGCCGCGGCCGCATCACGCCGGCCGGATTGAAGCCGTTCGAGTTTGCGATCGAGCGCGGCAGCGCGGACCGGCGCGAGGTGGCGTTCTTCGACTGGGATGCGGGCAACGTCGTGCTGCACGATGGCGCGACCGCGCAACTCGAGGCGCCCGCCTTCGATCCGCTGACGATCCTGTGGCAGCCGTATTTCTCGCCGCCCGGGCGCGAGGACCAGACGTTCAGCCTCGCGACGACGCGCAAGGTCGCGCGCTACACGCTCACGCTGGAGGCGGAGGAGGCGATCGCGTGGCCGCGCGGCGAAGTGCTGACCGAGCGCTGGCACCGCGTGAGCGACGACGGCAAGACGGAAGCGTGGTTCTGGCTCGCACCGTCGATGCATTACATCCCGATCAAGATGCGCGTCACGCGCACCGCCCGCGGCACGCTCGAGGTGCTGCTCGACTCGATCCGCACCGACGCGGCCGACGCAGCGGCGCCCGATGCGGTCGAGCCGCCGCGGCCCGAGGAGAGCGCGGCGTTTCCGCCGTGGAATCCGAGGGAGCCGCTGCCGGGGCCCGATTCCAAGGGTCAATGAGCGTCGAGTCTCGAGACGCGGATCAGCCCTGCGCGGCGGCGCCGAGGCGCGGGACAACGCCGCGCCGCAACCAGCTCGCGGCGCTCGCGGGCGCGATCGAGCGCGTTCGCCGCTTCGACCTGCCCGCCGACGCGGCGCTGTCGGCGTTCTTTCGCGAGCACCCGGAGATCGGCGCGCGCGACCGCGCGTTCGTCTCCGATGGTGCGTTCGCGTATCTGCGCCGCAAGCGCTCGCTCGAGGCGCTCGCGCAGACGGACGAGCCGCGCGCGCTCGCCCTCGCCCTCGCCGTGCGCGAGCTCGGCCATTCGGTGCGCGAGCTCGAGGCGGCGATCGGCGCGCGCGATGCGCGCCGGCTCACCGCCTTCAAGGCCCGGATGCACGATGCGCTGCCGCCCGCCGTAGCCGCCGATGTCCCCGACTGGCTGTGGGAGCGGCTCGGCGGGATCTTCGGTGCCGAGGGCCGGGCATCGCTGACGCGGGCGTGGCAATGCGCCGCGCCGTTCGACCTGCGCGCGAACGTCCTCAAGACGACGCGCGAGGCCGCGCTCGCCGCGCTGTCGGCCGACGGGTTTCGCGTCGCGCCGACGCCGTACGCGCCGCACGGGTTGCGCATCGAGGGCCGGCCGATGCTCGCGCGCCATCCGTGGCTCGCCGACGGCCGCATCGAAGTGCAGGACGAGGGCAGCCAGCTCGTCGGGCTCCTCGTCGCGCCGCGGCGCACCGACATGGTCGTCGACTTCTGCGCCGGCGCGGGCGGCAAGACGCTGCTGCTCGGCGCGATGATGCGCTCGCAGGGTCGTCTGTACGCGTTCGACGTCGCCGCGAAGCGGCTCGCGCGCCTTGCGCCGCGACTCGCGCGCTCGGGCCTGGCGAACGTGCATCCGCAGGCGATCGCGCACGAGCGCGACGCGAAGGTGAAGCGGCTGGCCGGCAAGATCGACCGCGTGCTCGTCGACGCGCCGTGCACGGGATTCGGCACGCTGCGCCGCAATCCCGATCTCAAGTGGCGCCATGCACCGGCCGATCTGGCGGAGCTCGCCGCGAAGCAGGCAAGCATCCTCGCCGCGGCCGCGACGCTCCTGAAGCCGGGCGGGCGCCTCGTCTACGCGACGTGCAGCGTCCTGCCGGAAGAGAACGACGCGATCGTCGATGCATTTCTCGGCACGCGCGCCGACTTCGCCGAGCGCGATGCCACCGCGCTGCTCGCCCACGCCGGCGTGCCGCTCGACACGGGCGCGCGGCTGCGGCTGCGGCCCGACGTGCACGGCTGCGACGGCTTCTTCGCCGCGGTGCTGGAGCGCAAGCCCTGACGGCGGTTATGCTTCGGTCCGCAGCGCCGTCATCGAAGCGAAGCGCAACTCGACCATGATCGCCCCGATCGACTTCGGCCGCCTCGAGCTGGCACTCGCCTCGCCACGCGGCTGGCTCGAGCTCGCGCTGACGCTTGCGTGCACGGGTGTCGGCTGGCTGATCGATCGGCGCGTGGAACGCGGACGGGCCGCGCGCGCGGCGGCGCGGTCCTCGGGCCGCCTCGTCCACCTCGCGTTTCCGCTGGCGGCGCTGCTGCTGATCTATGTCGCGTCGGCCGCCTGGCGCCGCTACGTCGGGCCGCCGTTCTTCCTCGCGATCGCAACGCCGATCCTGGTCGCGCTCGCCGTGATCCGCATGCTCGCCTACGCGCTGCGCCGGCTGTTCCCGTCGCAGACCTGGCTGCCCACGTGGGAGCTCGCGATCGGGACGACGATCTGGGGACTCGCGGCGCTCTACTTCCTCGGCGTGCTGCCGGAGATCGCGTCCTCGCTCGACGATCTCGTCATTCCGATCGGCAAGACGCAGGTCTCGCTGCTCACGATCCTCACCGGCGTTGCGGTCGTGCTGGTGACGCTCGTCGCCACGCTGTGGGTCTCCGGGGTGATCGAGCAGCGTCTCGCGCTCGCCACGCAGTTCGACGCGAACCTGCGCGTCGTCCTGGGCAAGTCCATCCGCGCGGTGCTGATCACCGTCGCGACGCTGATCGCGCTGCAGCAGGTCGGCTTCGACCTGACGCTGCTGACCGTCTTCGGCGGCGCGCTCGGCGTGGGCATCGGGCTCGGCCTGCAGAAGCTCGCGTCCAACTACATCGCCGGGTTCACGATCCTGCTCGACCGGTCGATCCGCATCGGCGACATGATCACCGTCGACAACCGCACCGGCGTCGTTTCCAAGGCGACGTCGCGCTATGTCGTCGTGCGCGCCGGGGACGGCTCCGAGGCGATCGTGCCGAACGAGACACTGGTGACGACGACGGTGCTCAATCATTCCTACTCGGCGCAGAACGTGCGCGTCGCCGTGCAGGTCCAGGTGTCGTACGACAGCGACGTCGAGCGCGCGCTGCAGCTTCTGACCGAGATTGCGCATCGCGAGGCGCGCGTCCTGCAGGCCAACCCGGCGCCCGAGGCGTTTCTCGTCGCGTTCGCCGACAGCGGCATCACGCTCGAGCTCGGCGTCTGGGTCAGCGATCCGCACGTCGGCGGGCTGGGGCTGCGGAGCGCGCTCAACCGCGCGATCTGGAAGGAGTTCGCGGCGAACGGGATCGAGATTCCGTTTCCGCGGCGCGACATCCGCGTGCTCGGCGCGGTTCCGACCGAAGCGATCGACGCCGATGCGCGAGGCGCGGCGGGCGCGATTGCTGCCGGAGCGTCCGGGGCCGATGCAGCGGGCGCGGCGGACGCGATTGCTGGCGGGGCATCCGGGCTCGAATCGCGAAGCGCCGCGCCGCAGCAACGGCGCGCGCCCAAACGCTGATCCGGCACATCCGGCGCACTCTCGCACGCTCGCGCGGTCCAATCCGATTCAAGACGCCCGCGCTTCCGGTCGGGCCTCGATCGGACCTCTTAGGCCGCAATCTGCTCGCAGGAGAACTTGGGAATGTCGGCTCGCTGAGATGCGTGCTCGATAGTGATGGCGCAAATGTGTCCGTTCGCGTCAACGTCGAGCAGTGTGTTCTCGTCAAGATCGCGTGTCTCGGCCACCGGTACGTCGCGGGCTATGGATGGCGCGCCCGATCCACTCTTCGCGGATAACCGCTCGATCGCCGCGAACTCGCACGGCCTCGAGGCAGTCACCTTCACTGAGGCAATCTAGCAAGAAGCTCCGCTGCGTCAACGGCGCGCCCCTGATCGGTTTTGACGCACGGGCTCCGAAGCGGGCCTCGATCCGGTCGCAGCGAGCCTGACGCGCGGGCCTCTTGCGCCGGGGGCCGGCCGGAGCCATATCGTGACGGGCGCCACTCGCGTACAATGCGCACCGCGTCCTCACCGCACGGCAGTCCCGCGGCCGTCAGGGGCGCTTTTTAACGGATATTCAATGGATTACGACTTGCTGAACCTCGCGGCTCACGGCCTGGTCGACCTGCCCTGGTGGGGCTACGTCGCCATCACGCTGGTGTTCACGCACATCACGATCGCCTCGGTGACGATATTCCTGCACCGCGGCCAGGCGCACCGGGGACTCGATCTGCACCCCGTCGTCTCGCATTTCTTCCGCTTCTGGCTCTGGGTCACCACCGGCATGGTGACCAAGGAGTGGGTCGCGATCCACCGCAAGCACCACGCGAAAGTCGAGACTCCCGACGATCCGCACAGTCCGCAGACGCGAGGCATCAAGACCGTCCTGCTGCGAGGTGCGGAGTTGTATCGCGACGAGGCGAAGAACGCCGAGACCCTCGCCAGGTACGGGCACGGTACGCCGGACGACTGGATCGAGCGGAACCTGTACACGCCGTTTTCATGGCAGGGCGTCGGCCTGATGCTCGCGATCGATCTCCTGCTGTTCGGCCCGATCGGGGCGACCATCTGGGCCGTCCAGATGCTCTGGATTCCCGTCACCGCCGCCGGCATCATCAATGGCATCGGGCACTACTGGGGCTACCGCAATTTCGCGTGCCAGGACGCGTCGACGAACATCGTCCCGTGGGGCATCATCATCGGCGGCGAGGAGCTCCACAACAATCACCACGCCTACGGCTCGTCGGCGAAGCTCTCCTCGCGCTGGTTCGAGTTCGACATCGGCTGGATGTACATCCGCATCCTGGAGACGATGAAGCTCGCGACGGTGCGCAAGATTGCACCGGCGATCAAGTTCGACCGGTCGAAGGCGGTGGCCGACCTCGCGACGCTGCAGGCCGTCATCACGCATCGCTACGCGGTCGCCACCAGCTACGCGAAGTCGGTGCGGACGGCGTGCGCCGCCGAGATCGCCTCGCTGCGCGCCCGGCATGGCCACATCGACCTGCCGAGCCTGCGTCGCGTCAAGCGCTGGCTCGCCTCCGACGAGCCCGCGCTTCCCGAGCGCGAGCGGGCGCGGTTTGCACGTGCGCTCGAAAACAGCTCGGTGCTGCAACAGATCTATCACATGCGCCAGGAGCTCGCGGCGCTGTGGGGCCGCTCGACGGAGTCGTCGGAGCAGCTCCTCGCGCGCCTGCAGGACTGGTGTCGCCGGGCCGAGGCCTCCGGCATCGCGCCGCTCGCGCAGTTCTCGCTGCAGCTCAAGCGGTACGCGTAGCGGGATTGCGCGTATCGCTCGCGGCCGACGCTGCGGGTGCTGCCCGGTAAGCAGCCCGACACTTCGTGCATGTCGCTCGTCCGGGACCCGGCAACCGGGAAGGCGGACCGCGGCCGCGCGTAGCTACTCCGCGAACACCTGCCGCAGCGTCGACAGGCAAGCCGTCAACGTCGCGGGACGCACGACGCCGGCTTTCTTGAGCAGACGCTGCTGATCGAGCGACCGAAGCTGGTCCAACAGGATCAACCCGTTCTTGCCCTTGAAGCGGACGGGAATCCGGTAGGGCGCGGGCCGGCTCGCGGTCGTCATTGGCGCGACGATGGCCGTTCGCAGGTAATCGTGCATCTCCGGCGGCGAAATCACGACGCACGGCCTCGTCTTCCGGATCTCGCTGCCAACGGTTGGATCGAGCGCAACCAGCCACACCTCGCCCCGGACTACCATCGCAGGTCGGCGTCGTCCGCATTGGCAAAGTCCGGCCAGGCCGGCGCATCGTCCTTCGCCTCGGCAATCTTGCGGCTCGCGTCCGCCCAGCCCGCACGCGGGTGCGCGCGGGGGCGGCGCAGGACGAGGCTGTCATTTTCGAACGAGAGCTCGACCTCCCCCTCGAGACCTGCCTGAACGAGCAAGGGCTTGGGGATGATTACGCCCTGGGAATTGCCTAGCCTTCGGAGCGCGATCCGCATGGGTGCCTCGCAACCCTCAACGTTATAACAATGTTATGCCTTGGCGGCCGTGCAGGCAATCGAACGAACCGAGTCGGTAAGTGGCGACGACGCTGCCTGCACGAGGCCCAATTCGCCATCGTCCCGATGGCGGATCTCCCGCGTGCTCCCGTCGATCTTTGGCCGTTGAAAACGACGGGGCCCGCGACTCGCGCGGGCCCTCGATTGATTGACGACCGGCTGCCGGTGCCTACTTCAGCTTCGTCTCCTTGTACATGACGTGCTTGCGCGCGACGGGATCGAATTTCCTGATCTCCATCTTGTCGGGCATGTTCTTCTTGTTCTTGGTCGTCGTGTAGAAGTGGCCGGTGCCGGCCGACGATTCGAGCTTGATCTTGTCGCGGGGCATGCTGGTTCTCCGGTGACGTCAGACGCGCTCGCCGCGGGCGCGCAGGTCGGCCAGCACGGCGTCGATGCCGTTCTTGTCGATCGTCCGCAGCGCGGCATTGGTGAGCCGCAGGCTCACCCAGCGGCGCTCGCTTTCGACCCAGAACCGGCGCCGCTGCAGGTTGGGCATGAAGCGCCGCTTCGTCTTGTTGTTGGCGTGCGAAACGTGGTGGCCCACCATCGGGGCCTTTCCGGTGACCTGGCAGACTCGAGCCATCGCTCGCTCCTTCGAAGCGCGTTTGCGGCAAAGCTGGTAATTATGGACGAAAACGCCGGCAGGATCAACGTGTTGGCGTTGCCGATTGTCACTCGCCGCCTCCACCCGGATCCTTCGGCGGATGGCGGTGCTCGTCCTTGGTACCGACCCATAGCGCCCACACGCTGAATGGGACCGCCAGCGCCAGCAGCGTGATGATGCCCCAGTCGATATTCATTCGGGCCCCCTGCTCAGTACCGCGCCTCCAAGAGCAATACTACAGCGATCAGCGTAAGCACGACGACGCGCAGGACAACGAACCCCGTCACGTGAGACTCCGTGAACACCAGCGTTACGGCGCCGATGGACGCCGCGGCGGAAAGCGTATGGGATAGCGGCCATATGCCTTCTTCTGCCTGAGCGTTGGACTTCGGACCGTGGATTCAAGTGCCGCGAGGATGCTGACAAGCCGGGAACCTCCAGCCTGGCCTCGATCGCCGTTGTCGCGCCGACTCACAGCAGCCCCCGCTCGGCGAACGAGACGACCCGGTGCCCCGCCACGACGAAATGGTCGAGCGTGCGGATGTCCACGAGCGCAAGCGCCTGCTTGAGCGCCTGGGTGAGCAGCTCGTCGGCGCGCGACGGCTCGGCGACGCCCGACGGATGGTTGTGGGCGAAGATCACGGCGGCGGCGTTGTGCGCGAGCGCCGCCTTCACGATCTCGCGCGGATAGACGCTCGTCTGCGCGAGCGTTCCGCGGAAGAGCTCGTCGGCCGCGAGCAGCCGGTGCTGGCTGTCGAGAAACAGCACGACGAACGCCTCGTGCGGAAGCGCCGCGAGCGTGAGCCGCAGATAATCGCGCACCGCCTCCGGCGACGTCAGCGCGCTGCCGTGTGTGATCTCCTCGCGCAGCAGGCGGCGGGCGAGCTCGATGCCCGCCTTCAGCTTGGCGGCTTTGGCGAGACCCACACCGTCCGCCCCCGCAAGGTTCGACAGCGGCTGCGCGAACAGCCCGGCGAGCCCGCGGTGACGGCCGAGCAGATCGCGCGCGATGTCGAGCGAAGATGCGCGCGGGGTCCCGGTGCCGAGAAGGAGCGACAGCAGCTCCGCATCGCTCAGCGCCGCCGCGCCGTGCGCGACCAGACGCTCGCGCGGCCGCTCGCTGGCCGGCCATTGCGCGATGCTCGACATGCAGATCTCGATGGCGGTTGCGTGCGCCGCCAACGGCGGCCGCCTACTCGGCCTTCGGCAGCCGGCGCGGCGGTTTCCTGCCGGCGCGGGCGATGTCGGCGAGCGTTTCGATGCGCACCAGCCGGCGGTCGATCCCCTGCACCTGCCGGTCGAGCTCCACGACGCGCGTCGCCCACTGCTCGACGCGAGCGCCGGTGTCACGCAGCTTCTCCTTGACGATCTCGACGCCGGAGAGGCGGTCGAGAATCTCGGTGATGATGCTCATCCCGCCTTCCTCGCCTTCCTCGCCTTCCTCGCCTTCGGCCGGCGCCGCGAGAGCTGCGCGAAGGCCGCATCGAGTCGCGCGTTGATCCGGTCGAGGTCGGTGGCCATTTCCTTCAGGTGCCGCTCGGCCTTGCGCGTTCCCTCGTCGAGCAGGCGCAGGTCCTCGGTCGAAATCCCCGCGAGGTAGGCGTCCACCGCGCGCCGCACCTCCTCGGCGACCTTGGTGCCATTCGCCCTCGCCCGCGCCTGCAGCCCCTTCTTCTGCTCGTGCTCGAGGTAGACCTGCGTCAATTCCATCGCTGCCATCGCCTCGCCTCGTCCCCACTGGATATATATCACCTATATATCATACGATCCGAGCGAGGCCACGCAGCGAAGTCGGACGGGAGTGGCGAGCGTCGGTCGGCGGCTCGGGGCGGCCACTGCTCTTGAGTGGCAGATCATGACGCCGAGTGTGCGCGCAGCGCATCGCGTCCGCACTCGGACGATTGGACGATGCTGCGAGCTTCGGGATTCGCGCTCCGACGCTGGCAATCGGACGCCGACAAAAGCGATGGGAAACATCGCGATCTCGCGCGGCACCGCTGCGATCGTCGCGGCTCCAGCCACCGCCGATCTTCATCCGCAAGCCCGCGCACGGCGCCGATGACCCGGGCGTCCCGTCCCATCGGAACGCGCATGCGCCGGTCCCGACGGCGCGTTTCGGCTCAGGACATCCAGTTCTCGATCATCAGCGAGGGGACGCGCCGGAATTCCCGTTCGTTGTTCGTGACCAGCACCGCGCCGATATCCCTGGCATGCGCGGCGATCATCAGATCGTTCGCTCCGATTACCTGGCCCCGCTTCCGCAAGTGCGACCGAATCTCGGCGTAATGCTCGGCTGCACCCGCCGTCCAGTCCAGTGTGGAAACGTACTTGGCGAACGCTTCCAGCGCCGCGCGGTTCTGCTTCGGCCTCCCCCCCGATACGCGTACGCCGTACAACAATTCGGCGAGCGTCACGACGGAAATTGCCTGCTCCTCAAGTGGGATCTCGCACATGCGACGCGCCAGCTTCTCCGACGGGCCGCGCATGATGGAAACACATGTATCAGTGTCGAGGAGATATGCGGCCATCAGCCGAACTTCCTCTCTTGCACCGGCAGATCCTTCACCCCTTCCATGAAGTCCGCGCTGGCGCGCGGACCGTTCTCGAGGTAGTCAGCCCAGGAATCCGGCCTTGGTGACAGGATGACCCGCTCTCCGTCACGGCAGATGAACACCTCCTTCCCGGCGAACCGGTATTCCGCAGGCAATCTGACCGCCTGACTGCCGCCGCTGGCAAACAGCTTTGCAGTGGTTCGAGACATGGTTGCTCCGAGGCATAATGTAGTCACAACTGTATACGCTCCGCGATCGGCATTCAATGCCGGCGCCACATGATCGGGAAGCGTTTCGTCTCGCGGTCCGCGCACCAGAGCTCTCGCCATCCGGGCCAGTGTAGACTTCCGATTGGCTTGCACGCATAGGCTAGATGGACGAACCGCGCATACCCACCCGACCTGCGCCAGCGCCTGAACCGCTGTCTCGGATCGTGCTCGGCGTCACCGGCGGCATCGCGGCGTACAAATCCGCCGAGCTGGTGCGGCTGCTCGTCAAGGACGGCGTCATCGTGGACGTCGTCCTCACCGACGCCGGCGCGCACTTCGTCACCGCGACGACGTTCCAGGCGCTCTCGGGCCGCCCGGTGCTGTCCGACCTGTGGCAATCGGGTGTCGACAACGCGATGGGACACATCGCCGTCTCGCGCGGCGCCGATGCGATCGTCGTCGCGCCGGCCACCGCCGATTTCATCCGCAAGCTCGCGCACGGCGCCGCCGACGACCTGCTGTCGACGCTCTGCCTCGCGCGCGGATGTCCGCTGCTCGTGGCGCCCGCGATGAACCGCCAGATGTGGTGGAACGCCGCGACCCAGCGCAACGTCGCGCAGCTCGCCGCCGACGGCATCGCGATCCTCGGACCCGACACCGGCGAGCTCGCGTGCAAGGAGAACGGCGAAGGACGGATGCTGGAAGCGGAACAGATCTACGCCGCGCTCGTCGCCTCGCGCCAGCCGAAGCTCCTCGCCGGCAAGCGCGTGCTGCTGACCGCCGGTCCGACGTTCGAGGCGATCGATCCGGTGCGCGGCATCACCAACGCGAGCTCCGGCAAGATGGGCTTCGCGCTGGCGCAGGCGGCCGCCGAAGCGGGTGCTGCCGTGACGATGGTCGCGGGGCCGACGCCGCTCGCCACACCTGCCGACGTAACGCGCATCGACGTCGCGAGCACCGCGCAAATGGCCGACACCGTGTTCGCCCGCGTCGCCGATTGCGACGTCTTCATCGGCGTCGCGGCCGCGGCCGACTACACGCCGGTCGAGGTGCGCGAGCAGAAGATCAAGAAGTCCGGGGACACGCTTGCGATCACGCTCAAGCCGACGACCGACATCCTGGCCACTGTCGCGGCGCGGCCGAATCCGCCGTTCTGCGTCGGTTTCGCGGCCGAGAGCCAGGATGTCGTGCGCCTCGCCGACGAGAAGCGCCGGCGCAAGCGCCTGCCGCTGATCGTCGCCAACCGCGCGCAGGATGCGCTCGGCAACGACGCGAACGAGATCACGCTGCTCGACGACGCGGGCGCGCATCCGCTGCCGAGGATGAACAAGCTCGCGCTCGCGCGGCGGCTGGTGGCGGAGATCGCGCGGCGGATGGAGCGCATGCAAATGACATCGGCTCGCCCAGGTTGACATCGATGCATCATCCGAATTATGCTTTGATGCATGCGCACGACCATCACACTCGACAAGGACGTCGCAGCCCAAATCGAGCGGCTGCGACGTGCGAAGAACCGCTCGCTCAAGGAAGTGATCAATGCGACACTGCGCGAAGGCCTGAAGCACACGGCCGCGGCGCGTGATACGCGGCCGGTCAGCCCACGTACGCGCTCCGTCGATCTCGGGCGGTGCCTGCTCGAGAACGTCGATGACGTCGCGGAGGTCCTGTCGATCGCCGAAGGCGAGTCCTTCAAGTGATCCTGCTCGACGCGAACCTTCTCATCTATTCGCACGTCGGGTCGTTTCGTCAACACGCCCAAGCCAAGGACTGGCTCGACGCTCGGCTTGCCACGGGTGGGCGTGTCGGAATGCCATGGGCGAGCCTTCTCGCGTTTCTGCGCATCGTCACGAACCCTCGCATCTTCGAGCGCCCGGAGCCCATGAGCGACGCCTGGCGACAGGTCGAAGACTGGCTCGATAGCGAAGCCGTCTGGATTCCGCAAGCCACGGACAGCCATCGCAAGGTCGTGGGCTCGTTCCTCGCCGC
>DASURV010000043.1:0-5112 GCA_036375455.1 Casimicrobiaceae bacterium | reverse complement strand
TTCGGAAGTGTTGGCGAAAAACCTACACCTCGCCTACATGTACCCCAAAAAAAGAAAAGGCCCGGTCGAGGCCGGGCTAAGCACTTGAATTTGTGGTTGCGGGGGCAGGATTTGAACCTGCGACCTTCGGGTTATGAGCCCGACGAGCTGCCAGACTGCTCCACCCCGCGGCAGGGGGCAAATTATACCGTTTCCAACGCCCACGGGTCAATCAAAGCTGCTCTCGGATCGGCGCCCCCGCAGCTCCCTCGCGGGCGCATCGCAACCGCCACTCAGGGCGTTCCCTGCGCGCGGGGCTCGGACGGGAACGCGACGACGTGATCGATCGCGAGCCGGATGCCGATCGACTCGCCGAGCGCATGATCGTGATGCGAGGGGACGAGCGCCAGCACCCGCGTGCCCGAGGCGAGCTTCAGCGTGTAGAGGAATTCGGCCCCGCGAAACGTCTTCGCCGCCACCTCGGCACGCCACGGGCTCGCATCGTCGTGCTGGATGTCGTCGGGTCGCAGCAGCAGGTCCATCGAAGCGCCGGCGGCGGCCGATCGGGCGCCGTCGCACTTCAACTCCCCAAGCTCCGTGCGCAGCGTTCCATTGCCCGCGGCTACGCCGCGCAGGAAGATGCCCTGACCGACGAAGTCGGCGACGAAGCGCGTGCGCGGCCGGTGATAGAGGTCGTACGGCGTGCCCCACTGCTCGATCGAGCCGTCCCTCATGATGCCGATCTCGTCGGCGAGCGCGAACGCGTCGTTCTGGTCGTGCGTCACGAGAATCGCGGTCGTGCCAGCCGCCTTGAGGATCGTGCGCACCTCGACGGACAGCCGCTCGCGCAGATCGACGTCGAGATTGGAGAACGGCTCGTCGAGGAGGAGCAGGCCCGGGGCCGGCGCGAGTGCGCGCGCGAGGGCGACCCGCTGCTGCTGTCCGCCCGATAGCTCGTGCGGATAGGCATCGGCGGCATGCGCGAGCCCGACCAGCTCGAGCATCGCCGCGGTGCGTGCGTGCGCATCTGCGCGTTGCGAGGACAGGCCGAACGCGACGTTCCGCGCGACGTCGAGGTGCGGAAACAGCGCGTAATCCTGGAACACCATGCCGACGCCGCGCCGCTCCGGCGGAACCTGCGAGCCGGACCTCGAGACGACCTGGTTCGCGAGCAGGATCTCGCCGCCGTCGATCGACTCGAATCCCGCCAGGCAGCGCAGCACCGTCGTCTTGCCGCAGCCCGACGGCCCGAGCAGGCATCCGATACGCCCCGGCGCGAGCGTGAAGCTCAGTCCGCGCACGACGCGGTTCGTGCCGTAGGCATGCTGCAGGTCACGCACGGCGACGGAGGCGGACATGGAGCGCCAGTGTAATGCGGTTGCGCGTGCGCACGGGGTGGAGGGCGCGCTGCCGTCGCGAGACGAGCACGCGCGTCATGCAGCGAGAGCCGCGTGATCCCGGCTCACTATAATCCGCCGATGCGACGCGACCGCAACTGGCTCGCCAGCCTCGCCGCGCTGCTGGCATTGCTTGCCGTGCTGCCGGTGCTCGCGATCGTCTCGCGCGGGATCGCACCCGGCGCCGGCGCAACGTGGTCCCATCTCGCGGCGACGGTATTGCCGACCTACGTCGCCAACACGCTCGGGCTGATCGTGCTGGTCGGCACGGGGATCGTGGCGGGAGGCACGGCCGCGGGCTGGCTCGTGGCCCGGACGCGCTTTCCCGGGAGCGGCCTGTTCGAATGGGCGCTGCTGCTGCCGCTCGCGATGCCGGCCTACGTCGCCGCATATGCGTACACGGATTTCCTGCAATACGCCGGCCCGGTGCAATCGATGCTGCGCGCCGCGTTCGGCTGGTCGCACGGCGACTACTGGTTTCCCGACGTGCGCTCGCTGCCCGGCGCCGCGACGATGTTCGTCTTCGTGCTGTACCCGTACGTGTACCTGCTCGCGCGCACGGCGTTCCTCGAGCATCCGCCGGCGCTGGTCGAGGCCGCGCGCACGCTCGGCCTCGACCGTCGCGAGGCGTTCTGGCGCGTGGAGTTGCCGCTCGCCCGTCCCGCGATCGCCGGCGGCATCGCGCTCGCGTTGATGGAGACGCTCGCCGATTACGGCACCGTCGCCTATTTCGCCGTCGATACGTTCACGACCGGCATCTACCGCGCCTGGTTCTCGCTCGGTGACCGCGGTGCCGCGGCGCAACTCGCGGCAACGCTGCTGCTGTTCGTCGTCGCGGCGGTCGTGCTGGAGAAGGCATCGCGCGGGCGACGCCGCACGTCGGTCTCGGGCCGCGGCAGGCAGGCCTCGCACTACGCGCGCCGGCGTCTCACCGGACCGCAGGGCTGGCTTGCGACCCTCATCTGCGCCATCCCGCTGCTCGTCGGCTTCGTGATTCCCCTGCTGCTGCTCCTGCGCCTGCTGCGAAGCGAAGCGGACGTCGTGCTCAGCGCCCGCTTCGTCGAGTGGACGTGGAACAGCCTGCGGGTGGCGTCGCTCGCCGCGCTTCTCGCGGTCCTGCTCGCGACGCTGGTCGCGTACGCGGTGCGCCTTACCCGCGGGCCGCTGCCGCGCCTGGGCAGCAACGTGCTGACGCTGGGCTACGCCGTGCCCGGCACGGTGCTCGCCGTCGGCGTGCTGTTGCCGCTCGGCGCGGCGGACAACTGGATCGCTTCCACGGTGCACGCGCTGACGGGCCGCAATCCCGGCCTCCTGCTGACCGGGACGGTGTTCGCGCTCGTCTACGCTTATCTGGTGCGCTATTTCGCCGTCGCATGGAACGGCATCGAGCCGGGTTTCGCCCGCATCACGCCGGCGATGGACGACGCCGCGCGCAGCCTCGGCGCGGGCATGTGGGGCACGCTCGCGCGCGTGCATGCGCCGTTGCTCGCGCGCAGCGCCGCGGCCGCGCTGCTGCTGGTGTTCGTCGACGTGATGAAGGAGCTGCCGGCGACGCTGGTGCTGCGGCCGTTCAACTTCGACACGCTCGCCACGCAGACCTTCATGCTCGCGAAGGACGAGCGGCTCGCCGAGGCGGCGCTGCCGTCGCTCGCGATCGTGGCGGTGGGGATCGTGCCGATCATCGCGCTCGCCCGAATGGCGCGCCGCGGGCTCGCGACCGGCGACGCGCCGGTGGCGATCCTGCCCGTGCGCGGAGAAGCGAGCGCGTAGCGCCGCCCACGCCTCGCGGCGGCGGGCGAAGCTCCGCTCACTTCCAGTCCGCGCGATCGACGATCTTCTGCGCCTCGCTCGTGTTGCGGCCGAGCAGCGCGATCGACAGCTCGTCGGCCTTGAACGGCCCCATCGCGTCGAGCGCCGGATTCTGCACGCGCACCGTCTTCACCGCGGGCCATTCGTTGTTGCCGTCGGCGAAGTAGACCTGCGCTTCGTCGCTCGCGAGGTACTCGAGGAAGCGGATCGCATTGTCGCGATGCGGAGCATGCTTCAGCACGCCGCCGCCCGAAACGTTGACGTGCACGCCGTGGCCGCTCTGGTCGGGCCAGACGAGGCCGGTCTTCGCGACGACCTCGCGATCCTCGGGCTTCGTCGATCGCAGCAGCCGCGCGTAGTAGTACGTGTTGACGATCGCGACGCCGCACTCGCCCGCCGCGACGGCCTTGATCTGGTCGGTGTCGCCGCCGCGCGGCGTGCGCGCCATGTTCGACACGACGCTCTTCGCCCACGCCTCGGTCTTCGCCTCGCCGTCGTGCGCGAGCCGCGAGGCCACCAGCGAGAGGTTGTACGGATGGGAGCCGGAGCGCGCGCAGACCTTGCCCTTGTTCCGCGGCTCGCCGAGCGACGCGTAGGAGGCGACGTCCGCCGCGTTGACCGTTTGCCGGTTGTAGACGATGACGCGGGCGCGATAGGAAAAGCCGAACCAGTTGCCGGCCGGGTCGCGCAGCGACGCCGGAATGCGCTCGTCGAGGACGCTCGACCTGACCGGCTGGAACAGGCCCGCCTGCTGCGCCTGCCAGAGGCGGGCCGCATCGACGATCAGCAGGACATCGGCGGGACTCGACGCTCCCTCGCTCTTGAGCCGCTCGACCAGTTGCTCGTCGCCGGCCTCGATCCGATTGATTCGGATTCCGGTGGCCTTCGTGAAGTTCGCGTACAGCGCCTCGTCGGTCTGGTAGTGGCGCGCCGAGTAGAGGTTCACCGCCGGGTCCTCCGCGGCACGGGCGGAAGATGCCGTCGCGGCGAGGATCAGCAGGATCCCGCAGTGGCGGACGATTCGTCGCATGGTCGCTGCCTTTCTCGACAATGGATCTCTGGCGACCTCGAGCCTAGGTGAATCGACATGCTCCTGTCAATAATAATACGAACCATTCGCATTCGCGACCGGGAATTCCGACCAATCCTTGATCCCGATCAAGCGGCGCAGGCTCGCCCTCGGGCTGTCCCGCTATTGGCAAAGAGTGCCCGCCGGCGGCGCGAACAACTGGCGAGCCTTTGACTGGCGGGCGTCGATGCGGCCGTGGCCGTGGGTGGAAGCAAACCGGCCAGGAGTGTCAGAAAAAGGAAGAATCCCGCCGATGCGCGCGAGCCGGCACGGGGCACAATCGGGACGCGCGGCGCGACCGGAAACGCCGGTTCACGCGAGGCGGGAGGAAACGCATGCATCCGTTTCTCCGTGAAAGGCCTCAGTCGCGAAGGGCCGCCCCGAGCGACTGACCGGCCCCCTTGGGGGCAGCGAGCGGAGCGAGCGTGGGGGAATGTTTCACTTCAGTCCTTCCCGGGGCGCAAAGGAGGGGGATCTACCTGTGGGACGCCAACCTAGAGGCGGCGAACCGGCTACCGGTCCCGCGCCATCGTCGTCGGCCGGTATCCCCGCTCACCGGGCGACGGCGCTTGCGACGACGCGACCGCCTTCGCGACGACGCGGCCCGCACCCTTGCTGCGCAGCGTCTTGAGCCGCTCGGCGATGGCCGGGCCGATCGACATGATCGGCTCGGCGGCGCGATGCTCGGCGAGCGTGCGCCGCGCCACCTCGAACGCGTGCACGAGGTCGTCGCTGCGCCGGACCGCGTTCGTGAAGAACGCATCGCCGAACGACGTCGGGCGCAGCCCTCCCCTGCAGTCGCTGCCGCGCACGTCGGCGGCGGATGACGCGATGATCGCGGTCTCGTCGTCCTGCAAC
>DASURV010000042.1:0-4103 GCA_036375455.1 Casimicrobiaceae bacterium | reverse complement strand
GCACCTTGTCGCCGGGCTTTACGTCGAGGGCGATCAGCTTGCCTTGGTCGTCTTTCTTGCCCTTGCCCACGGCGACGATCTCGCCCTGGTCGGGCTTCTCGGCGGCGGTGTCGGGGATGACGATGCCACCCGCGGATTTGCGCTCTTCCTCGATGCGCTTGACGATCACGCGGTCATGCAGCGGACGAATCTTCATACCGAATCTCCCATGGAATAATCGATGAATTTCAATGACTTGTGGATAGCTCGGTGGCTCGCACAAGCCACTTAGCACTCAGTACTAGCGAGTGCTAATAATAAAGCCGGCGGCGGGCCTTTTCAAGGGTTTTCAGAGGCCGAGGTCCTTCCACAGCGCATCGACGCGGCGCTTCACCGCCTCGTCCATGGCGATCGGCCGGCCCCAGCGCCGCGAGGTCTCGGCCGGCCACTTGTTCGTCGCGTCGATGCCCATCTTCGAGCCCAGACCGGACACCGGGCTCGCAAAGTCCAGGTAGTCGATCGGCGTGTTCTCGACCAGCACGGTGTCGCGCGCCGCGTCGACGCGCGTGGTCAGCGCCCAGATCACTTCCTTCCAGTCGCGCACGTCGACATCGTCGTCGCACACGAGGATGAACTTCGTGTACATGAACTGGCGCAGGTAGCTCCACACGCCGAACATGACGCGCTTCGCGTGCCCCGGGTACTGCTTCTTCATGCTGACCACCGCGAGCCGGTACGAGCAGCCTTCGGGCGGCAGGTAGAAATCCGTGATCTCCGGAAACTGCTTCTGCAGCAGCGGCACGAACACTTCGTTCAGCGCTACGCCGAGCATCGCCGGCTCGTCGGGCGGCTTGCCGGTGTAGGTGGAGTGGTAGAGCGGCGCGCGGCGCATGGTGATGCGCTCGACCGTGAACACCGGAAACGGCTCGACCTCGTTGTAGTAGCCGGTATGGTCGCCGAACGGGCCTTCGAGCGCGGTTTCGTAGCCGCTCGGATCGTTTGCGTCGGGCTTGATGAAGCCTTCCAGCACGATCTCTGCCGACGCGGGGACCTGCAGGCCGTGCGTGATGCATTTCACGATCTCGGTGCGGCCGCCGCGCAACAACCCCGCGAACTGATATTCGGACAACGAGTCGGGCACCGGCGTCACCGCGCCGAGGATCGTCGCGGGATCGGCGCCGAGCGCCACCGCGATCGGAAACGGCGTTCCCGGCGACGCGAGCGCGTGGTCGCGAAAATCCAGCGCACCGCCGCGATGCGCCAGCCAGCGCATGATGACCTTGTCGCGCGCGATCACCTGCTGGCGATAGATGCCGAGGTTCTGCCGCTTTTTGTGCGGACCGCGCGTGACGGTCAGTCCCCACGTGATCAGCGGTCCGGCATCGCCCGGCCAGCAGGTCTGGATCGGCAGGCGTGCGAGATCGACGTCGTCGCTTTCCCACACGACGTCCTGGCAGGGACCGTTGCGGCGCTCCTTCGGCGCCATGTCGAGCACCTTCATGAACACCGGCCGCGTCGTACGCCAGGCATCGACAAGGCTCTTCGGCGGCTCGGGCTCGCGCAGGAACGATAGCAGCCGTCCGACGTCGCGCAACGATGCCTGCCAGTTCGCCGGATCGGCGCCCATGGCCTTCGCGACGCGCTCGGGCGTGCCGAACAGGTTGCCGAGCACGGGAATCGTCGCCCCGTTCGGCGCTCGATACGACCCCGCGGGATTCTCGAACAGCAGTGCCGGTCCGCGATTGCGCAGCGCGCGATCACACAGCGCCGTCATCTCGAGATTCGGATCGACGGCCGCACGAACGCGCACGAGCTCGCCCGCGGCTTCGAGTTGAGCCATGAATTCACGCAGGTCGGCGTAGGCCATCGAATGCGGGTGCAGCGGCAGGTGGAAGCGGCGCCATCATACGAGATCGAGCAGAGCGCCGGCCCGTGCGCTGCGGCAGGATAACCAAACCGATGCGGTATAACGCTGCATGCAGAATCCCGCGAGCCCTTCGTTCGTCACCGCGCGCCGCGTCGTATTCGGCATCGCGCTCGCGAGCTACGTGCTGTCGTTTTTCCACCGCACGGCGCCGGCCGCGATCGCGGGCGAACTGACACGTGCCTTCGAAATCGGCGGCGCCGTGCTCGGCACGCTCGCCGCGACGTATTTCTACGTCTACACGATTCTGCAGGTTCCGGTCGGCGTGCTTGCCGACACGCTCGGTCCGCGCCGCATCCTCGCCGCCGGCTCGCTGGTCGCGGGCATCGGCTCGCTGTTGTTCGGGCTCGCGCCAGCATGGGAAGTGGCGGCGCTCGGCCGCACGCTGGTCGGCGTGGGCGTCTCCGTTGCATTCATCGCGATTCTCAAGATCTGCGCCGTGTGGTTCCCCGCCGATCGCTTCGCGACCGTCGTCGGCATCACGATGTTCGCCGGCAATCTGGGCGCAGTCGTCGCCGGCGCGCCGCTCGCGTGGCTCGTCGCGCAGACGTCGTGGCGCGTGATCTTCGTCGCGCTCGGGATGCTATCGATGCTATTGGCCCTCGGCGCGTGGTGGCGCATTCGCGACCGGCCCGAGCAGATGGGCTTCGCGCCCGTGCGCGGCGCCCCACCCGCGGCGCCGATCCGCTGGGTGCATGCGCTGAAGGCCGTCGCCGCCAATCCGGCGACGTGGCCGTGCTTCCTGGTGAACGCGGGCATCGGCGGCAGCTATCTCGCGTTCGCAGGACTTTGGGCCGTACCGTTTCTGGAGCAGTCGTACGCAATGTCGCGAGTCGGCGCGGCGGAGCATGCGAGCGCGCTGCTGCTCGGCGTCGCATTCGGCGCGCTGGGCATCGGCACGTTGTCCGACCGCCTGCGGAACCGGCGCGCGTTGATGCGTGCCTACACGCTGCTCTTCGCGCTGTCGTGGTTGCCCTGGCTTCTCCATGCGCAGTGGCCGTTCGCCGCGACGCTCGCGTGGTTCGCGCTGATGGGCGTGCTGATACCCGGATTCACGCTGACCTGGACGATCGCGAAGGAAGCGAACCGTCCCGAGCACTCGGGCATCGCGACCGCGATCGTCAACATGGGGATCTTTCTCGGCGCCGGCATCCTGCAGCCGGTGGTCGGATGGGTGCTCGATCGCGCGAGCGATCCGCTCGATGCGTGGCGAAACGGCATTGCGCTGCTCGCCGGTGCTGCGGCGTTCGGCGCGCTGATGGCGTGGTTCGTCAGATCACCGCGCCAGCGCCGCCATCCATCGGAATGATCGTGCCCGTCACGTAGCTCGCCTGCTTCGACGCAAGAAACAGCGCGACCTGCGCGATCTCCTCCGGCGTGCCGAGGCGGCGCAGCGGAATGCTCGCCTGCTGGCGCGCCAGGATGTCTTCGGCGGCGAGTCCCGTCATCCGCGCTTCCGCAGCGAGGCCTTCCTGCACGCGGCCGGTCAGCGTTCCGCCCGGATTGATCGCATTGATGCGCACGCCCTGCGGACCGTAGGCCACGGCGAGTCCCGCGGTGGCGAGCATCAGCGCGGAGTTCGCCGCGCCACCGGGCAGATGGACCGGATTCGCCGTCTTGCCGCCGGCGCCGACGATGTTGACGACGCTGCCTCGGCCGCGTGTGGCCATCCGCTTGACGACGATGTCGAGCGGATGGATGTAGCTGAAGAACTTCGCGTCCATCGCGACGCGCCACGCCTGCGCGTTCAACTCGGCAGGCGGATAGCGCCGCGCGGCGCCGGCCGAATTCACGAGCACGTCGATCGGCCCGAGTGCGGCCTCCGTCTCGTCGACGACGCGCGCGGCCTGTGCCGCGTCGATCAGGTCGGCGGCGAACGCGACCGGGCGGTGCGCGACGCCGGTGATGCGTCCGAGCGCGGTGTCGAGGTTCGCGCGGCTGCGCGACACGAGCGCCACCTTCGCGCCTTCGCGCGCGAACGCTTCGGCGCACGCGAAGCCGATGCCCTTGCTCGCGCCGGTGACGAGGACGACCTGGCCTTCGAGTCCGAGATCCATTTTGTGACCAATCCTTATTTCTTCGCGAAGCGCCTTTCGAGGCTCGCCATGACCGCCGGCCACGCGCTCTGGAAATACGCCTTGTTCTGCGCCCATTCCTCGCCGTCGCCGTAGCCGAAATTGCGCAGCGTGAGCGACGTCCG
>DASURV010000041.1:0-10088 GCA_036375455.1 Casimicrobiaceae bacterium | reverse complement strand
CGGCTGCACGTTCGCTTCGCGGCACATCGCCGGCGTCGGTGTGATGTTCTACGTGCTGTGCGCGCTGCGCGCGCGGTTGCGCGCGCGCGGCGCCTTCGCCCATCGCCCCGAGCCGAATCTCGCCGCGCTGCTCGACCTGGTCGCGCTCGGAACCGTCGCCGACGTGGTGCGGCTCGATCACGTGAATCGCATCCTCGTCGAGCAGGGGCTCGCGCGCATTCGCTCGGGGCGCGCGCAGCCGGGCGTCGGCGCCCTGTTCGCGGTTGCCGGCCGCGACTTGCAGCGGGCCACTGCGAGCGACCTCGGATTCGTCGCCGGTCCGCGGCTGAACGCGGCCGGGCGTCTCGCCGACATGTCGCTCGGCATTCGTTGCCTTCTCGCCGAAAGCGACGCGGAAGCGCAGCCGCTCGCGCGCGAGCTCGACCGCCTGAACCGCGAGCGGCGCGACATCGAGGCGGCGATGCAGGAAGAGGCGCTGGTCGACGTCGAGGCCGCCGCGGCGCCCGGCGACGCAAACGGCTACACGTTGTGCGTTCACCGTCCCGAGTGGCATCAGGGGGTGGTCGGCATCGTCGCGTCGCGCCTGAAGGACCGCTACCACCGGCCGGTGATCGTGTTCGCCCGTACCGGCGAGCGCGAGCTCAAGGGGTCCGGGCGCTCGATTCCGGGTTTCCACCTGCGCGATGCGCTCGATCTCGTCGCCAAGCGCGCACCGGGAACGATCACCCGCTTCGGCGGACACGCGTTCGCGGCCGGACTGTCGATCGTCGACGAGGCGCTGCCGCGTTTCGCGGCGGCATTCGAGGAGATCGCGCGCGAAACGCTGTCGCAGGCGCAGCTACGGCGGGTGCACGAAAGCGATGGCGTCCTGGGGCCGGGAGAATTGACGCTCGGGCTCGGGGGCATCCTGCGCGATCGCGTATGGGGCCAGGGCTTTCCCGCGCCCGCCTTCGACGACGTCTTCGACGTGATCGAGCAGCGCGAAGTCGGTGCGGGCCACGCCAGGGTCGGGCTGGCGCGCGGCGGGGAGCGCTTCGCCGCGATCGCGTTTCGCACCCCGGCGGCGATGCCCCCGCGCATTCACGCGCTGTTCCGCCCCGAGATCAATCTCTGGAACGGGCTCGTAAGCCTCGAACTGGTGATCGACTACTGGACCGCCGCCGGCTGACGGCGGGGGCTGCCGCAGCGCGGCAACCCCCGCCGGCGGCGGGCGGGCCGGCGTTTGCGCAAAGCAGTACGACCGGCACGGCGAAATCGTTGCAACCGGCGTCCGGACGCGGTGGATCGGCATCGCTCCGCCCGAATTGCCTTGTCCAAGGCATTGGTTTTGCTAAGGAAATTATCGGTGTTGCGCGCCCGCCCTAACCGCCGCGACATTGCGGAAAAATAGCGTAGCGCCCCTTGTGCGCCGCAATATATTTCCGTTAGATTACTTGGGTTTATCGATATCGCCCGCCGCACGCCGCGCCACCCGCCATCCTGAACCCGAAGGAAGAACGTACCCATGCGTCTGACCGACAAAGTCTCGATCATCACCGGCGCGGGCCAGGGCATCGGCCGGGCAACGGCGCTCAAGTTCGCCTCCGAAGGGGCCAAGGTCGCCGTGTGCGACATCAACTCGGCCGCCGTCGACGACACCGTCAACGCGATCCTCGACGGGGGCGGCGAGGCCGCGGGGTTCAAGGTCGACGTGACCGACAAGGACAGCATCGCGAGCATGGTGGCCGGGGTGATGGCGAAATGGGGCCGCATCGACACGCTGGTCAACAACGCCGGCATCGTGCAGGACGCGCAATTCAAGAAGATGACCGACGAGCAGTTCGAGCGCGTGATCGACGTCAACCTGAAAGGCGTCTACAACTGCACGAAGGCGGTCGTCGACATCATGCTCGAGCAGAACTCGGGGGTGATCCTCAATGCGTCGTCGATCGTCGGGCTCTACGGCAACTTCGGGCAGACCAACTACGCCGCGACGAAATTCGGCGTGATCGGCATGGTCAAGACGTGGGCGCGCGAACTGGGCCGCAAGGGCATCCGCGCGAACGCGATCTGCCCGGGCTTCATCGAGACGCCGATCCTCTCGTCCATCCCCGACAAGGTCATCAAGATGATGGAGGAGAAGGTGCCGCTCGGCCGGCTCGGCAAGCCGGAGGAGATCGCGAACGCCTACGCGTGGCTCGCCTCCGACGAAGCCTCGTACATCAACGGCGCGGTGATCGAGGTCTCGGGCGGCTGCACGATCTGACGCCGCTGCAGGCCGGCATCGTCACGCGCTGCGCTTCAGGGGCGGCGTATCCGCGGCGCGCTCGTCGAGCGCGCTGACCCGCGCCTCCTCGAAACGGACGCAGCACACGCGCAGGAACGACGCGAAGTTCTCCACCTGACCGCGATGGGCGAGCAGCTCGTCGTGGAGCGTCGTGATCAGCCGCGTCGTGCTCTTGCGCTCCGCGAGCGCCATCCGATCGAGGATCACCCAGAACTGGTTCTCCAGCCGGATGCTCGTGACCATGCCGTGCAGCCGCATCGACCGGGCACGCGAGCGGTAGAGCGCCGGATCGGCGCCGACGTAGATCTGGCACATGGTGCGCAACTCCTCCCGGACGCGCTCCGCTCGCCGCCTCGCATTCCTCCGCCGGCAATAGTAACCGGCTACTACCCTTTCTGTGGCGGACGAGCACAGACTCGCTGACCGAACGACGCATATTACGCCCGCGACGGCCTTGGCCAAGCTGATCCACACGATGATCCGGGTCCTCGACCTGGAGCGGTCCCTGGCGTTCTATCGCGACGCGTTCGGGCTGCGGCTCGCACGGCGGCTGGACTTCCCCGACTTCACGCTCGCGTACGTGCGCAACGCCGAGGGCGACGTCGAGCTGGAGCTCACGCACAACAAGGGACGCACCGAAGCCTACACGCACGGCACCGGCTACGGCCATGTCGCGGTGTGCGTCGGCGATCTCGACGCGGAGCACGCGCGCATCAGGGCGCTCGGCATCGCGGCCAACGACATCAAGGAATTCAAGGACGGCGACCGGATGCTGGCGCGGTTCTTCTTCCTGCAGGATCCCGACGGGTACAAGATCGAGGTGCTGCAGCGCGACGAGCATTACCGGTAGTCGGCAGGCGCTGACCGGCCACGGCGCCGGACACGAGGAGGTGCAATGTCGACACATGCGATACCGCTTCACGTCGTCGCCGGGCCGGAACCGGGCCGGCGTGAATTTCTCAAGGGCGCGGGGGTCATCGTCGGGACGCTGTGGGCCGGCTCCGGGGCGCTGATCGCGCTCGCGCCGAGCCGCGTCTGGGCGCTGGAGATGAAGGCGCTCGACGAGCACGCCGGTCGCGACCTCCTCGCGTTCACCCGGCAGATCTTTCCCCACGACACGCTCGACGATGCGGTCTACGCGCTGGTCGTCAAGGATCTCGACGCCGAGGCGGCCGGCAACGCCGGCGTGAAGACGCTCCTCGGCGAGGGCGTCGCGGAGCTCGACAAGGCGGCCGGCGGCGATTTCGCGGCGGCGGCGAAGGACAAGCAGGCGCAGATCACGGCCGCGATGACCCGGCACCCGGTGTTCGAGAAGGTGCGCGGCAAGGCGGTCGTGTCGCTGTACAACAACGAGCTCGCCTTCGCGCATTTCGGCTACGAGGGCAACGCATTTGCGCGCGGCGGCGGCTATCTGCTGCGGGGGTTCAACGACCTGACGTGGCTGCCCGCGCCGAGCGCGCAGGCGAGCCCGGCGGCGTTCACCGGTTAGCCGTCGGATAGCCGGCAGGCGAGCGGAGGCAATCATGGCAACGTACTCGTTCAACGACGCGTCGGCGATCGTCGTCATCGGCTCGGGCGCAGGCGGCGGCACGCTCGCCAACGAGCTGTGCAGGAAGGGCCTCAAGGTGGTCGTGCTCGAGGCCGGCAAACGCGAGTCGCCGGCGACCTTCATCAATGACGAATGGGCTTCCTTCGGGCAGCTCGCATGGCTCGACAAGCGCATGACGTCCGGAACCTGGCGCGTCGCCAAGGATTTTCCCAACCTGCCGGCGTGGATCTGCAAGACGGTCGGGGGCACGACGACGCACTGGGCGGGAGCCTCGCTTCGTTTCCAGGAGCACGAGTTCCGCGCCCGCAGCGTGTACGGCGCCGTGCAGGGCGCCAGCCTGCTCGACTGGCCGCTCACATTGAAGGATCTGGCGCCCTACTACGCCCGCGCCGAGGACAAGATGGGCGTCACCCGCACTCACGACATTCCGGGCTTGCCGGGCAACAACAACTTCAGGGTGTTCTACAACGGCGCGATCAAGGTCGGATACAGGAACTGCCATACGGGACGCATGGCGATCAACAGTCATCCGCGCGCCGGCCGGGCGTCGTGCCAGCAATACGGCTTCTGCTTCCAGGGCTGCAAGACGGGCGCGAAGTGGTCGACGCTGTACACGGAGATTCCCGCGGCCGAAAAGACGGGCAAGCTGGAACTGCGCACGCAGTCACATGCGACACGGATCGAGCACGACGCGCGTGGCCGCGTCACCTCGGTCGTCTATTTCGACAAGGACGGGAAGGAGCAGCGCCAGAGGGCGCGCGCCGTATGCGTCGCCGGCAACTCGATCGAGACGCCGCGGCTGCTGCTGCTGTCGGAGTCGAGCAAGTTTCCCGACGGACTCGCGAACTCCTCCGGGCAGGTCGGGCGCAACTATCAGCGGCACACGACCGGCTCGATCTATGCGACGTTCGGGGAGCCCGTCCGCATGTGGCGCGGCACGACGATGGCGGGCGTGGTCACCGACGAGAGCGGCAACGATCCGAAGCGTGGCTTCGTGGGCGGCTACGAGCTCGAGACGCTGTCGCTCGGCCTGCCTTTCATGGCCGCGTTCCTCGACCCCGGCGCGTGGGGGCGCCGGTTCACCGAGGCGCTCGACGACTACGCGAACATGGCCGGGCTGTGGATCGTCGGCGAAGACATGCCGCAGGAGGGCAATCGCGTCACGCTCCACCCCTCCGAAAAGGACCAGCATGGCCTGGCGGTACCCAATGTGCACTACGACGACCACCCGAACGACGTCGCGATGCGCAACCACGCCTACAAGCAGGGGCGCGCGATCTACGAGGCGGTGGGTGCGAAGAAGGTGTACGAGGTGCCACCCTACCCGTCGACGCACAACCTCGGCACCTGCCGGATGAGCGCGCGACCGAAGGATGGGGTCGTCAACAAGTGGGGGCAGAGCCACGACATCCCGAACCTGTTCATTTCCGACGGCAGCCAGTTCACGACCGGAGCGGGCGAGAACCCGACGCTCACGATCGTCACGCTGGCAATCCGCCAGGCCGACTACATCGCGAAGCAGATGAGCGCGCGGGCGATCTAGCCCATCGCTAGCCCGGACGTTTCACCGTCGGCCGCGCCCGGCCCGAGGGGCTGCCTACGCGGCGGGCGAGCCGTCGCGGCGGCCCGGCGCGGGGCGCTCGAGCGACGCACCCGGCCGCTCGTCGTCCCGGGGCTGCCGGATGGCGATCTCACCCATTCGCCGGGTTGAGCGCGCGACCGGCGTTCGGTAGCATCCCGCTGTCATAACCCCGGAAGGCGTCCATGCGCCCGCACCTGCTCGCTACCCTCGCCGCGCTGGCGGCGCTCGCTGTCCTGCCCGCCCGCGCCGAGACGATCGGCGGCAATCCCGGTCCCGAGCACAATTACGTGTGCCCGCACGCGGACGGCAAGCCGGCCCTCGACTGCTACCTCGACGCGGTCAAGCACCTTTACACGATGTGCCGCAACGTCAAGGCCATCGAGATCATCGAGTTCGGCTACGACAAGTCGAGCGAGGGCACGAACGGCGCGAAGAGCGAGTACTGCCTCGACAAGCAGAAGCAGAACATCGCGCGCCCGTTCAAGGCCGCCCTGCGCGAGACGTCGAAGAAGAAGCGCGTCGCCGAGGCGCTGCACAAGCTGAACGAGATGTGGCTGTCCGCCATGGCGCAGCTCCAATGGCGCAGCGGCGAATCGGACGACGACTACAAGGCGCGCGTCGCCAGGCCGTACGCGGAGTTCGACGACAGCATCGCGAGCATCCGGACGAGCTACGCGGCAACCGACACGAGCCCGGAACCGACCAGGACGGTGAAATCCGGCAGGTCCTCGTCACGCGCGAAGGCAAAGATCCACTGAACGCGCCGCTGCCGCAGGACGTGTCCGCCGGCACGGCGGACGCGGAGCTCGCCGCGATCTTCGGCGAGGGCGGCACGCTCGCACGCGCGCTGCCGGGCTTTCGCTTCCGCTCCCAGCAGCTCGCGATGGCCCAGGCCGTGGCGCGTGCAATCGCCGGGCGCGAGCCGCTCGTCGCGGAGGCCGGCACCGGCACCGGCAAGACGTTCGCCTACCTCGTTCCGGCGCTGCTCTACGGCGGCAAGGTCATCGTGTCGACCGGCACGAAGACGCTCCAGGACCAGCTCTTCGAGCGCGACCTGCCGCTGATCCGCGACGCGCTCGCGGTGCCGGTCACCGTCGCGCTGCTCAAGGGGCGCGCGAACTACGTCTGCCACCATCATCTCGAGCGCACGGCGCGCGAGGGCCGGCTGCCGTCCCGCGACGACGCGCGCCATCTGCCGAAGATCGTCGCCTTCGCGCGCGCGAGCGAGCGCGGCGACCGCGCGGAGCTCGCCGAGGTTCCCGAGCACGCCACGATCTGGCCGCTCGTCACGTCCACGCGCGACAACTGCCTCGGCAGCAACTGCGCGTTCCATCGCGAGTGCTTCGTGATGAAGGCGCGCAAGGATGCGCTCGACGCCGACGTGGTCGTCGTCAACCATCACCTGTTCTTCGCCGACGTCACGCTGCGCGACGAGGGGCTCGCCGAGCTGCTCCCGGCGTGCAATACCGTCATCCTCGACGAGGCGCACCAGCTCCCCGATACGGCGACGCTGTTCTTCGGCGAGCAGACGAGCGCGGCCCAGCTCACCGAGCTGGCGCGCGATGCCGAGGCCGTCGCGCGGAGCGACCTGCGCGACGTGCCGGAGCTACCCGACACCGGCGGGCAGATCGTCACGCTCGCGCGCAAGCTCCGCCTTGCCGCGGGCGAGGCCACCGGCAAGTTCGCGCAGCGTGCCCTTGCCGATCGCCCCGAATTCGGCGCGGCGCTGGACGCGCTGGCCGCGGGCCTCGATCGCCTCGCCGCCGAGTTGCACCTGCACGCCGAGCGCAGCGAGGATGTCGGCGTCGTCGCGCGTCGCGCCGAGGCCGCGGCGGATTGCGTTGCGCGCTGGAAATCGGGGCTCGACCGGGACGGCGATGCGGCGGAGGAATGGATCCGCTGGATCGACGTCGGCGCACAGGGGTGGCAACTGCACGCATCGCCGTTGTCGGTGGCAGACGTGTTCCGGCGCCAGGTCGACAACACGGGACGCGCCTGGATCCTCACCTCGGCCACGCTCGCGGTCGGCCGGGATTTCTCGCATTACACCGCACAACTCGGACTCACCGGCGCGGCGACCGGCTGCTGGGACAGCCCGTTCGATTACGCGACGCAGGGCCTGCTGTACGTGCCGCGCGGCCTGCCCGCGCCGAACAGCCTCGAGCACACGAACGCCGTCGTCGAAGCGGCGGTGCCGGTGCTGAAGGCGAGCGGCGGCCGCGCCTTCCTGCTGTTCACGACGCTGCGCGCGCTCAACGCGGCGCGCGAGCGGCTCGCCGCGCTGTTCGAGCGCGAGAGGCTCGATTATCCGGTGCTGGTGCAGGGCGACGGATCGAAGACCGACCTGCTGCAGCGCTTTCGCGCGCTCGGCAATGGCGTGCTCCTCGGCAGCGCGAGCTTCTGGGAGGGCGTCGACGTGCCCGGGGACGCGCTTTCGGTGGTCGTGATCGACAAGCTTCCGTTCGCGCCGCCCGATGACCCGCTGCTCGCGGCGAGGCTGGCCAGGCTCGCGGCCGACGGCGGCAATCCCTTCATGGAATGGCAGGTGCCGCAGGCGGCGATCAGCCTCAAGCAGGGTGCCGGACGGCTGATCCGCACGGAAACCGATCGCGGCGTGCTGATGCTCTGCGATCCGCGCCTGACCGACAAGCCTTACGGCCGACGCATCTGGCAGAGCCTGCCGCCGATGAAGCGCACGCGCGAGCTCGCCGAGGTCGTCGCGTTCTTCGCGCGCTCCTGACCCGCCCCTACCAGAGCTTCCACCACGGCTTGTCCGCAACGCCCGCGACATACACGCTCTGCGGGAACGTCCTCTGCAGGATGGCGTGCGCATCGTCGGCGAGCTGCGTGAGCCCGAGCTTGCGGTAGCTTCGCTCCATCACGTCGAGCGCGTGCTCGTTCGACGGCGTCTGCGGGTAGCTGATCAGCGATGCCTGCGCGCGATTCGCGGCGGCCACGTACGCGCCGCGCGCGTAGTAATAGCGGGCGACGTGCACCTCGGACATGCCGAGCGCGTTGGTGAGGTAGCGCATCCGCGTCTGCGCGTCCTCCGCGTAGCGGCTCTCCGGGAACTTCGCGATGAGCTCCTTGAAGGCCGCGAACGATTCGCGCATCTGCTTCGGATCGCGCTCGGAGAGATCGAGCTCGTAGACGTAGCCGAAGAGGCCCTGGTCCTCGCGGAAATAGACGAGACCCTTCAGGTAGTACGCGTAGTCGACATTCGGATGATTCGGGTACGTGCGGATGAAGCGGTCGCACCCGGCGGTCGCTGCGGCCTGCTCGGAGCTGCGCCAGTTCGCGTACGCGCCCTCGAGGATCGCCTGCTGCGCATAGCGGCCGTACGGATAGCGCGCCTCCAGCGTCTCGAACAGCTTCACCGCGCGCGTATAATTGCCCTCCAGCATCGCGTCGTGCGCATTCTTGTACAGCTGCTCGGCGGTCCATCCGGCCGTCTCGTCCTTGACGTCGGGAAGCAGTCCGCATCCCGCCGCCGCCAGCGTCATCAGCGCAACCAGCAACCACCGCTGCCATTTCGGCCATTGCGACATCGTCATCGGCATCCTTCGCGAATCGCACGAATTATAGCCGACGGCCGCCGCCTGCCGAGGCGCGCGGCGCCCCTGCGCTCGTGCGCGGCGTGACGCTGCGCGTGCCTGCCGGTTGTGCGGGAATGCGGCTCGACCAGGCGCTGGCAATGCTGCTGCCCGAGCACTCGCGCGGCCGGCTGCGGTCGTGGATCGATGCCGGGCACGTGACGGTCGACGGTATTGCGTGGGACGCGAAGCGGCGCGTCCGCGGCGGGGAACGCATCGAGGCGTCGGCGCCCGCGCTTCCCGAGCGCGTCGCCGACGCGCCGGAGGACATCGCGCTCGATGTCGTGTTCGAGGACGCCGCGATCCTCGTCCTCGACAAGCCCGCCGGGCTCGTCGTGCATCCCGGCAGCGGCAACCGCGCCGGAACGCTCCTGAACGCGCTGCTGCACCACGATCCCGCCCTTGCGTCGGTGCCGCGGGCCGGCATCGTCCATCGGCTGGACAAGGACACGAGCGGGCTGATGGTCGTCGCGAAGACGGTCGAAGCGCAGACCGGCCTCGTGCGCCAGCTCGCCGCGCATGAAATCGCCCGCGAATACCTCGCCGTGGTGCGCGGCGACCTCGCCCGCGCGACGATCGTCGATGCGCCGATCGGCCGCCATCCGACGCAGCGGACCACGATGGCCGTCGTGGCCCGCGGCAAGCCCGCACGCACGCACGCCGCCGTCGTCGAGCGATTCGGCGTCGCCACGTTGCTGCGTTGCGCGCTCGAAACGGGGCGCACGCATCAGATCCGCGTGCACCTCGCGGCCATCGGTCATCCGCTGATCGGCGACCCCGCGTACGGCGGCCGTCGCGGCGCGCAATGGCGCGACGGCGCGTCGTCGTCCGCTCGCCCGCTGCCGCTGCTGCGCCGCCAGGCATTGCATGCGACGCGCCTCGCGCTCGTCCACCCGGTCACGCGGCGGCCGATGGCGTGGGACGTGCCGCCGCCCGCCGACTTTTCGCAGCTCGTCGACGCGCTGCGCATGCTGCGCGCGGCGCGACCATGAGCGTCGAACACGCAGGCTCGACCGCGCAGGACCCGCTCGCCGCGCGCTTCGCGCACGCGGGGCTCGACTGGATCGTGCCGCGATGGCCGGTGCCGGCGCACGTGCG
>DASURV010000040.1:0-35845 GCA_036375455.1 Casimicrobiaceae bacterium | reverse complement strand
GCAGGTCGACGAGTTCTATCACCCGGGCCTACGGCACTATTTCATCACCGCCGACGCCGCGGAAAAACAGCTCCTCGACACTGGCGTCCATCCCGGTTGGGAGCGCACCAGGGAATCGTTCAAGGCGTACGCCACGGGGAGCAGGCCCGGCGGTTCCATCAGCCCAGTGTGCCGCTACTACGGCAACCCGCTACGGGGCCTCGATTCCCACTTCTACTCGGCGTCCGGTTATTCGGACGACACGCTCGAATGCGAGAGCGTGTTCGTGACATTTCCTTCCGAGTGGCTGTTAGAGAGCGACAACGTGTTCCAGATCAACCTGCCCGACACGACGAGCGGTGCCTGTCCCGCCGGAACGATTCCGGTGTACCGACTGTGGAACCAGCGGGCGGATTCCAGTCACCGCTACACGACGAGCGCAGCGATCAAGGCGCAGATGATTGCTGCCGGCTATCGCGCGGAAGGCTACGGACCGGATGGCGTCGTAATGTGCGCCGTGCAGTAGCCGGAGGGCTCGGCGAAAAGGATCCGGCCCACGATTACCACCCGCAGCCCTGCGGCGTTCCAGCGTGAGTAGCTCATGCGTGGAGCGCAACTCGGACGCAAGATCACCAAGGACATGGTGAAGAGCCTTTTCCAGGTGCTTCCGCAGGGCTTCTGCGCATTCGATAAGGATGCAGACATCAGCATCGCCGGCAAATCCGCCATGATGCACGTGCTATCGGCCAGTAAGCGCTCTCGGGGGAGCCTAGACCAGCACCCGCTCGATGCCGCCGCGGTTGGCGCGCGCGATGTAATCGGCCATCCACGCCTCGCCCAGGACGTGGCGCGCCAGCTCGACGACGATGTAGTCCGCGTCGGTTCCGGCGTCCTCGCCATAGCGTGACAACCCCTGCAGGCAGGACGGGCACGACGTCAGCACCTTGACCTTGCCGTCGAAGCCGTCGGCACGCAGCGCCTGCGCGCCGGCACGCATCTCGGTCTCCTTGCGAAAGCGCACCTGCGTCGCGATGTCGGGGCGCGCCATCGCAAGCGTGCCGGACTCGCCGCAGCACCGATCGTTGAGGGGCACCTCGACGCCCAGCAGCTCGCCGACGACCATGAGCGGCTTGTACACCTTCATCGGCGTATGGCAGGGGTCGTGGTACATGTAGCGCACGCCGGTGACGCCGTCGAGGCGTACGCCCTTCTCGAGCAGGTACTCGTGGATGTCGAGCAGGCGGCACCCGGGGAAGATCTTCTCGAACTCGTACTTCTGCAACTGATCGAGGCAGGTGCCGCACGACACGATCACCGTCCTGATGTCCAGGTAGTTGAGCGTGTTCGCGACGCGATGGAAGAGCACGCGATTGGCGGTGATGAGCTGCTGGCCCTTGTCGTGATTGCCTGCCGCCGTCTGCGGGTAGCCGCAGCAAAGGTACCCGGGCGGCAGCACGCACTGCGCACCGACGTGGTAGAGCATCGCCTGCGTCGCGAGCCCGACCTGCGAGAACAGCCGCTCCGAGCCGCAGCCGGGAAAGTAGAAGACCGCGTCCGAATCGTCGTTGACCTTCGCCGGGTCGCGGATGATCGGGATCACCGTCGGATCCTCGACGTCGAGCAGCGCGCGCGCCGTGCGCTTCGGCACGCCCGCCGGCATCGGCTTGTTCACGAAGTGGATCACCTGCGCCTTCAGCGGGCGCGCGCCGGTGGTCGACGGCGGCCGCGCCGTCTGCGCGCGCGCGAGACCGGCCCGCCGCGCGATCGCGTACGCGAGGCGCTGCGCGCGAAATCCCCAGTCGATCATCACCTTCTTCGTGAGCCGGATCGTCGTCGGATCGGTCGCATCGAGGAAGAACATCGCCGCGGCGGTGCCCGGGTTGAACTTCCTGCGGCCCTCGCGGCGCAGCAGGTTGCGCATCGCGATCGACACGTCGCCGAAATCGATGTCGACCGGGCACGGATTCAGGCACTTGTGGCAGATCGTGCAGTGGTCGGCGACGTCGCCGAACTCGTCGAAATGGCGCAGCGAGATCCCGCGCCGCGTCTGCTCCTCGTAGAGGAACGCCTCGGTCAGCAGCGACGTCGCGAGGATCTTGTTGCGCGGGCTGTAGAGCAGGTTCGCGCGCGGCGAATGCGTCGCGCACGGCGCCTTGCACTTGCCGCAGCGCAGGCAGTCCTTGATCGAGTCGGCGATCGCGCCGATCTCGCTCTGCTCGAGGATCAGGCTCTCGTGGCCGATCAGCGAGAACGACGGCGTGTACGCGTTCGTCAGATCGGCCGGCAGCGCTGCCCCGCGCAGCAGCTTGCCGCGGTTGAAGCGTCCGTGCGGATCGATGCGCCGCTTGTAGTCGGCGAACGGCGCGAGCTCCGCGTCGGTCAGGTATTCGAGCTTCGTGATGCCGATGCCGTGCTCGCCCGAGATCACGCCGTCGAGCCGGCGTGCGAGCGCCATCACGCGCGCGACGGCGGCATTGGCCTCCTTCAGCATCGCGTAATCGTCCGAGTTCACCGGGATGTTCGTATGGACGTTGCCGTCCCCCGCGTGCATGTGCAGCGCGATGAACACGCGGCTGCGCAGCACCTCGGCGTGGATCGCGAGCGAGCGGGCGAGGAGCGGCTCGAACATGCGGCCGTCGAAGATCGTTTCGAGCGCGGCCCTGATCTCGGTCTTCCACGACACGACGGTCGCGTGGCTCTGCAGGTCGCGAAACGTCTCGTCGATCCGATCGAGCAGGTCCTGCCAGCGCGCGCGCACCGCCGCGACGAGCGCGCGCCCGTCGTCAAGCGCGTTGACGAGCTGCTCGTCGGTGGGCCGCGCCTCGCTGCCGGTTCGCCACAGGTGCTCGGCGTCGGGCTCGGCGAAGAACTCGGCGAGCCGGTCGGCGAGCTTCAGCTTGTTGCGAATCGACATCTCGATGTTGAGCCGCTCGATGCCGTCGGTGTAGTCGCCGAGCCGCTCGAGCGGGATGACGACGTCCTCGTTGATCTTGAACGCGTTCGTGTGCCGCGCGATCGCCGCGGTGCGCGAGCGGTCGAGCCAGAACTTGCGGCGCGTCTCGGCGGACACGGCGACGAAGCCCTCGCCGCCGCGCGCGTTCGCGATCCGGATCACCTCCGACGCCGCCTTCGCGACCGCGTCGTCGCTCTCGCCCACGATGTCGCCGATCAGCACCATCCTCGGGCTGCCGTGGCGCTTCGCCTTCGTCGTGTAGCCGACGGCCCTCACGTAGCGCGCGTCGAGATGCTCGAGCCCCGCGAGCCGCACGCGCGTCGCGGGCGCCGCTTCGGCGGCCTGGTCGAGGAAGCGCTTGATCTCGACGATCGCCGGCGTGGAGTCGTGCGCCTGCCCGAAGAACTCCAGGCAGAACGTGCGTATCCCCGGCGGCATCCGGTGCAGGACGAAGCGCGCACTGACGACGATACCGTCGCAGCCTTCCTTCTGCGCGCCCGGCAGGCCGGCGAGGAACTTGTCGGTAACGTCCTTGCCGAGGCCCGCCTTGCGAAACTGCGCGCCGGGAATCGTCAGCGTCTGCCTGCGTAGCGGCGTCGTGCCGTCCTCGCCGAGCCACGCGAGCTCGAAGCACGCCTGCGCCGCGTCGTGGATCTTGCCCAGATTGTGGTCGAGCCGCGTGACGGTCAGCCATTGCGCATCCGGCGTCACCATCCGCCACGAGACGAGGTTGTCGAGCGCCGTGCCCCACAGCACCGCCTTCTTGCCGCCGGCGTTGACCGCGACGTTGCCGCCGATGCAGGAGGCGTCCGCCGACGTCGGATCGCACGCGAACACGAGACCGCTCGCCTCGGCGACATCCATCGCGCGCTTCGTGACGACGCCGGCGCCGCAATCGATCGTCGGCGTCGGCGTCGCATGGCCGGGCAGCACGATGCGCTCGACCCCGGAGAGGCGCTCGAGCTTTTCCGTGTTGATGACCGCCGAGCGCGGATCGAGCGGGATCGCCCCGCCCGTATACCCGGTGCCGCCGCCGCGCGGAATGATCGTGAGACCGAGCTCGATGCAGCCCTGCACGAGCCCGCGCACCTCGTCCTCGGTGTCCGGATGCAGGACGACGAACGGATACTCGACGCGCCAGTCGGTCGCGTCGGTGACGTGCGAGACGCGCTGCAGGCCATCGAACGTGATGTTGTCCCTGCGCGTGTAGCGACCGAGCGTGCGCTGCACGCGCTTGCGCAGCGCGGCGGCTTCCGGGAACCCGTTCGCGAAACGCTCGACCGCCGCGCGCGCGGCCGCGATCAGCTTCGCGACATTGGCGTCGCGCCCGGGATCCGCTCCCGCGCTCGCCGCCCGGCGCTTGTCGATCTCGTTCAGCCGGTGATGCAGCGCTTCGACGAGAAGACCTCGCCGCCGCGGATTGTCGAGCAGATCGTCCTGCAGGTACGGGTTGCGCTCGACGACCCAGATGTCGCCGAGCACCTCGAAGAGCATCCGCGCCGAGCGCCCGGTGCGGCGCTCGCCGCGCAGCTCCTCCAGCAGCGCCCACATCGGCGCGCCGAGCAGCCGGATCACGATCTCGCGATCGGAGAACGACGTGTAGTTGTAGGGGATCTCGCGCAGGCGGGACGAGCCCGTGCGCGAGTCCTGTCGCGCGGCAACCGGTTCGGCGAGCGCATCCATCGCGATCGTCGATGATACCGCGGCGCAACATCACGGCTCGCCGCCGCGCAACGCGAGGGCCGGCGGGGTGGAGCCGGCACCCGCCCCAACCACCCCGGTTCGGCGAGATCAGGCCTTGACGACGACGATTTCCAGATATTCGCCGGGAACGACGAGCGAGCCGTCGCCGCGCGCCCGGTTGTGCCGCGACAGCAGCTCGATCAGCGCCACGTGCAGCTCGCTCTGGCGCGGGGGCGGGAGCCCGGCGAACGCCTTGTGCGTGGGGCCGTAGTAGTTGCGGAAGATCTCGATCCAGTGCTCGGCCGAGCGGTAGCGGAAGACGAAATCGCGGCGCGCGCACCGGATCTCGCGCGCCTGGCTGCCGAACAGCTCGTCGAGGCGCTTTTCGGTTCCCCAGAGCATCGGCGAGGCGACACCCGCCGGCGGCGTCACGAACCCGCCCATCAGGCGGAACAGGTCGCCCAGGAATCCCTCGGGCGTCCAGTTCGCGAGCCCGATCCGCCCGCCGGATCGCGTCACGCGCGACATTTCGCCGGCGGTGCGCGGCTGGTCGGGGGCGAACATCGCGCCGAACGTCGAGAGCACGACGTCGAAGGAGCCGTCGCCGTATGGCAGGTGCTCGACGTCGGCGACGTTGAATGTCACCGGGAGCCGCTCGGCCTCGGCCCGCTTCTTCCCCTGCTCCAGCAGATGCGGCACGTAGTCGGTCGACGTGACGTCCGCGAAGCGGCGCGCCGCGGCGAGCGTCGCGTTGCCGTTGCCGGCGGCGACGTCGAGCACGCGCTCGCCGGCGCGAACGTCGGCGGCTTCGCACAGCGATTCGCCGACGATCTGCAGCGTGGTGCCGATGATTCCGAAATCGCCGGAGGCCCACGTGGCCTGCTGGCGTGTCTTGATCGCCGCGTAATCCGGCGCCCCGGCCGTTGCGGCGGGTTTGTCGACGACTTGCATGACGCTCTCCTCGTTGGGTTTGACAGGTGCTCGCGCGACCGAAGTCCTCGCGACGCCTGCATTGTCGTCGAATGCTCCCGTTGACGATCGTCCGCGAGTCGTCAAAACTTGCTCCCCCGTCCGCTTCTTCCGATCCCCTTGCCCGATTCTCCCGCCGAGCTGCCCGCATCCCGTTGCGCGCCGCCGTGCCGCCTCCCGTGAGCGCCGACACGCTGTCCGAGCTGCTGCGCGCCGTGCGCCTGCGCGGCGCGATCTTCTACTACGTCGACGGCATCTCGCCGTGGGTCGCCGAAGCCCCGCCCGCGCGCGAGATCGCCGCCGCCATCCTGCCGGGCGCCGAGCACATGATCGAGTACCACGTCGTCACGCAGGGGAGCTGCTGGGGCGCGCTCGCCGGCGAACCGTCGGTCGCGCTGCACGCGGGCGACATCATCATGTTTCCGCACGGCGATGCGCACGTGATGTCGAGCGCCCCGGGCATGCGCGTGTCGAAGCTCGACAAGGCCTTCTTCTTCTCGCCGCGGCCCGAACAGCTTCCCTACGTGTTGACGCAGCGCGGCGAAGAGGTATTGATGACCCCGCGCCGCGCGGGCGCAGCGCCGCCGGTCGGAACGCAGCTCGACGGCGAGGCCCGGACGACGGCGCGCCTCGACGGCGGAGGCGCCGATCGCGCGACGATCGTGTGCGGCTTCCTCGGCTGCGATGCGCGGCCGTTCAATCCGCTTCTCGCCGCGCTGCCGCGCCTTCTGCACCTGCCCGGCGCGGCCGAGAGAAGCGGCTGGACCGGCCATTTCATCAGCGCCGCCGTCGAGGAAGCGAACCTCAAGCGCCCCGGCGGCGAAGCGGTCCTCGAGCGCCTGTCGGAGATGATGTTCGTCGACGTCGTGCGCCGCTATCTCGAAGGCCTGGCCCCGGAGCAGACGGGCTGGCTCGCGGGCCTGCGCGATCGCTTCGTCGGCCGCGCGCTCGGGCTCCTGCACGAGCGACCGTCGCACCGCTGGACGATCGACGAGCTCGGCGACGCCGTGGGGCTGTCGCGCTCGGCCCTGCACGAGCGCTTCGCGCACCTCGTCGGACAGCCGCCGATGCAGTACCTCGCGCAGTGGCGGATGCAGGTGGCGTCGCGGCTGCTGCTCGAGTCGACGATGAACGTCGCGTCGATCGCGCTCGAGACCGGCTACGACTCCGAGGCGGCGTTCAGCCGCGCGTTCAAGCGTCTCATGGGCGTTCCGCCCGCGGCCTGGCGGCGCTCGCGAACGTCGGCGTCCGCACCCGCGCCATCGCCGCAGGCTGGGAAGGCATCGGCGCGTTCCGGCACCTGACCCCCGAGCTCCGCGAAAGCGGAGATTCGCGGACACGCGATCAAGAAGCGCGGCGGCCGGAGCATGGGCGCCGCGCGGGCGCGCCGGCACACTCGCGAGGGTCAGCCAACCCGACGAAGTGAAGCCATGCAACCCCTGCGCGACGCGCGCGGACTCGCCGTGTCGACGGCGAGCGCCGCCGCCCTGGAGCGGATCGAGCGTGCCCTTTCGAGCCTGCTCGCCAGCCGCGGCGATGTCGATCCGCATATCGACGAAGCGCTCGCCTTCGATCCGGATTTCGTCTTCGCGCACTGCGTCCGGGGCGCGGCGCTGCTCCTCGGGTCCGCCGACCGGGACGATCCGGCGCTGCGAGGCGTGCTGGCCGCGCTCGACCGGCTCGACGGCCGCGCGAATGCCCGCGAACGCCGCCACGCAGCGGGGTTGCGGGCATGGCAGCGCGGCAACCGGCGTGCCGCCCTCGACCGCTATGGCGAGCTGCTGACCGACTACCCGCGCGACGTTCTCGCGCTGCACGTCGCGCACGCGCTCGACTTCCGGCTGGGGGAGCGCGAGATGCTGCGCGACCGCATCGCGCGAGTGCTCCCGCATTGGGACGCAGGCGTCCCGCATTTCGGCTACGTGCTCGGCATGCATGCGTTCGGGCTCGAGGAAACCGGCGACTATCCGCGCGCCGAGGCCGCGGCGCGGCGCTCGCTCGAGCTCGTAGCGGACAATGCGGCGGCCGTGCATGTGGTCGCGCACGTGCTGGAGATGCAGGGGCGCACCGGCGAGGGCATCGCCTGGCTCGAATCGACGCGCTCGATCTGGGCGGCCAACGCCGGCTTCGACGTCCATGTCGCCTGGCATCTCGCGCTCTTCCACATCGACCAGGATGCGATCGCCGCGGCGCTCGACCTCTACGACCGGCCGCTGCGGCCGTCGCCGGCGAGCCCGACGACGGCGCTGATCGATGCCTCCGCGCTGCTGTGGCGGCTCGAGCTGCGCGGATCGAACGTCCTCGCGCGCTGGCGTGCCCTCGCCCGCTGCTGGCGGGGCAAGCGCCTCCGCGGCAGCCGCAGCTTCTACATCACGCATGCGGTGATGGCGTTCGCGGGCGCCGGGGAGCACCGGCGCGCGCGCCGCGCGACCGATCTGCTGCGCAAGGATCCCGCGACGCGCTCCGCCAATACGGCGCACGACCTCGCGCTCGCCGTTCCCGTCTGCGATGCGATCCTCGCGTTCGCGCGCGGCGACTACGCGGCGGCCGTCGAAAGGATCGCGGCCGTGCATGCGCAAGCGGAACGCTGCGGCGGCAGCGTCGCGCAGTGCGACGTCATCGACCTCACGCTCCTCGAAGCCGCGCTGCGCGGCCGGCGAGCACGCCTTGCGCAAGCGCTCGCCGCCGAGCGGGCAGCGCGCAGGCCGGGAAGCCGGCTCACTCGGTGGCTGTTCGCGCGGGCCGAAGCGGCGATCGGATCGCCTTAAGGGGATCCCGTCGCGCCGTCGGTACCCGTTCTGCTCCGGAGACGAAAGTCGCTGCGATCGGGCATCGTGCGACTGAGGGACAATCCGCAACCGGGTCGACGCGTCAGGCAAGCGCCTGGCCAGTGGGCCCCCGAAGAGGTGCGGGATTGGGTGACCGGCGATTACGTCGCGCGATACCTGCTGCTCCGCGACACGATCGTTGTCCTGCGCGTCTGGCACGGGCGAGAGAATCGACCGTAGGCGCGCGGCGCTGCGCATTCGGGGGCCCGCTGCAGTCGGCGCTGCCTGCCGTCAGTTGGTTGGTTGAAGCGCCGAGCCGTCAATCGCATTCGCGCGCCCGCGTGAAATCGCTACGGCTCTAGCGGCGACTCGTAGCCCGCTTCGCGCTGATGACGCAATGCGAGCACCAGGACCCTGTCGGCCGTCTCGAGGTAACGGTACAAGGCGGCACACCCGGTCTTCCCGCGCGAGATGAGCAACTCGTGCAGGCCCTTCTCCGCGGGACGTCCTATGAGCGGATGCCGTGCGAGGACCGAAATGGCATCGCCGATCGCATCGACGACCTTGGCCGCGACGACGGGATCGGCGGCCCGGACGAAGTCGAGGATGCGGTCGAAATCGCGAAGGGCGCGTTCCGAGTAGACGACTAGCGCCAACGCGTTAACTTGGGACGCGCGGGCCCGTCACCCGCGACCCGGGCGCGCATGTACCGCTGGACGTCTTCGGCGTGATACCCCTTGCCCGAGCGCAGCATCGCTTTTTCGGCGGCGAGGGCATCGGCGACAAAGCGCCGACGGGCCTCGGCCAGCGCGGTTTGGCGCTCGATCGCTTCGATCATGAATGCGTGGGCCGACTGGTCGGTGCCGGCAACGACCTCCGTCACGCGACGCTTGAGATCATCGGGCAATTTGAGCGAAGTGACCGGCATGCACAGTCTCGCAGGACCAGGTAGTGCAATGGTATTACCTTGGGCCTCGCGTCGTCGACGGTCACGACGCTCGTGCAAGCCGCCGATTGCGGCCCGATCGGGATATCGCGAGGTTTACTCATGCCGCACCTTCGAAGCGCCGGAACTGGATCGCTTCGGCGACGTGCGCCGCGGTGACTTCGACGCTGCCCGCGAGATCGGCGATCGTCCGTGCCACCTTCAGGATCCGGTGATACGCACGCGCCGAGAGCGCCAGGCGCGCCATCGCCTGGCCGAGCAGCGTTTGCGCCTCCGCGGTCGGCCGGCAATGCTCCCCGACTTCCGCAGCGTGAAGTCGCGCGTTGGCCTTGCCTTGTCGAGCGTGCTGCGCGGCGTGCGCCTCGATGACGCGCGAGCGCACGTCGACCGACGTTTCGCCGGCGCGCAGCCCGGCCTGCGACATCGCCAGCGCATCGGCCGGCACCGCAGGCACCTCGATCGCCATGTCGATGCGATCGTAGAGCGCTCCGGAGACGCGCCAGCGATAGCGACGCACCTGGTCGAACGTGCAGGTGCAACGCCCGGAGGTGTGCCCAAGCCATCCGCAAGGACAGGGATTCATCGCGCCGACGAGCTGGAACTGCGCGGGGAATGTGCTCTGGCGCGCGGCGCGGGAGACGTGGATCACGCCCGATTCGAGCGGCTCGCGCAGCACCTCCAGCGTGCGCCGATCCCACTCGGGGAGCTCGTCGAGGAACAGGACGCCGTGGTGCGCGAGCGAGATCTCGCCCGGACGCGGAATGCCGCCGCCTCCGACCAGCGCGACGGCGCTTGCCGTATGGTGCGGGGCGCGAAACGGCCGGACGCGCCAGCGCTCGAGCCGGAACTGTCCGGCGAGCGACGCGATCGCCGCCGCCTCGAGGGCTTCGTCTTCGCGCATCGGCGGCAACAACGGCGGCAGGCGTTGCGCGAGCATCGACTTGCCGGTGCCTGGCGGGCCGATCAGCAGCAGCGAATGAAATCCGGCCGCGGCGATTTCCAGCACGCGCTTGCCGTGCGGCTGACCACGGACGTCGGCGAGGTCGGGGCCGGTCGCGCAGGCGCCGGGCGCAGCGGCTGCGAGCGCGGGCAGGGGCTGGCGTCCCGTGACGTGTGCGCAGACCTCGAGCAGCGAGCGCGCCGGATGCACGCTCGCATCGCGCACGAGCGAGGCCTCCGCCGCCGAAGACGCCGGGAGTACGAACGCGCGACCGTCGCGCCGCGCCGAAAGCACCATCGCAAGTGCGCCGCGGATCGCGCGAAGCTCGCCGGTGAGCGCAAGCTCGCCCGCGAATTCGTAGCGCTCGAGCGACGCCGCGGGAATCTGCCCGGTGGCGGCGAGAATCCCGAGCGCGATCGGCAGGTCGAACCGCCCCGATTCCTTCGGCAGGTCGGCCGGCGCCAGGTTGACGGTGACCTTGCGGGCGGGAAACTCGAACTGCGCGTTCTGCAGCGCCGCGCGCACGCGATCGCGGGCCTCGCGCACTTCGGCATCGGGCAACCCGACGATGCGCACGCCTGGCAGCCCTCCCGCGAGATGAACCTCGACCGAGACGAGCGGCGCCTCCACGCCGGCAAGCGCGCGACTTTGCACGACCGCAACCGTCATGGCGTGCTCTCATTGCGGACGAATTTCTGACTCAGCACACTACCCGCTCGATGCCAACGGCGCCTTCGGCCGTTCGGCCGAGGTCGCTCGGAGCTCGCGAGCGACCGTGCGCCGGGTCGGCTCGCCCGCATTGCACCTGCGCGTTCGGGAGCCGACAATAGGCGATCGGCAGATGGCCATCTGCCGGGGTGATGACGGCCATGCGGACGGTTCCCGAAGTCTTCGGGTACGCGCAAGCGTTGCTCTGCGCGCTGGTCGCTTGCGCGCTGATCGCCGCGACGAGCGCACGGGCGCAGCCCGCCGCCGACGTCGACACGGCCCTCGCGGCGGCCCGCGCGCACGGCGCGGAAGCCGTGCAGTACGAGCGGGCGCGCAACTATCGATCGGCCGCGCTCGAATACCAGCGCACCGTCGGCGAGCTCGATGCGCTCGCGACAGGCGACGCGTCCGCCCCGGATGCGGCGGCGCTACCGGCGATCGTGTACGCGGCACTCGGTGCCGCACGCCTCGATCTCGCTCGCGCATGGCTGCTGTCCGGGTGGGCGCAGGGAACGAGCGCCGGCGAGCAGGCGAAGTACGCCGCCAACCTGGCCGCCGCCGACGCCGCGTTGCGGCGGGCAATGCGCGGCAAGCCGGGCGATCCGATCGTCGTAGCGAAAGTTCACCGCGCGCGCGCATGGCTCGCGGCCCTCGCAGGGGACGCGAATGCGGCACGCGCGGAGGCGGCCCGTGCAGACGAATCGGACCGCGACGACGCGCACGCGGCGGCGCTCGACCGCGCCGTCGTCGCGCTCGCGACCCCTTCCGGCGACACGGCAGCGTACACGATGCGCAGCGGCGCGCGCGTGCTGCCACCGCCGTCCGATGAATATACGGCCGCGCTCAAGGCGGTGATCGACGGCGGCAGCTTCCTCGCGGCAATGTCGCCGCAGCCGGCGCTCGACGTGGCGACGCGCGGCATTTCCACGACGAGCGCCGAATGCCCGCCGGCGTTCACCGGCACCTGCTATCCGGTGTGGTTCGGCACGAACCGCAAGCCGATCGATCCGCACGACCTTTCGAAGGGCTTCGGCGGCGACTACGACGACGCGATGCACTTCGGCAAGCGCATCGTGTTCATTCCCAGGACGCATCGTCCGGGCGAGCTCGAGTCGCCGTTGTGGAGGCGCCTGTTCTCGGGTAACGATCGCATCGAGGTCGGGCCATCGTCGAGCCTCACCGAGCGCGCGTTCGCGCAGGAGATCCGCGACGTCCTCGGCAGGCTCGACCCAGCCGACCGCAACGTCCTCGTCTTCATCCACGGCTTCAACACGTCGTTCGACGACGCGGCACGCCGCGCCGCACAGCTCGGCTACGACCTGCAGGTGCCCGGCGTGACGGCGTTCTATAGCTGGCCGTCGCGCGGGAGCGCCCGCGGCTACATTGCCGACGTCGAGAACGTCGAGGCGAGCGAGGAGCAGATGGCGCAATTCCTGGTGAAGGTCGCCGCGCTCGCGGATCGGGGACACGTGCACATCATCGCGCACAGCATGGGCAACCGGGGCCTGCTGCGGGCGATGCATCGCGCCACCGCGCAGGCAGCGCTGCGCTCGGGCGTGCGCTTCGGCGAGATCTTCCTGGCCGCCCCCGATGTGGATGCGAAGCTCTTCCGCCAGCTCGCGTCGATCTATCCGCAGATCTCGGAGCGCACGACGCTCTACGTCGCCGACAAGGACAAGGCGCTCGCCGCGCTGGAATGGTTCAGCGACGATCCACGCGCCGGCAGCGTGCCCCCGCTGGTCATGGTCCCCGGCATCGACACGATCCGCGTCCGCGGCACCGGCCTGTTCCGGCTCGGGCACAGCTATGTCGCGGAGGACGTCGACGTCATCCGCGACATCAGCACATTGCTCTATGACAGGGAAGCGCCGGAACGACGCCGCGCGCGCAACGGCTGGCCAGTGCCCGATCGCACGCCGGAAGGACGAGGCGCCTGGGTGATCGGGAACTGAGCGTTCGATGGGCGCGATACCCTTCGCATGCGTGCAGGTCGATGCGCCACCGCAGACTCGCCATCAGCGCGCGCAGCTTCGTCCACGTGCCCAATACTGCCGACCTCGCCCTCGCGACGTCGGCCGCCAGGCTCGATTGCCGCCGATAGAGGAACAGCGCCAGCGCGAACAGCGTGCCGCCCGGCAGCAGCAGCTCGAGCAGCACGTAGGGGCCGAACTTGCGCGACGATTCCTTGATCGTCTCGAGCACTTGGAGGGTGGTGGTGCGCACGGATTGCTCCCTGTTGCGACGATTCGTTGATCAGCTATCGGGCATGAGCTCGATGTCGTGGCGCGCGACGATCGCGGCGAGCTTGCCCATGTCGTCGGGGAGCCGCGGTCGCGCGCGGTCGACGTCCTCGAAGAAGCGCGCGCCGCGGCCCGGCGTGACGAGCGTCAGCGCGCGCGCCGGCAGCTTCGTGACGTTGTCGAAGCGGTGCACGACGCCGCGCGGAAGCACGACCGACATCCCGGAGGTGAGCCGCGCGTAACGCTCGCCGACCCAGACGTCGATCTCGCCGTCGAGCACGAAGAAGAACTCGTCGGTCTCGCGGTGCACGTGCGCCGGCGGTCCGCCGCCGGGAACCACGGTTTGCAGGAATACCGCGGCCGAGCCGCCGAGATCGTCGCTGCCGGCCTTCTCGAGCAGGAGATTGCCCAGGATGTTCAGCGCGCGGCCGTCGGCGACTTCGTCGATACGTGCTTGCATGGGTCGTTTCCTCGTTCGGGACACGCTGCCACTATGCGGCGGCGGGTCTTGCCGATGGCTGACCGATGCGCGCAACGGGACGAGGCGCCGCCGCCACGCGGGTCGCGACGCGAGCGCCGGGGCGACGCTCCGCGCCGACGGGCGTAACGCCTTGATGTAACGAGGCTTCCGAGGCGCCGCCTACGACCGGCGGCGCCTCGGCGTGCAGTTGGAGCGCCCCGGAAGGCGCGCCCCTTGCAATGGCTTCGAAACGACTTACGGATTGCTGACGGATGCCCCGCGGCCCGCGCCGCGTGCCTCGAGCTCCGCCACCTGCGCTTCGAGCCGCTCGACCTTCTCGCGAGTCTTGCGCAGCACCTCGGTCTGCACGTCGAACTCCTGCCGCGTCACGAGATCGAGCCGCGTGAGCCCGCTTTGCAGCGCGGCCTTGATGTTGCGCTCGACGTCCTTGACCGGAGAGCCCTCGAGCGCCTTGCCGATCCGAGCCGCGAGCTCGTCGAGGGTTTTCGAATTCAGCATCGCGTATCTCCTCTGCACCCGGGTGTCGGCACGCCACGGCGGCGCCGGCCGACGGTTGCAACAGCCGCGCCCCATGATCGTGCAACGGCATGCCGCGACGCCCGCCGATGGTGCGAACGCGAGCCGCGGCCGCGGGGTCGCCGGGTGGCAGAAGCGAGGCAACCTCTTGAACCGGAAGATGTTTTGACGATCGGCATATGAAATGCAAAGGCTCTCGAAGAACAACGCCTCATCAGCCGAGGGAGCCTTTCGATGAAGCTGCATTGTGCCACTTGCATCGCCGCATTGGCTGCGGCCGCGACCGTCTCGTCCGCGCAAGCGCAGACCCCCGCCGCGCCCGCCGAGCCCAAGGCGGAATACACGCTCACCGGAAACTTCGGCATCTACAGCCAGTACATCTTCCGCGGTCTGACGCAGACGGATCGCAAGCCGGCAGTCCAGGGAGGCTTCGACTTCGCGCATTCGAGCGGCTTCTATCTCGGCACCTGGGGATCGAACATAAGCTGGCTGCGCGATGCCGGGCTCGTCGATCACGGCGCGAGTCTCGAATGGGACTTCTACGGCGGCTACAAGTACGCGATCACCGACGACTGGGGCCTGGATGCGGGCGTTCTCTACTACTACTACCCCGGCAGCTACCTGCCGGGCGTGACCAATCCCGACACCACCGAGCTGTACATCGGCGGCTCGTGGAAGTGGGCGTCGCTCAAGTATTCGCACGCGGTCAGCAACACGTTCGGCGTTCCCGACTCGCACAATAGCTGGTACCTCGACCTGTCGGCCAACTATCCGATCACCGACGCGCTCACGCTGAACGCCCATGTCGGACGCCAGGGATTCAACGGGCAGAACAACGGCGTCGACAACGGCGACGCGCTCGACTACACCGACTGGAAGCTCGGCCTCACGTACGCCGTCGGCGGCTGGAATCTCGGCGCGTACTACAGCGACACCAACGCCAAGGACGCGGGCTACACGATCGCCGGACGCAACATCGGCAAGGCCACCGGCACGGTGTTCGTGCAGAAGGCATTCTGACGGCGCGCCATTCCGGGGCCGCACATCCGAGGTTCACCATCGTATCGGAGAACGCATCATGAAACTCGTAACCGCCATCATCAAGCCGTTCAAGCTGGACGAAGTTCGCGAAGCGCTGTCGGCGATCGGCGTGCAGGGCATCACCGTGACGGAGGTCAAGGGATTCGGACGGCAGAAGGGCCACACCGAGCTCTACCGCGGCGCCGAGTACGTCGTCGATTTCCTGCCGAAGGTGAAGCTCGAGGCCGCGATGAAGGAGGATCTCGTCGACCGCGCGATCGAGGCGATCGAGAAGGCGGCCAACACCGGCAAGATCGGCGACGGCAAGATCTTCGTGTTCGACCTGCTGCAGGTCGTGCGCATCCGCACCGGCGAGACCGGCGCCGATGCGCTCTAAAGGGGGCTCACCGATGAAAAGATTCCTGATCGCGCTCGCGATGCTGGGCGTCATGGGGCTTGTCGCACCGCTCGCGGCGCAGGACAAGGCCGCATCGCCGCCCGCGGCGGAAACCAAGGCACCCGAGGCCAAGGCGCAAGCCGCGCCCGCTGCGGCGGCCGCACCTGCCGCAACCGCCGCGACGGCAACGCCAGCACCGGCGCCGAACAAGGGCGACGTGTCGTGGATGCTGATCTCGACGGCACTGGTCCTGATGATGAGCGTGCCCGCCCTCGCGCTCTTCTACGGCGGCATGGTGCGCTCGAAGAACATGCTATCCGTGCTGATGCAGGTGTTCGTCGTGTTCTCGCTCGTCACCGTGCTGTGGTGCGTGTACGGCTACAGCCTCGCGTTCACCGAGGGCAACGCGTTCTTCGGCGGCTTCGACCGGCTATTCCTCAAGGGGACGTTCGACTCCGCCAAGGGCGAGTTCTCGATGGCGGCGACGTTCTCGAAGAACACGCCGCTTCCCGAGCTCGTCTACGTCGCGTTCCAGGCGACGTTCGCTGCGATCACCGTGTGCCTGGTCCTCGGCGCATTCGCCGAGCGCGTGCGCTTCTCCGCGGTGCTGCTGTTCGCCGTCCTCTGGTTCACGTTCGCGTACGTGCCGATCGCGCACATGGTGTGGTTCTGGCCCGGCCCCGACGCGTACACGGCTGCGAACGTCGTCGACGCCACCAATGCCAAGGCCGGCTGGATCTGGCAGATGGGCGCGCTCGATTTCGCCGGCGGGACCGTCGTGCACATCAACGCGGGCATCGCGGGCATCGTCGGCGCGATCGTGATCGGCAAGCGCGTCGGCTACGGCCGCGAGTCGATGGCGCCGCACAACCTGCCGATGACGATGATCGGCGCCTCGCTGCTGTGGGCCGGCTGGTTCGGATTCAACGCCGGCTCGGCGCTCGAGGCGAACAACTCCGCCGCGCTGGCGTTCATGAACACGTTCCTCGCCACCGCGTGCGCCGTGCTCTCCTGGACGTTCGCCGAATGGATCTTCAAGGACAAGCCGTCGATGCTCGGCGCTGCCTCCGGCGCGGTCGCGGGACTCGTGGCGATCACGCCGGCCGCCGGCAACGTCGGTATTCCCGGCGCGTTCGTGATCGGGATAGCGGCGGGGCTCGTCTGCCTGTGGGGCGTCAACGGGCTGAAGCGCCTGATCGGCGTCGACGATTCGCTCGACGTGTTCGGCGTGCACGCCGTCGGCGGCATCCTGGGGGCGCTTCTCACCGGCATCTTCGTGTCGCCGGCGCTCGGCGGCCCGAGCGTGGTCGCCGACTGGGTGACGGGCAAGACCGAATACCCGGGCTACCTGACGCAGCTCTGGATCCAGGCGAAGGCCGTGGGCGTCACGATCGTGTGGTCCGGCGTCGTCGCGTTCATCGCCTACAAGATCGTCAACGCCGTGGTGGGTCTCCGTGTCCCGGAAGAAGAGGAGCGCGAAGGCCTCGACATCACGTCGCACGGCGAATCGGCGTACCGGATGTAACGCGCATCCTGCCTCGAGCCTTTCCTCCCCAAGGGAACCGGGCGCCGTCGCGGCGCCCGCTTTTTTGGCTCTCCCGAGTTGCGGAAAGCGCGCATCTTGCGTCGAGGCGCGGGCCGGCGTGTGTCACTCAGTCGAGTCGATGAGCTCCCGCCACCTTGCCGACCCAGCAGTCGTTCGACGGCGGCCGCAATCTGCTCGGCCGAGCGCTCATAGACCGCGTCGAGGACCCAAAGCGTTTCTACGAGCACCACGTGCGATACCCAGGCCCCATTGACAATGAACTTTTCGGCCGCATCGAGTTGGCGTGGATCATCGCGAGCCAGCAGGCGCACCATCCATGATGTGTTGTTTGGCGTCTCGCACCCGCGGAAGGCGAAGGTGGACGTGAAAGAAGGCATCAGGAAGCACATTCGCCAACGTCCTGCGCGCGGTTGATACGAACACTACTTCGCGCGCTTGCGCTTCGCGCGCGGGTGCGCCGCGTCGTACACCTTCGCGAGCGCCTGGAAATCGAGATGCGTGTAGACCTGCGTGCTCGCGATCGACGCGTGGCCGAGCATCTCCTGGACGGCGCGCAAGTCGCCCGACGACTGCAGGAGGTGCGAGGCGAACGAGTGGCGCAGCATGTGAGGATGCACGTGCCGTCCCAGGCCTCGCCGTATCGCCCATTCGCCCAGGCGCTGCTGGATGGCGCGCGGCGAGAGCCGCCGCCCGCCGCGGCCGGTGAACATCGCCGGTTCCGTCGCGGCGACGCTCGCGGCACGCACCGCGAGCCAGCGCGCGAGCGCTTCGCGCGCCGCCGCGCCGACCGGCACGAGCCGCTCCTTGCCGCCCTTGCCGAGCACCCGGACCTCGCTCGCCGCGAGGTCGCAACCCCCGACATCGAGTTGCGCGAGCTCGGACAGGCGCAGTCCCGACGAATACGCGAGCTCGAACAGCGCCCGATCGCGCAGCGCGAGCGGATCGTCTTCGTCGATCGTGACCAGGCGCTCGGCCTCCTCGGGCGATAGCGCCGAGGGCAGCCGTCGCGGCGACTTGGGCGCCTTGATGCCCGCACAGGGGTCGTCCTTGAGCGAGCGATCACGCTCGATCAGAAACCGGTAGAACGCCCGCCACGCCGAGAGCGTCCGCGCGAGGCTGCGGCCCGACAGGCCGCGCCCGTGCAGCGTCGCGATGAAGCGCATCAGATCCGCGCGGTCGAGCCGCGCCGGCGGCGTATCGCCCGCCATGTCGAGAAGCTGTGCGACGTCGCGCAGATAGGCATTGCGCGTGTGCACCGGACGCGGCGCGAGGTGCAGCGCGAACGCGTCGAGCAGCGCGACGTGCTCGACCGGAAGGTCGCCGGGAGCGCGCGTCGCCGGCATCGTGCGGCTACGGATTCGGCAGGAAGCGCGCGACCGCCACGCTCGCCAGCTCGGCGAGCCGCAGCAGGTAGACGGTGCCCATGCCGGGATGAAACCGGTGCGCATCCTCGCTCGCGAGCGCGAGCACGCCGAACGTCCGGTCGGTGCGCAGCGGCAGGTAGGCGAACGAGCGCGGCGCCTCGCCACCCGCGAACCACTCGCGCGATTCCAGCGCGGCGTCCGGCCCGCAATACGGCCCGCGCAGCCGATCCGCATACTCCTGCATTTGCGGCGACGCGCCGGAGAGCTCGCGCAGCGACGCGCCGGCGTGGCCGTCGGGCCACAGCCGCATCGCCACCTGCGGCACGCCGAAATCCTCCTTCAGGCTGTGCGTCAGCACGGCAAGCGTCGTCTCGAGATCGCGCGCGGCGAAGAGCGCGAGCGTCGACCGGTGCAGCTTCTCGCCGATCCGGTCGTTCTCGGTGCCGTTGCGAATCAGCTCGCGCAGCTTCTGGTCGAGGTCGTAGACCTTGTCGCGCAGCGCGAGCATCTGCCGCTCCGCGATCGGAATCGCGTGGCCGCCGTGCGGATGCGGCACGAAGATCTGCGCGACGACGTCGGCGTAGTCCTCGAAGAACGCGGGATTCTTCTTCAGGTATTCGGCTACTGCGCTGGCGTCCATCGACTTCGTTCGACCCCCTCTTTTCGCGCACTGCGGTGTCAGTCCCCGCCGTAGAGCCATTCGCCCTCGAACACGGTGCGCGCCGGCCCCTTCATCATGACCGGCGCGGCGTCGCCGGCCCACGCGATCGTCAGGTCGCCGCCGCGCGTGCGCACGCGCACGCGTTCGTCGAGCAGACCGCGGCGCCTGCCCGCGACGACCGCGGCGCACGCGCCGGTGCCGCATGCGAGCGTTTCGCCGGCGCCGCGCTCGTGGACGCGCAGCCGAATGTTAGCGCGATCGACGATCTGCATGAATCCCGCGTTGACACGCCGCGGAAACCGCGGATGGCCCTCGATCAGCGGTCCCAATGCCGCGACCGGGGCGGTCTCGACGTCGTCGACGAGCTGCACCGCGTGCGGATTGCCCATCGACACGACGGAGACCTCGACCACTGTGCCGCCGACGTCGAGCGGCTCGACGAGCGCACCCGTGCCGCCGACAAACGGGATCTCGCCCGGCTCGAACCGCGGCACGCCCATGTCGACGCTCACCTCGCCATCGTCTTCGAGGCGCGGGACGATCGGGCCGCCGGCCGTCTCGACGCGGATCTCGCGCCGGTCGGTGAGGCCGTGCTCGCGCACGTAGACGACGAAGCAGCGCGCGCCGTTGCCGCATTGCTCGACTTCGCCGCCGTCGGCGTTGAAGATCCGGTAGCGGAAGTCGGCACGCTCGGGCGCAGGGCCGTCCCGAGCCCGAACCCCGGAGTGCGAAGCGCTCGCGCCGTCCGATTCGTGCGCGGGCTCCACGACGAGCACCTGGTCGCAGCCGACGCCGAAGCGCCGGTCGGCGAGCCGCCGGATCTCGTCGGGGCGCAAGGCAAACGGCGTGCGCGTCGCATCGACGACGACGAAGTCGTTGCCGAGGCCTTCCATCTTCGTGAAGCGCAGCGAGCGCATCGACCGCACCGACATGGATGTCAGGATCCTCGCTCGCCGAGCTCGCCGCTGCGGCGAAACGGCACGCGCACGCCGCCCGCCAGCGTCGCGCTGCCCTCGATCGTGTAGCGCAGCGTCGGCCGTGCGCCGGGCTGCGCATTGGCGGCGCCGCGCCGTATCGCCGCGGCGGCCAAGCGCAGCACCGCATCCATCCCCGTGTGCGCCGACATTTCCGCGCTGGCGGAACCCTTCGCCGGCAGACGCACCGGCGCACTGACGAGCGACGCGTCGGCGATGTTTTCGCCCTCGATCGCCAGCGTCCCCTGCAGCGCATTCACGACGATTTCCTCGTCGACCTGATTGGTGAGCGTCACGTCGATGCTGAACCAGGCATCCGCGCCCACGACCCGGTCGAGGCGCACGCCGACGACATCGATCCGCGGCGGATCGCGCAGCGCAAGCGACGCGCATGCCGCGACGACCAGCGCGAATGCGAGGGGGACGAGGCGGCGCAGCGAAGGCTTCGCGAGACCGCGTGGCGCAATCGGCTCAGACATTGAAGCGGAAATGCATGACGTCGCCGTCCCGCACGACATAGTCCTTGCCCTCGAGCCGCATTTTCCCCGCTTCCTTGGCGCCGTGCTCGCCCTTGCACGCGACGTAATCGGCATAGGGGATCACTTCGGCGCGGATGAATCCCCGCTCGAAGTCCGTGTGGATCACGCCCGCGGCTTGCGACGCGGTGGCGCCGAACGGGATCGTCCACGCGCGCACCTCCTTGGGTCCGGCGGTGAAATACGTATGCAAGCCGAGGAGCTCGTAGCCGGCGCGGACCAGCCGATCGAGCCCGGGCTCCGTCATGCCCATGTCGGCGAGGAAGAGCGCCTTGTCGTCGGGCGCGAGGTCCGCGATCTGCGATTCCAGCGCGGCGCTGATCGCGACGACCGGCGAGCGCTCGGCGTCCGCCCGCGCACGCAACTGCTCGAGCATCGGATTGCCCTCGAAGCCGTGCTCCGAGACGTTCGCGACGTAGAGCGTCGGCTTCATCGTCAGCAGGAAGTAGGGCGCGAGCAGCGCGCGCTCCTCATCGTACAGGTCGACGGTGCGCGCGCGCTTCGCCTCGTTCAGCGCCGCGCGCACCTTCGACAGCACGGCGAGGGTGCGCTGGGCCTCCTTGTCGCCCCCGGCGCGCGCGACCTTCTCGATCTTCCCGATCTGCCTGTCGACGGTTGCGAGGTCGGCGAGCGCGAGCTCGGTGTTGACCGTCTCGACGTCCGCGATCGGATTCACGTTGCCCGTGACGTGGACGACGTTCGGATCCTCGAAGCAGCGGACAACGTGCGCGATCGCATCGGTCTCGCGGATGTTGGCGAGGAACTGGTTGCCGAGGCCCTCGCCCTTCGAGGCGCCTGCGACGAGCCCCGCGATGTCGACGAACTCGACCGTCGCGGGGATCACCTTCTGCGGCTTCGCGATCGCGGCGAGCGCACCGAGCCGGGAATCGGGCACTTCGACGATGCCGACGTTCGGGTCGATCGTGCAGAACGGATAGTTCTCCGCGGCGATACCCGCCTTCGTGAGCGCGTTGAACAGCGTCGACTTGCCGACGTTCGGCAGGCCGACGATGCCGCACTTGAGGCTCATGCCGTCCCGCCCTGCGCGCCCGACGCTTCGCGGGGCTTCGTGTGCAGCGTCATCATCGCGCGCTCCATGTCGCCGGCGGCGATGTCGCGCCACGCGTCGAGCGCGCGCTCGATTGCCGCTTCGATCGCCTTCCGGTCGTCCGCGTCGGGCGGCTTCAGCACGTAGTCGACGACTTCGCGCTCGGGCAGCGCGGAGTCCCGCGGATGCCCGATGCCGAGGCGCAGCCGCCAGAAGTCCGCGCTTCCGAGGTGGGCGTGAATGTCGCGCAGCCCGTTGTGACCGGCCACGCCGCCGCCGAGCTTCAGCTTCGCTTCGCCGGGGCGCAGATCGAGCTCGTCGTGCACGACGAGCAGCGCGTCGGGCGCAATGCCGAAGAAGCGCGCGATCGCGGCGAGGGCACGGCCCGAGAGGTTCATGAACGTCATCGGCTTGCAGATCCGGATGTCACCCGCCCGGGCGATTTCGGCGGTGAACTTCGATTCGTGCGCAAACGAGGCGCCGAGCTTCGCCGCGAGCGCATCGGCGAACCAGAACCCGGCGTTGTGGCGCGTGGCGGCGTAACCGCGGCCGGGATTGCCGAGACCCGCGACCAGCCGTATCGGAGTTGGCATCGGCGACTCTGTTTCCCAAGGCAAGACCGCGCGGGCCCGCGCGGCGTCACGCGCATGCATCGAAAGCGCGCAGGCCCCCCGGCTCGGCGGGGCCATTTCGGCGTCGGCGTTCCGGAGCGGGCTACTTCTTCTTCTCGTCCTTGCCGGCTTCCTTCCTGCCAGCCCCCTTGTCCTCCGCCTTCGCCTCGGCGGGCTTGACCTCGGCAGCCGGCGCGGCCGCCGCTGCTGCCTCGCCCTCGGCGGGCACCGCCGCTTCCTCCTCGGCTTCGACGACCGCCTTGGGAACGACCGCCGTTGCGACGACCGGGTCTCCGGTGCGGTGCGAAACGACCTTCACGCCCGGCGGCAGCCCGACGCCCGACACGTGCAGCGAGTGCGCCGTATCGAGGCCGGAGAGGTCGACCTCGATGAATTCGGGGAGATCCTTCGGCAGGCACGAGATGTCGATCTCGGTCATCACGTGGCTCACGATCGCCCCCTGCGTCTTGACGGCCGGCGACACCCCCTCGTTCACGAAGTGCAGCGGGACCTTCATGTGGATGCGGCGCGCCTCGTCGATGCGCTGGAAGTCGACGTGCAGCACCTCGGGGCGAAACGGATGCATCTGGACGTCGCGCAGCAGCACCTTCGTCGATGCGCCGTCGAGCTTCATCGTCAGGATCGACGAGTGGAACGCCTCGTTGCGCAGCGCGTGGATCAGCGCGTTGTGATCGAGCTCGATCGGCTGCGGCCTGGCCGACCCGCCGTAGACGATGCCGGGCGCCTTGCCGTGGCGACGCATGCGGCGCGATGCGCCGCGTCCTTCGGTTGCGCGGGGAAATGCGGTGAATTCGATCGTGGCCATGTTGGCGACTCCTTCCTCGTGTCTGCGGCCTTCCGGGATCGAAGCCGGTCGTCCGCCATGGTCGGCGCTGCGGCCCGGCAACGAAACGCCGCGGCGCAACGAAAACCGCAAATTATAGCGGAATCGGCCGCCTCACGCGCGGTGCCGCCGCGCCTCGGCCCAGCGATGCCGGGCGTGCAGCGCATCGGCTTCGTCGACGTCCTTCGCCTCGGGCAGGCGCCCGATCGCCTGGCGCACCTCGCCATGCGCGATGGCGACGTGCGGGTCGTCATGGACGTAGGGCCAATAGCGCTCGGCGAATTCCCCGGCGGCCGCGGGCGCGAGCAGCCGCTCGATCTCGCCGCGCACCGCGGCCGCATCGTCGTCGGCGGGTGCGGGATCGGCCTCCAGGAAGACGTCGAGATCGACGACGAGCTCGGACAGCGAACGCAGCCAGGCGAATCGGGGATCGCTCGTCAGGAGCTGCAGCCATTCGCCGGCGCCGAGCACCGCATGCCGCTGCTGTTCGACATCGCGCCGGGCACGCTCGGCGAGCGCGCGATGCAACGAACGCAACGCCTGCGCGACTTCGGCGAGCCCGCTCACGGCATCACCTGCCCGCCGTTCACCTCGAGAATCTGCCCGGTCACGAATGCGGACAGCGCATCGGAGGCGAGATACAGGAACGCACCGGCGCATTCATCGGCGGTGCCCAGCCGGTTCATCGGAATCGCACCCTTGAACGACTCGAGCATCGCCGGCGTCGAGTAGCGCTCGTGAAACGGCGTCGCGATGACACCGGGCGAGACCGCGTTCACGCGAATGCCGTCCTTGACGACTTCCTTCGCGAGCCCGTGCGTGAACGTCGAGACGAAGCCCTTCGCCGCCGCGTACATGACGGCCCCGGTGCCGCCCCCGAGACGCGCGGCGATCGACGTCACGTTGATGATGCTGCCGCGGCCGGCCCTGCGCATGTGCATCACGGCGGCCGCGCACGCTGCGACGAGCGAGCGCACGTTGAGGTCGATGACCGCGTCGAAGAATGCGTCGTCGATCTCCGCGATCGGCACGCGCTGCACGAGCCCGCCCGCGTTGTTGATCAGGATGTCCAGGCCGCCGTAATGCGCGGCGGCGGCGTCGACGATCTCGCGCGCCTTCGCGGAGGTGCGCAGATCGCCGCCGACGAGGAACGCCTCGGCGCCTGCGAAGCGCACGTCCGCGGCGACCTCCTCGGCGCGGTTGAGGCTGGCGTTGTAGTGGATCGCGACGCGACAACCGGCCCGCGCGAACGCGCGCGCCGCCGCGGCGCCGATGCCGGTCGACGCGCCGGTGATGAGCACCGACTTGCCGGCGAGGTCCGGGGCGATCGATTCGGCCATCGGGTCACTCCGTGAAGAGCGAGGAAACGGACTCCTCGTTGGAAATCCGCGTCATCGTCTCGGCAAGCAGTTGCGCGCAGGAAAGCTGCCGGATCTTCGCGCAGGCCTGCGCCTCGGAGGACAGCGGGATCGTGTCGGTGACGACGATCTCGTCCATGTCGGACGCGGCGATGCGCGGCACCGCGCCGCCGGACAGCACCGGGTGCGTGCAATAGGCGACCACCTTCTGCGCACCGTGCTCCTTGAGCGCGGTCGCCGCCTTGCACAGCGTGTTTGCGGTGTCGACGATGTCGTCCATGATCACGCAGGTGCGTCCGTCGACGTCGCCGATGATGTTCATCACCTCGGCGACGTTCGCCTTGGGACGCCGCTTGTCGATGATCGCGAGATCGGAGTCGAGACGCTTCGCGATGGCACGGGCGCGCACCACGCCCCCCACGTCGGGCGAGACGACGAGCAGGTTGTCGTAGTTGCGCTTCCACAGGTCGCCGAGCAATACCGGCGTCGCGTAGATGTTGTCGACCGGAATGTTGAAGAAGCCCTGGATCTGGTCGGCGTGCAGATCCATCACCATCACGCGGTTGACGCCGACCGTCGTCAGCATGTCGGCGATGACCTTCGCGGTGATCGGCACGCGCGCCGAGCGCGGCCGCCGGTCCTGGCGCGCGTAGCCGAAGTAGGGAATGGCCGCCGTGACGCGCGCGGCCGACGCCCGCTTCAGCGCATCGACCATCACGAGGACTTCCATCAGGTTGTCGTTCGTCGGCGCGCAGGTCGACTGCAGCACGAACGCGTCGCGACCGCGCACGTTCTCGAGCAGCTCGACCATCACCTCGCCGTCCGAGAAGCGCCCCACGACCGCGCGGCCGAGGCTGATGTTGAGGTGCCGGCACACGGCCTCCGCGAGCTTCGGGTTGGCGTTACCGGCAAAGATGCGCATGCGCTCGAAGGCCATCGGTGGACGTGGGAGGGGGGCGGGTCAGCGACCCGCGCGGACGGCGCGCACTGCGCGCGTTTCGCGGCGGATGACACCAATCGGGCAGGCTGCCGTCGCGACAGTCTGCCCGATCATCGAAAAGGAAAATGGCTGGGGAGGAAGGATTCGAACCCTCGAATGCCGGAATCAAAATCCGGTGCCTTAACCAACTTGGCGACTCCCCAGCGGAAACCTGCGATCCTCTTTCGCGGTCCGCCACCGGACCCGTCCGACGGTTACGCGAGCGACGCGAGCGGATGCGCGTCGAGCGCGCGGACGACGCATCCGGGCGTTCCGGCCGGCAGATGCTCGATGGCCGCCCGTGCGTCCCGCTCCGCCGCGAACGGTGCAAACACGCACGCCCCCGAGCCCGTCATGCGTGCAAGCGGAGACGCTCGCCGCAACGCCCGCACGGCCTCGCGCACCTGCGGAAATTGCGCAGCCGCGGCGGCCTCGAGATCGTTGTGTCCGTAACCTTCGGAAAAGACATTTATTTTGTCCGACGGCGCAGGACGTGTCAATCGAAGCGCTGCGAAGATCGCGGCGGTCGGCACGTGGACGCGAGGCATCGCGAGCGCGACCCACAGCGGCGGGATCGACATCGGCGTCAGCTCGTCCCCGACGCCTCGCGCGAGCGCCGCCCCGCCGCCGAGGAAGAACGGGACGTCGGCGCCGAGGCCGGCTCCGATGCGCATCAATTCGACACGCGAAAGCCGCAGCGACCAGAGCCGGTTCAACCCCAGCAGGACGCTGGCCGCATCGGAGCTGCCGCCGCCGAGCCCCCCACCCAGCGGAATGCGCTTCGTGAGCCGGATCGACACGCCGCGCTGCACGCCCGCCGCTTCGCGCAGCGCATGCGCGGCCCGCAGCGAAAGATCGTCGCCGTCGGGAACACCCGGCACGGCGCGCGCGCGCGCGATCGCACCGGTCGCGCGATCGACGAGCTCGATCGAGTCGGCGAGATCGATCAGCACGAACAGCGATTCGAGCGTGTGATAGCCGTCGCTGCGGCGGCCGGTCACGTGAAGGAAGAGGTTGAGCTTGGCCGGCGCCGCAACGGTGAGGGTGGCGGGCGTCATGGACCGCGGCGGTCGACGACCACGCGCACCTCGATCGGCGCGGTCCCCGGGTATTGCAGCGCGATGCGCAGCGGCTCGCGCGCGGCGGCGTCCGAATACGTATAGACGACCTCCCAGCCCTCCTGGCGCAGCAGCGAGACGCGTCCGGAAGCGTCGCGCTCGATGCCGTAGCGGATGCCCGCACGCGGCAGACCGCGAATCCACCAGGCGAGCCCATCGACGGGAATCGTGACGCCGAACGCCCGCTCGGTGAGCGCCGCCCACGTGGGCGCGGTCTCGACGCGCCCGTCGGAGAGGTGCACGGTCACCTTGCGCCCGTCGCCTTCGAGCTGCGCAAGCGTTTGCCCGAGTGGCGAAGCGAGGTCGATCGCGTCGCGCTGCGCGTCGTGCGTCCACGTGAACGAGCCGGCGACGCCGGCGTCGCCGCGGCGCGCCGAGATGCGGCCGCCGATCGAGAAGGGCTGATCGACCGCGCTCACCGGGGCCTCGGCGGCAGGAGGCGGCGGGAGCGATGCGCAGCCCGCCGCGAACGCCGTGCAGACGATCGCGAAGGCGCGCCCGAGGAGCGGCGCCGTCAAGGCGTGAGCCGCTTCACGGTCTCCTTCAGCACCGCATTGTCCGGGTTCGAGTCGAGCTGCGCCTTCCACAGCGCCCGCGCCTTGTCGCGCTCGCCCTTGCGCCACAGGACCTCGCCCAGGTGCGCGGCGATTTCGGCGTCCGGCCGGCCGTCGAGCGCCTGCTGCAGATAGCGTTCCGCGTCGTCGAGACGGCCCTTGCGGTAGAGCGCCCAGCCCAGGCTGTCGAGGATGAAGGGGTCGCGCGGGGCGAGCTTGTGGGCGCGCTCGATGAACGCGAGCCCCTCGTCGGTGCGCGGCGTCCTGTCGACGAGCGTATAGCCGAGCGCGTTCAGCGCCTGCGCATCGTCGGGCTTGAGCTCGACCAGGCGCTTGAGCCGCGTCTCCGCCTCGTCGATCTTGTCGAGCTTCTCGGCGACCATCGCGAGGTCGTAGATCAGGTCGGGCGTGTCCGGGTGGTCCGAGAGTCCCTGCGCGAGCACGCGATACGCGCCGGCGTCGTCACCCGCGTCGCGCAACACCTGCGCTTCCGCCTGCTTCACCTGGATCTTCTGCTCGCGCGTGACCGCATCGAGACCCGCGAGCCATCGCCTGGCTTCGTCGAGCCGGCCCAGCTTGCCGTACATCGCGCCGACCCGAAGCTTTGCGAGCCACCCACGATCGCCGTCGGTGACGAGCCGATACCGCTCGATCGCCTTTTCGTACTGCTTCGTCTCTTCCGCGACCTGCGCGAGATAGAGGTCGATCACGCCCGGCTCGCCATAGCCGGCCGTCTTCAACTCGAGCAGCAGGCGCTCGGCCTCCGGATAGTCCTTCATCTGCAGCGCGATCGACGCGACGGCGAATTGCAGGTCGCGCGAGCCCGGCTCGCGGTCCCACAATCGCTGCATCAACGCGCGCGCATCCGCGAAGCGCCGCTGCTCGACGTACTGCTGCGCAAGCGCGCCGGCGGCGCTCTTCGCCTCCGGATGCGCGCCGACGAACGACTCGAGCCACTTCGTCGCCTCCGCCGGCGATTCGCGCTCGACGATCTCGCTCTTCAGGACGGCGGCGCGCTCCCAGTCGGGGCGCAACGCCAGCGCCTGGTCGATCTCCTCGCGCGCCTCCCGCGTGCTCGGCGCATCGTCCGGTCCTACGCCGAAGGCGGCGAGCGCGATCGCGTAATGCGCCTCGGGGGTCTTCGGATACGGCTTCGCCACGTCGCGGACGAGCGAAAGGACCGCGCGCTTGTCCGATTGCTGCGAGAAGAGCCGGTTGAGCTGCATGAACACGTCGCCGACCCCGGGACCGGAGAGCGCGGCCTCGGAGAGCACGCGCTCGATCCGCGAGCGCAGCTCCTCGCTCGCAACGCCGCTCGGGATGCCGCCGCCTCCCTTGTCCGCCTCGAGGGCGGCGAGCACCCGCTTCGGCCGCTCGGCGTGCGGATCGAGCCGCGACCACAGCTCGGCCGCATCGCGCACGAGCGGGCGATCCCGGCTGGCGATCGCGATCTCCGTTGCGCGATTGGCGAGGCGGGGATCGTTCGTCGAGCGCGCCGCCTCGAGAAAGGCGCGGGCGGAAACCTTCAGGTCCCCGCGCTGAAGCGCAACGTCGCCGAGCAGCAGGCGATAGAAGAGATCGGCCGTGAGATCCGGCTCGGCGGGTGACGGGGACAGCGCGACGGAAGCGGCCGGCGCGTTCGCGGAATCGCCCGCTTGCCCGTGCGCATATGCGGCCATTGCAAGACAGACGGCGGCGAGCACGGCTCGCGCGGGAAAGCGGGACATCATCGATCGATTCTCGGTCCTGCGGACGGGGCCGTCGGCCCGCGTCATCGCTAGATTAAGCTATAGTGACGGCGCTCACAAACGCCGCCCGCGATGCCCCGACCGGCCGCCGAATTCCGGCGACGAGCGCCGCGCGGACCTCCGGCAATGCCTGAACTCCCCGAAGTCGAAACGACCCGGCGCGGGATCGCGCCGCATGTGGCGGGACGTCGCGTGGTGCGGATCGACGTGTACGACCCGCGGTTGCGCTGGCCGGTTCCCGCCGATCTCGCCGCGCGCATCCGCGGGCGCACGATCGACCGCGTCGACCGCCGTAGCAAGTACCTGCTGTTCCATCTCGGCGCGGCCGCGCTGCTCGTGCATCTGGGAATGACGGGAACGCTGCGCGTCTTTCGCGACCGCCCGCCGCGCGGCAAGCACGACCACGTCGACATCGTCCTCGACGACGGCACGCTGCTGCGCTACCGTCGCATCGTCACGGGGGTGGGCAACATCTACGCGAACGAAGCGCTGTTCCGGGCCGGCATACGGCCCACGGCGCGCGCGAACCGGGTGTCGAAGGCGCGCCTCTCCGCGCTCGTCGATGCCGTTCGGGACGTGCTGCGCGCCGCGATCGCGAAGGGTGGCAGCACGCTGCGCGACTACGTCGGATCCGACGGTGCCGCCGGGTATTTCCAGCTCGACTACTTCGTGTACGGCCGGGAGGGCGACCCGTGCCGCGCCTGCGGCACACCGGTGCGCCAGCTCCGCATCGGCCAGCGCTCGTCGTTCTATTGCCCGCGCTGCCAGCGCGCCTAGGGATCGCCTAGGGAGCCTCTGCACGACCCGCGCGCCGGCTGCCTTTGGGCGGCAGGAGCGGACGGCGCACGGCGCGGCGGCGCATCGGGCCCCGACGTACGGCACGCCGGGACGGACGAGCGTGAGCGCTCGCCCCTCTCTCCGCGCGATCCATGCCGCGATCCCCGTCCCCTCGCCCGTTGTCCCTCGTCCGTCGCCCTGCGAGCGGCACGACTTGTGCTTCGCCCGCCTCATTGGCGGCGCCATCAATTTGAAGAGCCACCACGACCCACGCCCAGGGGCGGCATGAATCATTCGCGCGACCTCGCCGCCCGCTTCGAAGCGTACGCCGATTGGCGCCGCCGGCTCTCGGCCGGCATCTCCTCGCTCCACGGATGGCTGCAGCAGCAGGATCTCGCCGACGCCCAGGTCGACGTCAAGGTCCAGCAGCTCCTCGAGCGCCTGCAGCACGACAAGCTCGTCGTCGCGTTCGTCGCCGAGTTCTCGCGCGGCAAGTCCGAACTGATCAACGCGATCTTCTTCGCCGACTTCGGGCAGCGCCTGCTGCCGTCGTCGGCCGGGCGCACGACGATGTGCCCGACGGAGCTTCTGCACGATCCGTCGCGCCCGCCGTCGATCCGGCTGCTGCCGATCGAGACGCGGCTGAACGATGCGACGGTCACGGAATTCAAGCAGTACGCCGACGAATGGGTGACGTTCCCGCTGGATCTCGGCGCCGCCGACCGGATGGCGGAGGCGCTCGCGCGGGTGTCGCAGGTCAAGCGCGTCCCGATCGCGCTCGCGCGCAAGTACGGACTGTTCAGCGACCGCGACGAGGACATCCTCGCCGTGCTCGAGCGGGGCGACGAGGGCAGCGTCGACATACCCTGCTGGCGCCACGCGATCATCAATTTCCCGCATCCGCTGCTGCAGCAGGGTCTCGTGATCCTCGACACGCCGGGGCTGAACGCGATCGGCACCGAGCCGGAGCTCACGCTGAACCTGCTGCCGAGCGCGCACGCGATCCTGTTCCTGCTCGCCGCCGACGCCGGCGTGACGAAGACCGATCTCGACGTGTGGAACGATCATCTGGCCGGGGAGGATGGGGCGACGCGGGCCGCGCGGCTCGTGATCCTGAACAAGATCGACGGACTCTGGGACGATCTCAAGGAGGACGTCGACGTCAATGCCGAGATCGATCGCCAGGTCGAGGCGAGCGCCTCGTTGCTCGGCATCTCGCCGGCGCAGGTATTCGCCGTCTCCGCGCAGAAGGCGCTGCTCGCGAAGGTGAACGGCGACGATGCGCTGCTGGCGCGAAGCCGGCTTCCGGTGCTCGAGCAGTCGCTGTCGCGCAAGCTGATTCCGGCCAAGCGCGAGCTCGTCGGCGCGGCGACGCAGACCGAGATCCGCGACATGACGGCATCGATCCGCGCGATTCTCGACGCGCGCGCCTCGGGGATCGGCGAGCAGCTCGCGGAGCTCACCGCGCTGCGCGGCAAGAACGAGGACGTCGTCGAGCACATGATGGCGCGCGTCAAGGAGGAGAAGGAGCTGTTCGAGCGCGGGCTCGCGCGCTACACGGCGCTGCGCACGGTGTTCACCCAGCATACGAACGACCTCTTCGACGTGATCGGGCTCTCCGCGCTGCGCGACAACGCGGCGCGCACGCGCCAGCGGATCGAGGACAGCCCGTTCACCAAGGGCCTGCGCGAGGCGATGGGCGCATTCTTCGCGCGGCTGCGCGCGAACTTCGACCAGGCCGGACGCCAGGCGGCGGAGATCCACGATCTGATGCGCGGCATGTACGCGCGCTTCGCGCACGAGCACGGGCTCGAGGTCTACGTGCCGCCGCAGTTCTCGGTGCTGAAGTACCTGAAGGAGATCGAGCGGATGGAGCGCGCGTACAACACGCACTTCAACACGCTCTGGAACATGGTCAGCAAGGCCAAGTACGCGCTGATGAAGCAGTTCTTCGAGACGGTCGCCTCGCGCGCGCGCCACATCTACAAGGTGGCGAACCGCGATGTCGAAGGGTGGCTGAAGGCGGTGATGTCACCGCTCGAAACCCAGGTGCGCGAGCACCACATCCAGCTTCGCCGGCGGCTCGACAGCATCCGCCGGATCCATCGCGCGAGCGACGAGCTCGAGAACCGGATCGTGGAGCTCGAGCAGGCGCGCGAAGCGCTCGAGACGCAGCGCGACGGGCTGCGACAGCAGGTGACCGCAGTGGACATCATCATCGAGGCGCCCGAGCCGCTCCCGCTCGCCGCCAACGCCTGAGCCGCGCGCCCGCAACTCGCGCGCGCACGATCCCTCAGGCGGTTTCCCGGCCGGCCTTCGCCCGCATCAGCGCCTCGTACTTGAGCCGCAGCTCGCCGCGGGTTTCGACGAAATCCGGATTGACCGGGATGCAGTCGACCGGGCACACCTCGCGGCATTGCGGCTTGTCGAAATGCCCGACGCATTCGGTGCATTTCGCGGGATCGATCTCGTAGATCTCCGGGCCCTGCGAAATCGCCTGGTTCGGGCACTCCGGCTCGCAGACGTCGCAGTTGATGCACTCGTCGGTGATGATCAGTGCCATGCCTTTTGCGAAACCCCGCTGCGGGTGACCTCCGTCAGCGCCCCGCCTTGCGGCGCAGGCACTCGGCGACGTGCGGGTGCACGAACTTCGAGACGTTGCCGCCGAAGCGCGCGATCTCGCGCACGATCGTCGCCGAGATGAACATGTATTTCTCGTCCGGAGTCAGGAATATGGTTTCGACGTCCGGATACAGGTTGCGGTTCATCCCCGCCATCTGGAATTCGTACTCGAAGTCGGAAACGGCGCGCAGTCCCCGCATGACCGCCTGCGCGCCCTGCGCGCTGACGAATTCCATCAGCAGCGACGAGAAGCCGAGCACCTCGACATTGGCGTACGGCCGCAGCACCTCGCGGGCCATCGTGATGCGCTCGGTTGTCGAGAAGAACGGATGCTTGGCCGCGCTGTCGGCGATTCCGACGACCACGGCGTCGAACAGCCTCGCCGCGCGACGCACCAGGTCCTCGTGGCCGCGCGTGAACGGGTCGAACGTGCCCGGATAGACGACTTTCATGGTTTGGCGACCGTTTCCGCGGGGGCGAGCAGATGATAATGCACGTGCCCCGCCTTCGCGCGCCGCAGCATTTGCCAGCCCTGCGGCGGCTCGAGCGTCCGACCCGCTTCCGCGTACACGCAGCCACCCTCGGCAAGACGCGCCGCGAGCATGGTGAAGAGCTCGCGCCACGGATCGTCGGCGAACGGCGGATCGAGGAAGATCACGTCGAAGCGCCGCGATTCGCGTGCGAGATAGCGGAAGGCGTCCTCGGCATGCGCCTCGACTGCCGCGATCCCGATCGCGCGGGCGGCGTCCTGCAACGCACGCACGAGCATCGGATTGCGGTCGACCACCACCGACAGCGCCGCACCCCGCGATTGCGCCTCGAGCGTCAGGATACCCGTCCCGGCATACAGTTCGAGCGTCGCCGCCCCCGACAGGTCCTGGCCGAGCCAGTTGAAGAGCGTCTCGCGCACCCGGTCGGGGGTGGGCCGAACGCCCGGTGCGTCCGGGACGCGCACGGTCCGGCCGCGATGGCGGCCGCCGATGATCCGTACTCGATGGGAGGCTGCCACGCTCGAGGAAAAGACGCCGGCAAACCGCAAAGCGCCTGCGTCCGACGGGCCGGGTAGAATCCCAGTTTTCGCGCGCGGCGTCCATCGGCTTCGTCCGCGCGTCCCTACCCCTCCGATGTTCGATCTTTTCCGACGCAAGCCCGAGGATAAACCGGCCGCGCCGGTCGAACCCGCGCGCGAGCCGACCGAGAGCGCTCCGGCCGTCGAAACGCCCCCGAGCCCTACAGCGCCCGCCGGCGACGCCGGCGCTTCGCCCGGCGAGAGGCGATCGTGGACCGAGCGGCTGAAGGCCGGCCTCGGGCTGTCGCGCGACAAGCTCGCGGGAGCGCTTTCCGGCGTGTTCCGCCGCCGGGTCCTCGACGACGAGGCGCTCGAAGAGCTCGAATCGGCGCTTCTGATGGCCGACGTCGGCGTGGAGGCGACCGGCCACCTTCTCGAGGAGTTGCGGGCGCGCTACCGTCGCGCCGGCGAAAACGCGGATCCGCGCGCATTGCTGCGCGCCGCGCTTGCCGATCTCGTCCGGACGCTGGAAGTGCCGGTGACGATCGGCGCGGCACCGCGACCGTTCGTCATCTTGCTCGCGGGCGTCAACGGGGCGGGCAAGACCACGTCGATCGGCAAGCTCGCCAAATGGCTGCAGCAGCGAGAGCTGTCGGTGCTCCTCGCGGCGGGCGACACGTTCCGCGCCGCGGCGCGGGAACAGTTGTCCGCATGGGGCGAGCGCAACAACGTCGCGGTGATCCAGCAGGCGGGCGGGGATCCGGGCGCGGTCGTGTTCGATGCGGTGGGCGCGGCCGCGAGCCGCGGCATCGACGTGGTGCTCGCCGATACCGCCGGGCGGTTGCCCACGCAGGGAAACCTGATGGGAGAGATCTCGAAGATCAAGCGGGTCCTCGGCAAGGCGCGCGAAGGGGCGCCCGACGAGGTCTGGCTGGTGCTCGACGCCAACACCGGCCAGAACGCGCTCGCCCAGGTCCGCGCCTTCGACGCGGCCATCGGCCTGACCGGCCTGATCCTGACCAAGCTCGACGGCAGCGCGAAGGGAGGCATCGTCGCCGCGATCGCCCGCCAGCACCCTATCCCCCTGCGCTTCATCGGGGTGGGCGAGGGTCTGGACGACCTGCGGCCGTTCCGGGCCGACGAGTTCGTCGATGCGCTGCTGCCGCCGGCCGAGACCGACTAAGCGCCAGCGAAGTTATAGGTCTGCGCGGCCCGCCATGGCTGCGAGCACTCACTCAGCCGGTCATGGGCTCGGCCGCCCCCGGAGAACTTGTGGCCGCTCGCAAGGGTCAACCCGACGAGGGCCATTTGGTCTCTGCACTATACCCGACTAAAACAGTCGGGAACTTTTGACCCGTTAGCACTCTCATAGGACGAGTGCTAAAATGTCCGGCAGTCCGAATAGATTCGGTCCGGCCGCTTTTGGGAAAGGAGAACTGAATGACTGGTAGTGCGCTGGCGTTTCCGACCCCGGCCTCGCTCGGGAGCCTCGATCACTATATCCAGGCGGTGAACCGGTTTCCCCTGCTCACGGCCGAGCAGGAAACCAGCCTCGGTCGGCGCTGGAAGGAGCACGAGGACGTCGACGCGGCGCGGCAGCTCGTCCTGTCGCACCTGCGGCTCGTCGTCGCGGTCTCCCGCAATTACCTGGGGTATGGGCTGCCGCAGGCGGACCTGATCCAGGAAGGCAACATCGGGCTGATGAAGGCGGTGCGCCGCTTCGACCCCGAGCGCGGGGTGCGGCTCGTCTCGTTCGCCCTCCACTGGATCAGGGCGGAGATCCACGAATACGTGCTGCGCAACTGGCGCCTCGTGAAGATCGCCACGACGAAGGCGCAGCGGAAGCTCTTCTTCAACCTGCGAAGCATGAAGCGCTCGTCCGCGGCCCTGACGCAGGCCGAGGCCGAAGCGATCGCGGCGCACCTCGGCGTCAAGCCGGAGGAGGTGTTCGAGATGGAGACGCGCCTCTCGGGCAGCGACGTCGCGCTCGATCCGACGCCGGGTGACGAGGAAACGGTCACGCCGATCGCGTACCTGACCGATTCGGACGACGAGCCGGCGCAGATTCTCGAGCGCGCGGAGACCGCGGCCAACCGCAGCAAGGGCCTCCACACTGCGATGGCGAAGCTCGACGACCGCAGCCGCCGCATCATCGAGGCGCGCTGGCTGCGCGAGGATGATTCGACCGCCACGCTGCAGCAGCTCGCCGACGAGTACGGCGTATCCGCCGAGCGGATCCGCCAGATCGAGAGCAAGGCGCTCAAGACGATGCGCACGCAGATGCTGACGCTCCAGTAACCCTTGGCGCAGCGCGCGCTGCAAGACGCCGGCCCGGTGCCGGCGTTTTTTCTCGCCGTCTCAGAGCTCGACCTGGGTTCCGAGCTCGACGACGCGGTTCGTCGGAACCTGGAAGAACTCCGACGCCTTCGTCGCATTCTTCGACATCGACACGAAGAGCTTCTCGCGCCACAGCGCCATGCCCGGCGTGACGGTCGC